>DASUJR010000224.1:0-26467 GCA_036279175.1 Candidatus Acidiferrales bacterium | reverse complement strand
CAGCAGTTCGTAAATCGATTGACCCGCGAAACCATGCACTTGGTCAGTGCTCATTGTTGTCAGGCCCGGTCGCGGCGAGCACGCTTCTTCCTGCCAAGAGACCTGAAACGATGACGTTGACGTGTAGTTGATTGCCCAATCGCCCGATTTGGAGTAAACGCCGCCTATCGACTGGCAGAGACTCGCGTCCATGCTCGCGTGGGTCAGCTGAACGCCGTTCTGCGGATCCAATTGAAATCCGGGCGCAAGATGGAATTGATACGTATCTGTCCCGCTGGGGAAGATTACGGAGTAGCGATCTGTCGATTCCAGGTAGATCACGCCGCGAACAACTGCGACAGTTCGGCCGGCTGTCAACCAGTATTTAGTAGGAGATTCCACCTCCGGATTCAACGGTCCGACGGCGGAATTAACAATCGCGAGATTCACTCCGGGAACAAGGCATTCGCTCAGTGTCAGCCCGTAGCACGAATCAGGGCCCGTTGGGTACTGCGTGGTTACAATTCGCTGCACTACCTGATCGGCTCGCGCCGCGAGGAAATTCATTCCAATGGCCTGATACGTCGTTCCGTTCGCGGCCTTAACAACCAGCTCAACGTTGTTCGTATCGTATAGGCCGCTCGCGTTCGCGTCGATCTGCGCGACGATTTGGCGGTCCGTCCATCCGTTCGGTGGTACCCTGAAATACACCCGATCCGGAAACGTGCCGGAATCGAACTGCGAACTGATACCGGCCTGAGACGTCAGACGGTCCTTGGCGTACTGCACCCCACTCAAATACACTTCGCCGACCGTGTTGCCGAACCCACAACCCTGAACTACGAATTGGCCATCCTGTCCGGCAACCGGGCTGAACCAGACACTGTTTGCTGCGCCGTCCACCGCGCCAATCCCGGCCCGGCACATTTGAGTTTGCATCGGTGCTGTTTCTCGCCCGATCGAGGGAACTTCCGTTCGACCGCCGCCGTCCGGACGCGTTCGCGTGGTTTCGTTGGAGGGACTCACTTGTGTTGCGGTCCGATTCGAGGACAGACTGCCAGTCTGTGCCCCCGACGCCGACGTTGTCCGGCTTGTGCCAAGCAGTGGGACCGAACTCTTTGGTGGATAAGGTTGTGGAGTTAGGGTGACTTTGGTGCCACCGTTCAGCAGAGTCGCACCATTCGCTCCTGTCTGTCCCTGATTTGACTGCATAGCCGGAAGCAGCAGGGAACGCGCCACTGTACTCTGCTTGCGCAGCAAGCCGGCGACCGTCGAATATGAGGTATCCCCTCCCGTTACACTGGCTCGCGGACCGATCTGAACTGCATGCGAAAGCGCCTCTCGTATCAGGCTGTTGTTCTGTAGTGACTGGCTGCGGTTTCGGGATGCAGACTGGGCCGAGGATGCCACCTTTGGCGTGCCATACTTCGGTCGTGCGCCCGAATTTGCGGCCGCCGCGCCACTTCGTTCGGGTGCACCAGTTGGCAGCAGTAGAATGCAGATGGCCGTCAGGAAGCTCAGCCGAAAAGCTACTCTGCTTTTGTGACCCGCGATGTTTTTTGTCATAGCGCCTCCTAAGAGCGAGAGTTTGGAGGAACTCCGCGGTTTATTGGTTCGTGGCCATGCCGGTCCAGGGGTCTATACCCTTCGGCCCTTCCACCCACACGTCGATCGCATAACTGGTGTTAAAGTCGGACCAGAAGCAGTCGGTTTGGAATGCGCCTCCGCAATTCATGTTCTGGCAGTTCTGGCCCTGCCAGTCGACCCAGAGCTGGGCGCCTTGCCATTCAAGATTGAAATTCCCGTTTGTGACTATGGCTCCCGAGTAGCTACTGCAATCAACGTTCTGCCACTCCAGGGATGCGTTTGTGGGAACGAAGCCCGGCTGCAATCGGCTGAAATCGTAAACATCTCTGCCGGCGCTAGGCGCATCCGCGTGATCAAACCCGTTCTTCATGAACGCCAGGTGCTCATCCCACTGCACCTCCGCCGATGTTCCTTGAAATCCCAATCCGTCTGAGGCAGATGCTGGAGAGTTATAGGTGACCTTCCATGCGGAAGTGCTGGTCGTCGTCAGTCCCCACAATGAAAAAGAGCTTCGTGGGATGCTCCGCAGACGCAGTTGCTCTCGCGCCGCATAAAACTTGAAGCCGGCTTTGCTGGTTTGCTGGCCGTCTGCGCGCTGAATGACCAGCGTCAAATTGTCTTGGTCAAACAAGCCCGATAGGTTCCAGTCGAGATCCAGATGAATCCAGTTGTCGTGCCATTCCAGAAGCCGAAAATTCAGAGGGAAGCCCTTGCCTTTGTAGTTGTCCTTATAGAGATAAACCTTCGCGTTTGGCTCCGCATTGCCGAACGAACACCCCGTGATCGTATAGGAGTCGTATTTTTCGATCGTGGTGAACGTTGCGGGAAGATAGCTTCCGCTCACGTTCAGAATCCGCATCGTAGGATCATGCGCACAAGTAAGCCCAACGTCGCTCACCGGAGTGGGAGCTTTCAAAATAGAGGAAGAAGTTGAGGTTTGCGCCGTCGCCGTTTCTGCCCCGATTGTGCGGGGGCCCGTTGGTTTAAGCAGAGTGGATGAAGCAGAGGAGACTGCAGAACCGACGCCCGCACGAGACGCCGTGGAACCAGGTGTCGACTGTAACGGAGGCATTTTTGAAGGTGCCCTCGTCACAACGTTCTTTGTCCCCGTGCTGCTCGGGTTCGGGGATGGGCGTGCGAGAAGGGTGCCTGTTCGCCCCGTTTGCAACGATTGGCCGACCTTCATTGCAGACATTTCCTTGTCCGCCGCTTTTAGCTGCTGATCGAGCTGCGTCAGGATGTTGGCCGTTGTTTGCCCCGCCGACGGATTTGCTACTTTTGGTCCGATGTTCGGCGGCCCAACTTTCACTCTCGGACGAACTGAAGCACTCGCTGTCGGCTTGCTTTGGGCCGCCATCCCAGACGTCTTCGCTTGTGTCGTCGTAGTGTGGTCGGCCCACGAGGATTTACCCAAGCTGATCGGAGCGCACATCAGGCCGCCCGCAATCAGAATGCAAGTCACCGAAGGCCAGGCCTTCCGTTCCAAGCCGATTCGTCGCTTTATGCAAGTCTCAGTTCTCGCCACTTCGCTCCTCCTTGAAGACGGTCGAGCTACCTATCGCCACTTGCGTGTCGCCCGTGAGCGAACTGGATACCGCCGAGGGGCCCGCAGGTCAAAGGACCTGGGCCTGATATGAAGCTGACCCACTAAGTAGCTGTAGAATGAATTAGTTGAAAGCACCAATGACTTGGCCGACCAGGCCGCAAGGAGGCCTCAGCCAGCTAAATAGGGCCAATACTGGGAGCGCAAACGCCACTCCGGGTTCGATTAAAAGGTCGTGTCGGGAGCTGAAGCGACATTTCAGGGTGGAAATGGGGATAGCTGAAGTGCCATTTCAGGGTGAAGATAGAGGTCGTGCGTGGGTAGCTTAAGGACCCTTATCGCTCGCGCGTCGAGGGCAAATTCTTCCCTGAATTCACAGCCGCGTCCTTGGCCTGCCGGGCAATCAGTTCGAGGCCGTGGCCATGCGCCTCGGCGGCCAGGGCGGTGAGCTGACCAGTCGCCGATGCGTCCTTCGCCTGCATCTGCAGTTGGCCCAGCGCAAGGCGCGCCTGGCATTCGATCTGGTAATACCCCAGTTTTTTCGCTGTCGCGACTGTGGATTGCAACTCTTGTCGAGCCTTGCCAAGACCTGGTCGGCCCGAGGCATTGGTTCGCGCAGCGACCATCTCGACCCGCGCATCTTGAATCGCAAGGGGCAATTTCAAAGCCGGATCTGAGCTCGTGGAGCTGGGTTTCTCCGCGCGCTGGATGGCGCTTCGCGCCTCACCCAATTTGCCCTGAAGCGACAAGGCACGGCTCAGAAGAATGTAGCCACTTGCAGTGTCTGGATCGGCGGCCTCGCCTTCAAACTTAGAAATAGCGGGCCGCAGGAGCGACTCCGCTTCCTGCGCGCGACCTTCCTCTAAATCGAGTTGCGCCAGCTCCACTTGAGTTTCCGCCACGAGGACGGTCTCTCCGGTCTTCTGCCGCAGATCGAGTACCTGCTGAAACACCTGCCGAGCGCCGTTCACGTCACCTGCCGCCTCAAGTGCTTCTCCACGTGAAATCATGGCGCCAGTCAGATACTGATAGCTTCCACTTTCTGGGTGTATGTCCTTCACGGCCTCTTCCGCCTCCCGGCGAGCGTCCTGAACGCGTCCTTCGGTCAGCCAGAGGTCCGCCAGCCGGTACTTGGTGTACCCAGCCCCAAACTGAATCGACGCGCTCTCTTCAATGATTCGCTGATAAACCTTCTCCGCTGAAGGGAGGTCTCCACGAAGAAACAGAACGTCTGCGACATTGCCGAGTGCCGTAATTGAATTGGCGCGGTCGCCGGACTCGTCAAAATGGGCTTCGGCCTGACGGAAGAGGTGCTCCGCCTGGTCCAATTTGCCCCGATTCTCATAATTGATGGCCATGTTGTTCAGAATCGCGCCTGTCTTTTCGTGTTCGCCCAATTTGTGCAGCACGTTCAGCGCCCGCTGGTACGTTGCGACCGCTTCTATGTAATGCCCTCTCGTACCCTGTTCATCGCCCAACAGGCGAAGCGAATCCGCTGCTCCGAGGGGATTCCCCGCCGCGAGATAAATGCGATATGCATCCTCGCATGACGCAGTTGCCAGTTCCGGGTGATCGCCGTAGGTCAGATCGAGGCATTCTTCTTTGCGCGCCTGCGCGAACACCAGCTGTTTGCCTTGCGCCGCCGCCTTCTTCATCGCGACCCGGTCAAGTGCGAGCTGTGTGGTCTTCACTTGACTCACCCGCGATTCCGCCACGTCGATTCGCGGATCATCGCAGGCGGGATGCGGCAATGCCCGAAGCCGTTTCAGCGTTTCACTGGCTTCGGCGGATCGCCCGGCAAGGATCTGCGTCCACGCGAACTGCAGCCCGTAATCGACGTTGTCGGGGAACAACTCGAACAGCGCGTGATAGACAGAAATCGCTTTGTCGCTGTCTCCCAGGCTCTGGTAGTAGTCGCCCTCCACAAGCATGCGCTCCGCTCGCGGCAGATCCGCGGAGAGATCCCACGCCTTTTTGGCTTCTTCTCTGCGCTTTTGCTCGTACCCGAGTTGCTGGTAAGCACGAGCGAGCATTGCATGAGCCAACGAAAATTTTGGATCCGCCTTCACAGCCTGCTCGAACAAATCCCTCGCGGCCGATGCGTCTGAATCGCGCAGCTTGGCCAGCCCGAGCGTATATACCCGAGCGGTATCCGGATCGAGCGGCACTGATGCCAGCACGCTCGCTTCGTCCTTTTCACCGAGCGAGGGAACACCCAGGCGATAGCGAAGCTCCGTGCCGACGCGCGAAACGATGCGGAAAAGATCCTGCGCCGCACCTGTTTCGGCTGTTTCGGATAATATCTCTCCGGTTTTCGCATCCTGCAGACGCACATCTACCCGCAACTGGCTATTCTTGCCCTCACCGAGAACCGTATACGATCCCAAAACGAGCACGTCGGAGTTCAGAGCCGTGCCGATTCGCGCGGTCGTTTTTCGGTCGAACGTGTCCGTTTCAGGCCAAACTAGCGCGTGCCGCAGATTTGCCACATCCTCGCCGGAGACGAGTCGCAACTTGTCGCCACCCGCGAGCTCCGTCCTCACCATCTCCGATAGCGCACCGCCCAGCCAGGCATCCTCCGGACGGCCGGCCACATTGTGAAAGCCTAAAACCGCGATCGATTTGCGAACGACGATGGGAGCGGAAGCTTGCGCCGAGATTGTCAGATGATCCGCGCCGGTAACGCGCCGGTACCATCCAAAATGCGCCGCCGCGATCAACACGATAACGACGAGAACAGATCCCGCGAATATCAAAATTCCCGGCCGATGGTTTGAAACGATCTTTGTGGTCCAGGAAGTGGCCCGGTCCGCTTCGTTTACTGCGTCGACGTCTCTGGATAAGGCGACTGGGGCCGCTTTCTTCACCGAAACGGGGGCAATGAATCGGTAGCCGCGACGAGGTATGGTTTCTATGAATCGAGGGTTGTCGGAGTCGTCGTCGATTGCAGCGCGCAGCTTCTTCAGAATCGCGTTCAGGCTGCCGTCGAAATCAACATAAGTTCCATCGGGCCAGAGCTCTTGCCTCAACTCTTCCCGCGTGACGATCTCGCCTGCTTTGTTCAGCAGCGAGACGAGTACCCGGAAAGGCTGCTCCTGAATCTTAACGCGCACCCCGTCGCGCATCAGGGTGCCGCCTGTCGCGTCAGCCTCGAACAGGCCGAAGCGAAACACCTTTGAGCCGGAGTCTATGCGCTGGTTTCCCAGTGGCATTTGGTAAGGATAGCCCGCGAGATGCCGCCATAATATCACCGCCGCAGCGCCCCGGCAAAGGTACTCGCCCAAGTCCGGCTTGGTCAGTTTGGATCCTCTTGATCGCTGGACCCAAGCTGAGCGCAGCGCTGGCCCGCTGAATCAGATTAGCGGGTCGCGGCTATACTCTCTGCAGTCTTGGCCGGCACCACCACGACTGTAACCGCGCCATACTTATCGCTGCCTGTCGTCCAACCCGGGCCGCCGCCGTTCTCGAGCTGCCCAATATTGGCGTAGTGTTTCGCCGACGCCCGGCCAATCGTCACTGTCCGCGCCGCGATTCCGTGCAGCTTCACTTCATACTCGCGTAGCGCGGGAACATAGGTACCCATTGGCGCCGACGAATCGAAGTGGACCGTCTTCCCGTCGTCGCTCGCAGTCAGCTGTTGCTTGTAAAAGACACCTTTCTCGTACTTGTAGGTGATCCCGTCGTCGTCATAGTAAGTGAACGCGGTTCGCCCAGCCGTCGGAAAAACGTCAACGTAAATGCGCGTCGCAGGATGTTGACCCACATACTGCTCGACGTCCTGCGTCGGAATGATCGCGCCCGCGCGCACGAACAGAGGAATGTCAGCCCAGGTGTGCGGATCAACGGTGTAAGAGATCTTCTTGCCGCCCTCGTACCTCTGCCCGCGGAAATAATCGATCCACGCGCCGGGCGGCAGATAGATCGAAGTGTGCTCCTGGCCCTCATGCACCACCGGCGACACGAGCAAGTTGTCTCCGAACATCCATTCGTCTGTGATCCGCACCGTATCGCGGCCATCCTCCGGAAATTCCCAGACCAACGGCCGCACGACACCCACCCCCGTATCATGGGCCTGGCGTTCATACGCGTACATGTATGGCATCAGCCGGTAGCGTAAATCGATGGCTGCCTTTGCGTCTGCTTCCGCTTGCGATCCGTAAACCCACGGCTGCCGGTGTTCGTTGAAATCGCCGTGAACACGCATGATGGGCACGAACGCGGCGAACTCCATCCACCGCGCATAGTTTTCCGGATCGGGATGGCGGTGAAACCCGCCCGTGTCCATACTCCAGTGCGGCTCCCCGAGGCTGACCGTCGAAAGCATCCTCGGTTCCTGCCGCCCCATACTGGCAAAGCCCGTGTCAATGTCACCCGACCACTCGCCGTACGCATAGCGCTGCGCGCCAAGATAAAAGTTGCGGTTGATCGACCACACGCGCTGATCGCTGATCGATCGCGCGCCTTCGTACAACGAGCGTTGCATGTCCGCGAACTGGAAATTCGGGAAGATCAAATCGCTGATGGCGTCAGCCTCATCGTTCCAGAAATACTGAATGCCCGCGCGATAGGCGGGAATCAGATGTTGCCAGAACCACTCGCGCGCCGCCGGAATGGAAAAATCGATGTCGCGCGCCGGACGATTCGAAAAGTATTCCGGATACGGCTGCTCCCAATCGAAAAAGAAGTGATGTTCCTGCGCGTATTTGGCTGCTTCGGTCAAATTCCCCTGTGCGTTGCGCAACAGAATCCGCGGCTTCAGAATGCCGACGAGCTTGATCCCTTTGTCGCGCATCTCCTGCGCGAATTTTCCCGACGCGCCGTCCGGGTACTTGTTCGGGCCCACGTTCCCCGCGCCGCTCGTGCTGTTCCATCGCCACTCGCCGTAATTGTCCTCGCCCCATGCCTTCCAGTCGAAGTCGAGAATGAACCCATCGATCGGGATTTTCTCTGCCCGGTATCTGTTGATAATGTTCGTGGCTTCCGCTTCTGTCGTCCCCCACTGGCTGTTCATGAATCCCAACGTCCACTTCGGCATCATCGGTGCGTGTCCGCTGATATCTGCTACAGCGTGCATCGTCGCCATCGGATCGCCGACAGTCACAAAGTATTCCACGTCCTTCCGAGAGCTTCCCGTAAACTCCAACGAGCCAGCGTCCTGATCGATGCGGAAATTCCCGCCGTCGGAATCGACCAGCAGGCCGTATTTCATTGTATAGATCAGCGGCGCGCCGCCATCTCCCTGCTGGCCGGCGCGGACTTTGCCGCCGACGCGCACCACGCCCATACGGATATCTTGGCGCGAGTCCATGTTTTGTCCGGGAATCGCCGTCGCGTCGATGCCGAAGAAGGGTCCTTTTGCGGTCGATTGGAACCGCAATCCGCCCGCGTAAACGCCTCCGCCGTTTGGCTCTGTCAGCAGCGCCTGGCCGGCGTGATCCTCGACGGTTATCCGCACGGGACTCTTGGTGATGTCCACCGTCATTGCGGCCGTCGAAATCGTGATCGGATCCGTATCCTTCTTGATCGTCGCGGCAGTGTCGTTGTGCCACGTGCGATGCGGATCGAGCACCAGCGTTCGCGCGCTGCTTGCACCATTGGGGTGATAGTGCACGCGAACCACATTCGGCTCCACCACTTGCACCGTCAGCGAGTCCTGCCCGGCGCGCAAGGTAAGTGTGTCGCCGTTCACCGCAACATTATCCAGATTGCCCATGCCGGCGGCAGGTGTGTGTCTTCGAGCGTTTTGTGCCCGCAGGAATGAAGCCGCGAGAAGTACCACTAAAGTAAGAATAAAGGGCTGCGAGATCGTTATCACTTGCCTTGAAGGAGTGCGCATGCAGGTCCTCTCGCCATCATCGATGAGAACTCGCAAGCCTCTCACTTCCCGTCATGAATTGCCAGCTTGGCGTGACTGACGCCCCAGCGGGGCGTGTCATCGTCGCCGCTGCAGCCGTGTCTTCTAAAGTACAAGCGCCTTCGCCCTCGTTAGATAATCCGATGCCTGAGATGCGAACTCCCGGTATCATACGTCCGGCAACGCTCCCGTTTGCCTGGCGTGACGTCGGAATGGTACGCGTGACGCTGCTCTCTAGAGGAAAACGCGACACATGCGAAGAGCCTTTTTTCTGTGCTGCTTCCTGCTGGCATCGACGGCCTTTGCCTCGGACAAACCCGCGGCTGCGGATTTTCGCCCAGTCGCTGTTCCCCTCGTCGTCGTTGATCCTTATTTCAGCATCTGGTCGTTCGCCGATCATTTGACCTACGAGCCGACGCGCCACTGGACGGGCACGCGCATGACGATGCAAAGCATTGTCCGCGTCGACGGGAAGTCCTATCGCATCATGGGCGACGAGCCGCGCATCATCGTTCCGGCCCAGCAGACGAGCTTGCGTGTGTTCCCCACGCGCACGGTGTATGAATTCCAGGCGGGCGCCGTTCGCGTCCAACTGACATTCCTCACCCCTAACTTGCCGCAGGACATAGATGTCCTCAGCCGTCCCGTGACATATCTGGCTTGGCAAGCCTCCTCGACGGACGGCCGTGCTCATAAGGTCGAAATTTTCTACGACAACTCTGCCGAACTGGTTGTCAACACACCGGACCAACGCGTCGACTGGAAAAAGCAAAAAATCGGCGATCTCGACGCGCTGCGCATGGGGACAGCCGACCAGCCGGTCCTCGGACGCTCCGGCGATTCTGTCCGCATCGATTGGGGCTATCTCTACGCCGCGGCTCCGCGCGGTGAATCGCCGCAAGCGGTGGTTTTGCCGGGAGAAAAGGCGGCCGCCCAATTCGTCTCCTCAGGCGCGCTCTCCTCGCCCATGGACACGAACATGCCGCGCGCCGCAGGTGACCACTGGCCGGTCATGGCGATAGCATTCAATTTGGGCGAGGTGAACGCCGCGCCTGTTTCCCGCCACATGGTTCTCGCTTACGACGAAATCTACCCCATCGAGTTTCTGCACCATCGGCTTCGGCCGTACTGGCACCGTTCGCAGCGGACGATCGGCGATCTGCTTCAGAGCGCCGATCGTGATTTTCCTTCGCTCAACGATCGCAGCCGGCAATTCGATGAAGATCTTATGGCCGCCCTCTCGCGCCTGGGAGGCGAAGAGTACGCCGAAGTTGCCGCGCTCGCCTATCGTCAGGCTTTCGGAGCCAACAAACTCGCCAGCGGCTCGAACGGTACCCCGCGAATGTTCCTCAAGGAAATTTCAAGTTGCGGCTGCGCGCAAACGGCCGACGTGATCTATCCCGAATCGCCGATCTTGCTGCTGCTCAATCCGAAGCTGCTTGAGTATTCGCTGATTCCTCTGATCGAGTACGCCAAGTCCGGCCAGTGGCCGTATCCGTACGCTCCGCACGATCTTGGAACCTATCCCATCGACGACGGCCGCGTGGCGCAGCGCATGGAGAGCATGCCCGTCGAGGAATCCGGGAACATGCTGCTGATGATCGCGGGGATCACGAAAGCCGAAGGCAACGCGGATTTCGCTGCCACCTATTGGCCGTTGGTATCGAAGTGGGCCGAATATCTGAAGGCAAACGGGCTCGATCCGGGGAACCAGCTTTGCACCGACGACTTCACCGGACTTCTCGCGCACAACGCGAATCTTTCGTTGAAGGCAATCGTCGCGCTGGGTGGCTACGCCATGATGGCCCGCATGCTCGGCAAAACATCGACAGCGGATAGCTTTGAGAGAACCGCCAAAGATTACGCGCAGAAATGGCTGCAGTTGGCAGCCGACGGCGACCACACGAGGCTTGCGTTCGACCGGCCCGGCACGTGGAGCGAAAAATACAATCTCATCTGGGATCGCGTGCTCGGTCTCAACTTGTTCCCGCCGAGCTTGGCGGAGCAGGAACTCGCGTTCTACTCGAAGCAAGCCACTCCCTTCGGTTTCCCGCTCGACAGCCGCACCGCTTTCACCAAGCTCGACTGGGAATCCTGGTCCGCGGCTCTCGCCACTTCCCATGAGCAGTTCGCATCGATTTTCCGTGGAATGTACGGTTTCGCTGACGCCAGTCCGACTCGCGTCCCGCTCAGCGACTGGTATTGGACCACCGACGGCACGCAGACCGGTTTTCAGGCCCGACCGGTCGTCGGCGGCATCTTCATGCAAATGCTGACGGACCCCGCAGTGTGGAAAAAATGGGCGACCGCCGCGCCCACCGACCACTGACGCCGGTCGCGCCGGACCTAGTTAGAATTTCACTTCCACTGGATGGCCTTCAAAAACGACGTTCCGCTTCTGCCCGAGAAGGCGAATCTCCATTTCGCGCTGCAGCGGTGGCAGCATGCGCGACCCCTCCGCGAGCTTCATGCCAAATGCGCGGCGCTGGTCGTCCCAGCCCATCTCGATTCCCATCCATTCACCGTGCCGGTAGTTGAAAGATTCACCGTCGTCCTCGTACAGCAGGAACGAACCATCCGCTCCCGGATAGATCGTCACCGAAAGCGGCCCGTCAACTTTTTCCGCGACGTACTGCTTCACGGGCCCCAGCGGCACGATCCCGCCCGCGCGGATATAGAGCGGAATCGTCTCCAAATCGACGGGCCGCGTAACCTCGCGGCCTCCTTCGACGCGGTCCCCCGTCCAGAAGTCATGCCAAGCGCCTTTAGGCAGGTAAACCTGCCGCGAGGTAGCGCCTTTCTCGAAAACCGGCGCGACAAGGATGTCCTTGCCCCAAAGATATTCGTCGTCGCGGGCCATGGCGGCCGGATCGTTCGGATCGTGCAGCCACAACGAGCGCATGATGGGCAGGCCGGTCGTGGTGCACTCGCGCACCATGCTATAGAGGTAGGGAAGCATCTGGTAACGCAGGTTCAAATACTTGCGGCAGATAGGCTCCACCTGCGTGTTGTGCAGCTCGCTTTCGGCCGGTAGCACAGACGCCCCAGACCTGCCCATTTCCTGCGGTCCGGTTGTACCCATGTCCCAGCCCCAGGGCAACCGCAGCATCCATGCGCGTCCATGGCACCGGAACAGCGTGCAGAACGCACCGAACTGAAACCAGCGCAGGTAAAGCTCGGCCGTAAATTCTTTTGTCGGCACAAAGCCGCCGATATCGCTGCCCCAATAGGGGATCCCGGTCAGCGATGTGTTGATTGCCACCGCCACCTGGGTCTTCAGCGTCTCCCATTTGGAAAGCGTGTCGCCCGACCACAAGAACGACGCGTATCGCTGCATCCCCGCATAGCCGTTGCGGTGCAACGCGTAAGGCCGCACGTTTGGCCGCGCTTGCTGCGGTCCTTCCCAGTACATCCGGTTGCGGTTCAGCCGCGATGGAATATCGAGCGGATCACCTTCATCCGGCCACCAGCCGTCGACACCCATCGCAAAATCGCGCAGGTGCGCGTCCCAGTAGCAGCCCGCTTGTTCTTCATCGAACCGCGTGAGCTCGCACGGATCGGTCACCGAGCCCGTAAGTTTTCGCGACAGGATGACGACATGCACCACCGCGCGGAAATTCTGCTCGTGGAATTTTTTCAGAATGGCCGGCGGATCGTCGAATACCCGCTCATTCCAGTCGAACGATCCGTTCGCCGTGTTCCAGCCCGAAGGGCAGAAGCCCGTTCCAAGATAGATCAGCGCATCGCATGGCAGCTTCTTGCTTCGGAACGTCGCCGCTTCATCCAAAATTGCCTCGCGGCTCTCCAGCGTTCGGTGCGACTGCTGATACCCAAGGCTCCATAGCGGCGGCATTTCGGGCAAGCCAGTCAGCCGCGCATACTCGCGCAGAATAGTCGCGGGCTCGCTCGATGCGACGAAGAAGAGATCGAGCGGCAGTGGGGATGAATTCACTGCGGGTTGAAACTTGCTCTCGGCCCCGGTGAAGTCGAACGTGCCATAGGGCTGATGAAAGAATATGGCCCAACCGGCTGTGCTGACGAGCCACGGAATCGGGACGCGTGCCCCGGCCGTCGCCAGATCAGGTACGCCTTCGCCGTGCCGCATCGACTCCACCGTTCCACGCCGGTCGAACTGCTTTCCGCCTTCGCCCAACCCAAGCAGCGGCGCATTTCCGGTAAGGAAGGAAACCGCGCCTGTTGTTTCGTCCACCTGGAATTGCTGGAGCCGGTCGCCACTCACCCAATCGACGATAAACGCGAGCGGTTCAGGCTCGACCCGCACACGAAAATTCCCGCAGCGGATTATCCGCGCTGAAACGTCGCCGCTCAGCTTCGCAACTGGCTCTCCCCACGATTGCCGCACAAGCGAGCCGTCATGCGGTATCGCAGCGAGTTCGCCGTTCGCGACCGGTCGCACGCTGATCCGGAACGTGTGCTCGCTCACCGCGCTGATTTCAATCTCTGCGTTCTGGCCCGCAACACGCAGGCCGTTCGCCGCCATGCTGCCGCGAGCGGCACCCGATGATGCCAGCGACACGTCGATGGGGATCAGTCCCGCGCCACATGCGGCGCCCAGCGCCTTCAGAACCTGTCTTCTGGGAAAGCGTTTACTCGCCAAAGTACATCTCCACTCTTCTGCATCCTGATCTGCATTTCACGAACGTGAATTATCCATCCTCAGTGCCCACGGCTCCAGCGAAATTCTACGGGCGCCCGCTCGGTGCTATCATGAAACGAAAGGGAAGGATAAACATGAAACCGATAGCGATGTTTCCGGTTGCGCCGCCGCTGCGCGATGACGTAGACGAGGCTCCCGTTGCGCAGCAGGTCGAGGCTGCTCCGGGCGAGATCGACTTAGACGCCGTCGTTCGCGCTCAATCGACCGCGCCGCAGGTGGCCGAACGCCTCACCACGCTCGAGGATTGCCTCTGGGCCGCCGTTGATGCTCTTGGAAAGCTGCCGCCGAAAGCTCGAGAGATTCTCGCCGCGGATGCGATCATCGATCGCGCAAAATTTCTCCTGCGCGGCGATTTGGAAATCCCTGAAAAACAGCAGGTCGAAGATCTTGCCGAACCCGAGACTGATCCAACTGATTTGAACTAGCCGCGAGCCCACATGTTTCTTATCCTCAGCGCAGCGAAGCCTGTCTGCGTAGGCACGGCCTGCCTTCCGCAGGCGAATCTCTCTTCTCTTTTTCCCGGTACCCGCCAATCCGCCAAACACCCTTTCGTTCACCGCTTTTTGTTAGCGCGAATCCCCCGGTTCGGCTATAATCGGCGTTTGCCTAAAGTGAGCTGGCCCCACCTGAGCGGGTCTGCCGGGAAATGTAAATATGAAACCGATTATCGCCAAGGTGCAGGCGTCCCAACTACGTAAAGACCTTCCGAAGTTCCGTCCCGGCGACACCATACGCGTTAGCGTCCGCCTGAAGGAAGGCGAGGGCGAAAAGGAACGCCTCCAGGCCTTCGAGGGCGTGGTAATGAATCGCCGCGGCGAACTCGTCAACGAGAGCTTCACCGTGCGCCGTGTGAGCTTCGGTATAGGCGTTGAACGCATTTTTCCGCTGCATTCGCCGGTGATCAGCTCGATCGAAGTTCTGCAAGCCGGCAAAGTCCGCCGCGCCAAGCTGAATTATCTCCGTTTGCGTAAAGGCAAGGCAGCTCGCATCAAGCGCGCCGCGAAGCTGGAAACCGTTGCTGCTTCCGCTGGTAGCGCCTCCGAATAGCCAGGGAGCCAATTTTCGCCGACCGGCGGCGTTTCGTTTTTCGCGCGGTCCTGTAATCCAGATCGTTATCTGCTCTTTTCTGCGTTCTCCGTTTTTTTCTCCGTGTTCTCGGTAGTCAGCTTTTTTCCTTCTGCATCAATGCCTCGCCTGCCGTTTGCTCTTTTTCAGTCCGGGCGAGACAATCGGAAATAGCCGTCACACCAAACCGAGGTAGTCATGGCCACGAAAGCCTCCGAGCCCGGAGCACAAACCCGAAATCGCGGCGGAGCGTTCCTGATAGCCGCCTGCACTCCCGATGACGTCTTCACGCCCGCTGATCTTACCGATGACCAGAAATTGATCGGCCAGACCGCCGAGGAGTTTGTCGCCAAGGAAGTCCTGCCCAGCATTCCCGAACTCGAGCAGCACAAAGATGGCCTGATGGCGCAAATGCTAAAAAAGGCCGGCGAACTCGGCCTGCTCGGCGGAGTGATTCCCGAAGAATACGGCGGCGCTGCCCTCGATAAAGTTTCCGCTACGGTGCTTTCCGAGAAGGTCGCCGCTTATGCGTCATTCGCCGTTTCGCACGGCGGCCATTCCGGCATCGGCACGATTCCTCTCGTATATTTCGGAACGGAAGAGCAAAAGAAACGCTTCCTGCCCAAAATCGCAACCGGCGAAAAACTCGCCTGTTATTGCCTTTCGGAGCCGCAAGCAGGTTCCGACGCGCTCGCCGCGCGCACCCGCGCCGTGCTTTCACCTGACGGCAAGAGTTGGGTACTCAACGGCCAAAAAATGTGGATCACCAATGGCGGTTTCGCCGATATCTTCACTGTCTTCGCGAAAGTCGACGGTGAAAAATTCTCCTGTTTCATTGTGGAGCGCGGCACTCCTGGTTTTTCAATTGGCCCGGAAGAAAAAAAGATGGGGATCAAAGGCAGCTCCACCGTTCCCATTTTTTTTGAGAACGCCGCGATACCGAAAGAGAATCTGCTGCACGAAATCGGACGCGGCCACATCGTCGCATTCAACACGCTGAATGTCGGCCGCTTTTCCCTGGGCGCCTACTGTCTCGGCGGTGCAAAGTACGTTCTTGCCGCCGCTTCAAAATATGCGAAGGAGCGTACGGCTTTCGGAAAGTCCATCTCCGAATTTGGCCTGATCAAGGCCAAACTCGGCGAAATGGCCATTCGCATCTATGCGGTCGAATCAATGATCTATCGCTCGGCTGGGATGGTCTCCGCTGCTGTCGCCGAGCCGGAATCCACCGACAAAACGCAACAGGCCATGCAGGTTCTCGAGGAGTACGCGATCGAAAGTTCCATCAGCAAGATCGCCGGCAGCGAGACCGTCGACTATTGTGTCGACGAAGCCGTGCAGATTTTCGGCGGCTACGGCTATCACGAGGACTATCCCGTCGCGCGCGCTTACCGCGACAGCCGCATCAACCGCATCTTCGAGGGCACGAACGAAATCAACCGCATGCTCATCATCCAGATGTTAATGAAGCGCGCGATGGCCGGCATTCTGCCGCTCATTCCGGCGGCGATGAAGCTCGCCGATGAAGTTCTCTCAGGTCCTTCGTTTGAAGATGCGCCGGACGGGGATTTTGCCGAAGAGGAGCGCTGCCTCGCGCAGGCCAAAAAAATCTTCCTGCTCGCTGCGGGTTCGGCGGTTCAGAAATATCGCGAGCAGCTCTCCGAACAGCAGGAAATCGTCGCGGCGCTCGCGAACATCGTAATGGATGTCTACGCGATGGAATCGTCCCTGCGCCGTACGCAGAAGGCCGCCGGGAATAAGGGCGAAAGCGGCCTTGCCGGTGACGCCGCCCGCATCTTCATCTACGATGCAATGGACCGCGTCGAAAAAGAAGCCCGCTCGGCCTTGGCCGGCACCGTCGATGGTGACACGCTCCTTACCCAGCTTGCCGTTCTGCGGCGCTTCGCCAAACATGCGCCGTTGGACACAATCTCCAAACGTCGTCGAATTGCCGACGCCGTCCTCGCCCGGGATCGTTATCCCTTTGACGGCCGGTAGTCTCATTTTGCGAACCGATTCGACCGTGGGTGGTTAGAGGCGCTGTGATATAGACCGGCCAGGTTCCGGCTTCCTCCAGGAGCAATTCCCTGATGCGCCTTGATTCAATCTCGAAGATAATCCCGACTCTGTCGTTCCCTCGCGTCCGAGCCGGAAGCAGACCGACTTACAGGATTCCATGTAGAATTTTTTCGCCGCGCGCTGTACTCCCTCGTGTCGACTTGGTGTAGACGTTTCAAGTCGAAACGAGCCCACGGAACTTTCTGCATAAGCAATTTACCTATCTTCGGCACAACTTTTCTTCTTTCTAACGGTGCGAACCGCTCATCCTCCCCGATTTCAACTACTTCTGCCTGTTGAGTCTTTGGGCAACTACTTGCATCTAAAGCATTGGGTGTAGGAGACGGGTGATGAACACGGGGTCTAGAAACGTGAAGTGGCTGATTAACAAGGTGCTTGCCGATCCAAGGCTTTCTAAAACAGTCATCGTAGCCAGCGTCATTTTCGTTGTTCTTCAACTGTACTTCGTTCGCGAACTGCTGGCCGCTGAGCTGCTTTTTGCGATCGCCTTCGTCGCATTGTTTCTGTTGGGCTTACTGTTTTACTCGCTCGGGGCGATCGGCGAGCGCAGCTTCAACCTGGCGGAAGTCGGCGTTCGCGCGTTTGCGGTTTTCGCGCGACGCGGTTATGCCGCGATGGAAGAGATCAGTAGAAAGCCATTCCGCCATCCACGTTCAGAGTCTGCCCAGTAATTGCTCCGGCTTCACTGCTGACCAGGAAAACGGCCGCTGCGGCGATCTCCTCGGCCGTCTGCGGCCTGCCTTGCAGGATGCTGCGCAGCATGTTCTTGAACAGGAAGTCCTTGTCGGCATGAAAATAATCGGCCAGTCCCTGCCCTAGCTCTTGAGACATTCTTGTTTCCGATACAGGGCCGGGGCTGATCGCGTTCACCCGAACGCCTTTCTGTGCTGCCTCCGCTGCCAGCGTGCGCGTCAGTCCGGCAAGTCCGGCCTTCGACGCGGCGTACGGGCCGTTCAGTGCCAGCGCCGCTTTACCCGCTATGCTGGTAATGTTCAGAATTGCTCCATCCTTCTGCTTATACATATCCGGCAGAACCAGTCGCGACATCAGGAATGGCCCGCGAAGGTTTGCCGCGAGTACTTCGTCCCATTGGCTCGGCGAGATCTTCTCGATAGGCTGGACCGGCCCGTAAATTCCTGCGTTGTTCACCAAAATGTGAATCGCCCCGAACGCCTTGCGCGCGGTCTCCGCGATTCGCTCGCAGTCCGCTTCGCGTGACACGTCAGCCGCCACAACTTCCGCCCTTCCTCCCGCGCCACGAATTTCTTCGGCCACTTGGCGGATTTCCGTATCGGTTCGTGAACTGACCACCACCGCCGCGCCTTCCGTCGCGAATCGTTTTGCAATAGCCCGCCCAATTCCGCGCCCGCCGCCCGTCACAATCGCTACTTTGCTTTTCAGCAGCACAGTCCCTCACTCTTTCGAAGCGTTTTTCGCAACGCCAGTGATTTGCGCCTTGCGAGCGGCGATATTGTACTAACTCTGCGGCAAATAGCGCGACTCCATTGGTCGCTCAGTCCTGCTGCGGTATCATCTGCGGGTTCTTCCATGCCAATTCGCTTCGAATCCAATGCCGCGCGCTAAATCGACTCGAGTTGACTTCGCGTCCGCCGCGAATGTCGGCCGTAAGATTCACGTTGAAGTCTGCATCGATTCACTTGACTCGGCGCTCGCCGCACAGGCAGCCGGCGCCGACCGCGTCGAGCTATGTGCCGACTTGCTCGAAGGCGGCACGACTCCCAGCGCTGGTCTGATTATCGAAATCCGCCGAAGACTATCTATGAAGCTGCACGTAATGATCCGCCCTCGTGGCGGCGACTTCTGTTATACCGAGGACGAGTTCCGAGTCATGGAACTCGAAATCGCGGCTGCCAAGGGTTTTGGCGTTGACGGAGTCGTGTTGGGAATCCTTACTGCCGAAGGCTTGATCGACGAACGCCGGATGCGAACACTGATTGAGCAGGCGCGCCCGATGAAAGTCACATGCCATCGCGCCATCGACATGTCGCGCGACCTGCGCAGATCACTCGAAACACTGATCGACCTCGGGGCCGACTATGTTCTCACCTCCGGCGGCCGCCAGACTGCATCCGAAGGCAGCGCCGCCATCGCGCGCCTCGTCCGTGCTGCAAAGGGGCACATTTCCGTGATCGCCGGCAGCGGCATCAACGAACGCAACGTGCGCCGCGTGATCGCCGAAACCGGCGTCACTGATGTTCACGTCGGCCTCAGCGATGCAGTCGCCAGCCCGATGAAGTACCGCAACCCGAAAATTTCGATGGGAAAAGCCAAAGGCCGCGAATACGCCCGCTTCGCCACTTCTCAAGCCCGCCTCGAAGCCCTGATGGCCGCCATATAGTCGGTTCGGAATCGAGATGTCGCAGCAGGAGGCGGCATACCAACGGCGTCACCTACATCCGGTGCTACAATAAGGAACCTGCGCCCGTAGCTCAGTTGGATAGAGCATCTGCCTTCGAAGCAGAGGGTCGGGAGTTCAAGTCTCTCCGGGCGCGCCAGTTTTCTTTCACGGGGCGGGTTCTCGGCACACCCTTAGGATTGCATCCGATGTGGGAATAGGGCGTACCTATCTGGTGTGTCATCCAATGACACAAGCACTCGTCATTTCACTGAAATTTCCGTCGTAAGCGTTTCGCTCACTCGCACGGATGTTCCAAATATTTTCCTTTTTTGTCCAAACATCCACTCGGCAACGCGAGATTTTTCCGCCAGATCCATCGCCTAAGGAAGCATCCTCGGCATGCGCAGGCCGTGGACGATGGGCTCAACGTGTGCGATTTGCTGTTTTGCACTCCTTCTTTCGCGAGGAAAATGCGGCATACGACCACCTCAATATTTTCCCCTCGCTTCCCTAGGGTGAAAAAGCACGCGAGCTACACGTTCTTCCCGGTCGCAGGGAAGCGCCGTGCGGCCCTGGGTTCCTTCGATGCTTGATCGGCCAAGCCCCCATTGAAGACCGCTAAATTCTTGTGGGACGGAACACGGATTGCATCGCGAAGCCGTAGGCGAGGGTTGCAGTACGCTCGCTTTT
Organism: Candidatus Acidiferrales bacterium; assembly: GCA_036279175.1. Taxonomy (GTDB): domain Bacteria; phylum Acidobacteriota; class Terriglobia; order Acidiferrales; family UBA7541; genus Palsa-295. Next base: position 6,633 of record DASUJR010000224.1, on the reverse strand, counting down.
GATTCTGCGGCCTAGCCGATTTCGAGGGGAAGCAATGAACACAATGAGGTTGATCCGTCTGGTCTCAGCACTGGCCGTATTGGTCCTGGTCTTCGGCGTGACTGCAGCGTTAGCCGATGGCGTGACGAGTCCACGACACGGCAGCGATTTGGTCACGTCTAACACATTCCACGCGTTCAATCCGGTCGCGGCAACGCACGTCGATTTCGCGCTCGACGGCGCGATGCGTTCCAATGGCATCCGCAACGGATATCTGCTTCGTATGTCGCTGTTTGACGGGCCGAGGCCCAACATCGTTCCAATTCCTCCGCCGCCGCCAACCCCAACTCCTGAGCCCGGGACCTTGCTGATGCTGGCGGCCGGGATAGGCGTTTTGGTCGTCGGCTGGCGAAAACGCGTACCGCAATCCTAAACGTCGCTTTCCGAACTCCCTAAACAAAGCGCGCGCTGGACCCCGCCCGCGCTTTGTTCCTTTTTCGCGAGCACATTGTGCGACGCTCACCTCCGCACCATTGCTACTCAGAAGTGTCCGCCGCTGATCTCCCGATCGGCCCGAACACTGACCGCCTGATGTCCTGCAATGGCCCTACTTCCTGAGCCTCCTATCTGGTTAATCGCTGCCGGCGCTGGTGAACCGCGGCTTACGCCGTACAGCAAACACCCGGCTGTGTATGAGCGCTGCGCGAGAGATAATCTCCTGTACCCGGAAGTGGCTTGTGCTTCCGCGCTGACCGCGATTGGGGCTCCCCGGTTTTGACGCGCTCGGCGGGACTGATTCGCATCATGCGCTCGCATATCAAACTCGGACGCATCTTCGGTATCCAAATCGGCCTTCACTACAGCTGGTTCCTGATCGCCATCCTGATCGCCTTCTCGCTCGGTCCTTACTTTCACCATATTCGCCCGGAATGGAGCGAAGCTTCTGTATGGGGCGCCGCGATTATCACCGCTTTGCTCTTCTTTGTGTGTCTGCTGTTTCACGAATTAGCCCACTCGCTGGTAGCAAAGAGTCACAAGTTGCGCGTCCGCGAGATCACGCTGTTCGCGCTCGGCGGCGTGTCTCAAATCGAATCGGAAGCTCCGAGCGCCAGAATCGAGTTTTGGATTGCGATCGTTGGTCCACTCACCAGTGCTGTGATCGGTTTTATATGCATCGGCCTCGCATCCTTGGACGGATGGAGAGAAGGACTGAGGCCGCCCAATCCAGTCGCTGCCGTTCTGCTTTGGCTCGGATACATCAACATCGCGCTGGCCGTCTTCAATATGATTCCCGGCTTTCCTCTGGACGGCGGCCGCGTCCTTCGCGCGATCATTTGGTGGATCGACAAGAGCCCGCAGCGCTCTACCCGCGCAGCCGCTAAGGTCGGGCAGATCGTGGCGGTTCTCTTCATCCTCTTCGGCCTGTTTCGGTTCTTCACGGCAGGTAATTTTGGCGGACTCTGGATCGCTCTCATCGGATGGTTCCTGCTCGAAGCGGCTCGCAGCAGCTCCGTGCAAGCCGACGTCATGGTCAGTCTTCAGGGACATCGCGTACGCGATATCATGGAACGCAACTGCGGAACCGTGCCCGGCCATTTGACCGTCCGCGAATTTGTCGACGACGTCCTGGTGCATAGCGGGAATCATTGCTTTTACGTTGCTCAGGACGGCCATGTTGCCGGCCTCCTCACACCAGCAGACCTGCGGAAGGTGCCCCGCGACGACTGGGAGCGAACCAGCCTACAGAGCGTGATGCTTCCGCTCAATCGCGTGCGCTCCGTATCGCCCGAAATGCCCGCCGTTGACGCGCTTGAATTGATGGGCCGCGAAAACCTTGCGGAGCTTGCCGTCATATCGAATGGCGAATTGGAAGGAATTTTCTCCCGCGGGCAGGTCGTCCGTTTTCTTCAGCTTTATGCTGGTCTGAAGCAGAAGGCTGCCTAGATCGTCTCCTCCGGAGAACGCCCGGCGTCCATGCTACTCGGACACTCTGACCTGTCCCCAAAATTCTGCCCTCCTATGCCGCGCTTTTGTTACGATGGCGTCAATCTAGGAGGACGTTATGAAGCGCATTCCCTCCGTTTTCTTTGTCATCTTCGTGGCCTGTGCAGGACACACACTCGCGGCGAATCGCGGCGGCACTCACGCGGCCTCGCGCGACAGCCGACCCGTGCAGCTTGGCAGCGTCAATTTTCAGACGTCGTGTTCGACCCAAGTGCAACAAGCGATGAATCGAGCGGTCGCGTTGCTGCACTCGTTCCAATACCAGCAGGCCGAGACCGCGTTCGGCGACGCGGCTCAACGCGATCCTGATTGCGCGATGGCGCAATGGGGGAAGGCGATGTCCCTCTATCACCAATTGTGGGATTTCCCGGACGCTGACACCCTGTCGAAAGGCCGCGCCGATGTGGATCAAGCGCAGAAGCTCAACGCGAAAACGCAGACAGAGCGCGACTACATCGCCGCCGCCGCTGTGTTCTACCAGGACAAACCCGGTTTGACCCATGAAGCACGAGTCGCCGCCTACGTGCACGCGATGAACGCAGTCTACAAAGATTCCCCTCAAGACCCGAATGCTGCTGGATTCTACGCGTTGGCTTTCGTGAACCTCGCCGCCTATCAGGACGAGACGGCAAACCTGAAAAAGGCGATCGCGATTCTGCAGCCGATGTTCAGCAAGTACCCGAACAATCCGGGCCTCGCCCACTATCTGATCCACGCGTCCGACACGCCCGAACTCGCGCCGCACGGCCTTGCCGCCGCGCGTGCATACGCGAAAATCGCGCCCGACTCCTCGCACGCGCTGCACATGCCTTCGCACATTTTCACGCGCCTTGGCCTCTGGCAGGAATCGATCGCTTCGAACATCGCGGCAGCCGCCTCGGCCAGGAAAGCAACGCTCGCGCACGAAGCCGACGCAGGCTATCAGACGCACGCAATGGATTTCCTCAACTACGCCTACCTCCAGAGCGGCCAAGCGGCAAAGGCGCGGCAGGTCGTTGCTGACCTGAAGAACGTCCCCGGAGCGAGTCCGGACGATATCGCGGAAATGGAAGCGGAGTTTGTCGCGCGCGACGCGCTCGAAACGCATCGATGGAAAGAAGCAGCCGCGCTCTCCGTTCCCAACGTTAAGTTGAGTTACCAGGACACTACCTATTTCGTCCGAGCAATCGGCGCCGCTCGCAGCGGCGAACCTCAAGCCGCCCGCGCGGACCTGGCGAAACTGGAAGAAGCCGTCAACGCGCAGCGTAGCGAAGCGCACAAGATGGGATACACCACCGCGTCCGGACCCTCCATCATCCAGCGCGAAGCCGAAGCGTGGATCGACTACGCCGAAGGCAAAACCGGCGAAGCCTTGAAGTCGATGCGCGCTGTGGCCGACAAGGAGGATGGCGGCCACCTGGACTTGTTAACCATGCCCGCGCGCGAAATGCTCGGCGATATGCTGCTCGCGGCGAAGCAGCCCAACGACGCTCTCGCGGCGTATCGCATCGCGCTAAAGCAATCTCCCAATCGCTTCGACGGCCTGTGGGGCGCCGCGCAAGCCGCCGACGCCGCCGGCAACGCCACCGCCGCAAGAGAGTATTACTCGAAGCTGATCGCCATTTGCGGCTCAGCCGCCGACCGCCCCGAACTCGCGCAGGCTCGCGCTTACGTCAATAAGGTCACCGCCCGCGCTCAGTGAATCTGCGTTGACTCCCGCGATGGGCACGGGCTGCCCGCCGCTCGAACCGGATGCCCGCGCTGAATCGCGCGGCCACTCGGCGGCATCTTCCGCATCCCCGTGCGGCGGTCGTATAATCCGCCCGCGATGCCCGACCACGCCACGCGATGCCCTCACGATGAGCACGGCGGTGGCGTTGCGCTGGCCGCAATTCTTTCGATTCAGCCACAAAAATCGTGCTCTTTCGTTTATAACTAGCGTCTCGTTCGCGATGCATGCCAAGGAGGCTGCGTGCAAAACCGTGTGCAAAAAGAAGCCCTCGTGCCCTTCAGAGTTCCGCGCGCAGTCATTCTCCTTCTGACGTTCGTCGCGCTCCTGGCGCTCGCCGCATCTGTCAGCCTCGAAGCCGGCCCCAGCACGCGCCAGACCAGCACCGCCTTGACGCAAACCGCGGCCGCCGGCGGCGAAGTGATCATCGAACACAACGTCCCCGCGCGTATGCGCGACGGCGTGATCCTTCGCGCCGATATCTATCGTCCGAAAGCCGACGGCAAATATCCCGTCCTGCTCACGCGCACGCCCTACAACAAGAACGGCGAAATGTCGCTTGGCGTCGTCGCTGCTCAGCGCGGCTACGTCCTCATCGCGCAGGACACGCGCGGCCGCTACGCCTCGGAAGGCGAATGGTATCCCTTCAAGCATGAATCAAACGACGGCTACGACACCATCGAATGGGCCGCGTCGCTTCCCTATTCCAACGGCAAAATCGGTATGTACGGAGGCTCCTACGTCGGCGCCACGCAATACCTTGCCGCCATCGCCAATCCTCCGCATCTCGCCGGAATTTTTCCTGACATCACCGCCTCGAATTATCACAATGGCTGGACGTACCAGGGCGGCGCGTTCGAGCAGTGGTTCAACGAATCATGGACCACCGGCCTCGCCATGAACACGCTCGAGCGCCGCGACGACGATGCCGGCAACGCGCTCGCCGGCACGAAAGTCCTGCCGCTCAACTCCTATCCGATCCTCGATCCCGTTTCGCAGGCGGGCCTCGCTCCTTATTTCACCGACTGGCTCGCGCATCCGAATTACGACAGCTACTGGAAGCAGTGGTCCATCGAAGCGCATTACGGAGCGATCCACGTCCCCGTCTACGGTTCCGGCGCGTGGTACGACATTTTCCTTCGCGGCACTCTGCGCAATTACATGCTCCTGAAAACGCAGGCCGGCTCCGAAGCCGCGCGCCGCAATCAACGCCTGCTCATTTTCGTCGGCGGACACGCGGGCGGCTCGTCCGTCTCAAAAGTCGGCGGCGTCGATTTCGGCCCGAAGCTGCCCATCGACCTCAACGCCGTCATGTTCCGCTGGTACGACTGGATCCTGAAGGGCGTCGACAACGGCATGGCCGCCGAAAAGCCCGTCCGCATCTTCGTCATGGGCAAAAACGACTGGCGCGACGAAGCGGATTGGCCGCTCGCCCGCGCCGTCTCCACGCATTACTACCTGCATTCCGAAGGGCGCGCAAACAGCGTACGCGGCGACGGCACGCTCAGCACCACGCCGCCCACCGTTGCCGAAAATAGCGAGCAGCACAGCGACTGGCAGACGAGCGATCTAACGAAGAGCGACCGCCAGCGGAGCGATCTAACAAAGACCGAGCGGCAGACGAGCGAACTAACAAAGAGCGGCCGGCAGCGGAGCGGGCCGGAAAGCAGCGAGCGCCAGTCGAGCGATTACAACTCGAGCGACCGGTTCGTCTACGATCCTGCCGATCCCGTTCCCACCATCGGCGGACCGCTCTGTTGCGGCGCGCTTCCCACCGGCATTGGTCCCGAAGACCAGCGCCCCGCCGAAGACCGCAGCGACGTGCTCGTCTACTCCACGCCCGCCTTCACGAAAGATACGGAAGTCACCGGACCCGTTTCGCTCGATCTCTACGTCAGCACGTCCGCCGTCGATACCGATTTCACCGGCAAACTCGTCGACGTGTCGCCCGACGGCTTCGCGCGCAATCTGACGGAGGGAATCCTGCGCCTGCGCTACCGCGATTCAGAGCAGACGCCCGAACTCGCCAATCCCGGCCAGATTTATCACATCACGCTCGATCTGGTCGCCACCAGCAACGTTTTCCTCGCCGGCCACAAGCTGCGCCTCGAAGTTTCCAGCAGCAATTTTCCGCGCTTCGACCGCAACCTGAATACCGGCGCCGTCCAGGCCCTGGGCTCCAACTTCGTCAAAGCCACCAACATCGTCTACCACGACCGAGCCCACCCCTCGGCGCTTATCGTCCCAATCGTGCCGTGAAGTACGGAGAGCCTCCGGCCGCTACACTTTTGAACGAAGATCGCCTAGGTAGAATTGTGTATTTCCTTGACTCCACCGTAGGGCACATATATAAGCGTTTATCCTTTCGATGTCAGGCGTGAATAGATTTTTGCTTATGTTCTTCAGTTGTTTTCACAATAGGAAGCTAAGGGCTTTGCCTGGCGGCCTTAAGCCGTGTCTTTTCAAAAGGACATCTGACATTGCAGTTGGTACTTGGCGTGCGCCCGACCATCAAATCGACGAAATGTCTCATCTTAACTAGAGGAGGCCGTATGACAACAATGGGAGCGGCGGTGGCAGCAGAGCCGCAAGCGGCAGACGCCGTTTTGGCGATGCTCCGCAATGAGGACTGTTTACCCGTCGAACTGATGGACCGGCTTGAGAAACAGAAACAGCTCAGCGATGCGGTATTAAAGGCCGCAATACTTGACTTACTTCAACAGAGGAGAATAGAATTCGGTCCCGATCAGAAACTAAGGCTCGTAGCGCTTTGAACAGCCGCCGAGAATTTCTGCCTGCGTGTGCTGATCGCTCGCATTCATGTCCCAGCCACCTTTCCGGAGCGACAGGCGGTACTCCGAGCGACCCAAGCCGGGCGATAACCGAGAAATTTTTCGTCGTGACCGCGACCGCATCCTGTACAGTTCCGCATTCAAAAGATT
>DASUJR010000223.1:0-6417 GCA_036279175.1 Candidatus Acidiferrales bacterium | reverse complement strand
GTCACCAGCATGATGTTCATGATCCCGATGCCGCTAATCGTAAGCGCGATCAGCGCCACGACGATGAGCAGAATGGTCAACGCACGCGAAATGTTTTGCGCTGCATCCAATATGCTGGCCAAGTTCCACACGCGATACTTTGCACCAGGACGATGCCGGCCCGCGATAACGTCGCCGACGCGCTGTGTCACATAGGGTACGTCCTGCGGGCTGTCGGCCTGCGCATAGAATGATTTGAAATAATCGGACCCCGTGTAGTCCTTAATCAGCGGGAACGGGACGATCACGGTTTCCGGAGTGATCTCTGTCTGTCCGAATGTCGCTACGCGCTCGTGAAAAACGCCGATGATCGTGAAATAGAGCTCGCCGATCCTCAGCGTCTGTCCGACTGGGTTGGTGTACGGGTATAGCGTCGACGCGAGCGGAACCGTGATCAGGCAGACCTTGCTGCGCGAAATCATGTCGTCCTGGTCGAAATATCTTCCTTGCGAAACGATAAGGTGGCGTACTTCGTTGAACCCATCCGTCACCCCCACCAGACTGATCGGATGCACTTCGCCCGCTACAGTGATGCTCATGCGAAGATCGGTGGTTCCGGCGGCCCGCTCCACCTGCGGAATCTCCTGCTCAACGGCTTCCAGATCGCCCGGTGTGATCTGATCCGACAATGCAAGATTCTGCGATGTGCCCGGATTGATGGTTTCCGCCAGGATGAGATTCGAACCGACGCCTTCAATTTCCGAAATGATGTAATGACGGCCCGTTAGCGAAACGGTGACGACAAGAACGATACAAGCGCTCCCGATGATAACACCCAACATCGTCAACACCGCGCGCACTTTGTTCGCCCGCAGAGCCTGCATCGCAAGTTGCAGGTTTTCTTGCCAGAAAGCGGCGGTATTACGCATGACTCCTGCCGATATTCTCGGTGTGCTGTTCGGATTGGTGGTCTTGAAGCGCGTTACAGGGATTCCTTCTCGAGCTTTTCAAGGCGAGTTTGGGCGCTCGATCGCCCTGGATCGAGCTGCAGAGATGCGCGGTATTGTTCCGCAGCCTCCATTCGGCGGCCCTGAGTCTCATACAGACGCCCGAGCCACTCGCGCGCTTCGGCGTGCGAAGGCCATTCGCTTCGGTCTGGAGTGCTGGCGAGATACGATTTCAAGTAGCCTGCGGCGCGATCAAGATTCGTGCTGCTCATGATCATCGCCGTGGCTCGATAAAACATCAGGCGTGGATCGTCCGGGCTTACGCGGGCGGCCGCGTCGAGAAAAGAGTTCATTTCGTCCGGCTTGTTTTGCCCCTGATAAAACACAATCGCATCGAAGTAAGGCTGCGAATCCTTAGGCTGCGCATCTTTTGGCTTCACCGTCAGAATCTGTTTATATTCATTGCCGGCCAAGTCGGGTCTCTTCAGCGCCTCTACATCGAATGACGCTCGCGCCGCGTGCCCGGCAATCGGCTCGATTTTGGCAATAGCGTCGATCTGCGCGATCGCCTCATCTGTGCTGCCGCCCAGGGACCAGGGCGCCTGTGTGCAGAATTCAGCCAGATCACGTCGGGCGGAAAGGTTGCGCGGGTCCAGTTCTACGGCTTTCTCAAAATGTTTTTTTACTTTCCGGGCTACGAAGTAGCTCTTATCGCGATCCGCCTTGGCCGCATAATCGCGGCCCAGCCAGTCTTCATACACTGAGTTTTGCGGTTCCAGCGCGACGGACTTTTCCGCATGGTTGATCGCTCGATCCAGTTCGCGAATTTCGTAATAACAGCGGCCCAGCCAATAGAACGCTTCCGCATTCGCAGAATCCCGGGAAATCACGGAGCGCAACGTGCTGATCGCCGCCGGGTAATTCCCCGCCCCAAACTGGCGTTGGGCCGACGCCAGGAACGACGACGAATTAGCGGACCCGGGAGAATTGTCGAGCGGCGCGGCTAACGCGCGAGGAGCGACAACCATTGTCGCGGCCAATAACGGAAGGGCAAGATATCTTGTAGGATGGCGCTTCCGTCTCACTGTCCCTCCGCGGTCTTAACACTCATGCCGTTTCGCAGTCGAACGTTCGCCGGCAATGCGACTTTCTCGCCCAGCATCAATCCCGAAAGCACCTCGTAATTCGAGGCGCTCGCAATACCTACATTAATGTTCCGGCGGTGCACTTTGCCGTCGCTAAAAATGTAAACGTAGCGCTGGCCCTTCTTGTCGTAGGAAACAGCAGCGCGCGGCACTACCAGCGCGTCTCTTCGCTCGCGCACCGTAATGCGTACTTCCACGTTTACGTTGGGCAGCAGTTCGCGGCTCCTGTTGTTCACAGAACAAAGCACTTCTCCAACGCTACGACTTTCTCGCGGCACCACTTGCTTCGGGATCTGCGTCGTGGTCCCCATCCAAACCTCTCCCGGGCGCGCATCCCATGCCACTTCCACGCTTTGTCCGTCCTCAAGCCAACCCAGATCAGGTTCATCAACGAATGCCCGGACACGTACGTGCCTCAGGTCCGCCATTTCCGCCAGCACCTGGCCTGTTTGGACGTAATCCCCCGCTCGAACAGGCAGCGAATACAAAGTGCCGTCCACTGGTGAAACCACTGTCGCCGATTTTAATTTGTCCTCGAGCGAGCGGATCGCATCCCGTTCCTGGCTGATCGTTAGCTCCGCCGACTGCCCGCTGACGGAGGCGCTGTCTGCAAGCGCCTGCTTTCGCTGCTCCAACGACTGCAGCTTCGCGCGCGCCTTCGCGAGGTTGGCTTCGTTCTGCGCCAACTCGTCTTGTGTGGCCGCCTGCTTCGCAACCAGCGCGGCAAGCGCTTTGCGATCGCGCTCGAGATTCGTCACTTCCACCTTTGCTTCCTGCAGATCCCCTTCGAGTTCCGCCACCTGCGCGGGCGGCCCGCCGGCATGCGCGTTCCGCAGTTCGGTCTGCGCCGCAAGCAAAGCGTTCCTGGCCTGCGCCAATTGGCTCTGAATGTCGGACGAATCCAGCCTCAGAACCACTTCGCCGCGGCGAACGCTTTGCCCCTCGGTGGCGAAAACTCTGCTAACGAACGCTGGATATCCCGCGCGCGCGATCGTAGGCGAAATGGGCTCAACCTTCCCATTGCTGGTGACAACGGCGTTCAGATCCTGCCGCTCGGTCTGCACCACGGTAACCGTCGGGTCTTGCCCGCGCGACGCCAAAATCAGCGTCACAATGACAGCAAGCCCTATGCCCAGCACCAGGGCCACCCATCGCTTCTTCGTTTTCGTTTGCGCCATGCTAGCCGCGGCTTGAACCGCGGCATCCCCCCGAACCCACCAATTCTAACAAACGGCCTACATTCATGGCGTCCGCAATAACTGTCCTGTAGCCCGGTATATAACGTGGATGCTGCGGTTAGAGAAGAAGATGCAGATCTTATCGTGCTGTCGTGAGTGATCTGGTTTCACCGGGTGCGGATTCGAGCCAAACTCCACGATTCGTTCGAGATGAATTCCCCTTCTCGGGCCGCCCTTCTCCCCCGGCGGTATTCGCCGAACGCGCTGCTGCTCCGTGGACTGGGCACCCGTTTACAATCGGCTCTGCACATCATCATCAAGCAGCGAAGCGAGCGTCTAGGAAAACGGATTTCACGCCGCGCATCAGACCCGCGTTGCGGAATGCTGAACGGCCGCATGCTATGATGGCAGGTCTCCATAGCTGCAATCCCGAGGGAAGACCATTGGGGCAGTAGGAAGGAGTTCGATTGGCTGCGCGCATTCTAAATGGCAACGCCATACGCGATCAAATTTACGGCGAGCTGACCGGCGACATTGCAGCGCTCGCTGGTGCAGGAATACGTCCCGGGCTGGCGGCAGTACTGGTCGGCGACAATCCTGCTTCGAAGCTCTACGTGAACAGCAAAATTGCGGCCTGTGAGAAGCTCGGCTTGGCAAGTTTTCTGATTACGCCGCCGGCTTCGATATCAACTGCGGATCTGCTGGCGATTGTGGATGATCTGAACCGGCGCGACGATGTCGACGGAATTCTCGTGCAGATGCCGTTGCCCCGTCAGATTGACTCAAAGAAAATTCTCGACGCGGTCGATCCTGCGAAAGACGTTGATGGCTTCCATCCCGTGAACGTGGGCAAGCTCGTCGCCGGACGACCGAACCTCGTGGCCTGCACGCCCGCGGGAGTCATGGAAATTCTGCTGCGCAGCGGCATTCCCCTCGAAGGCGCAAATACCGTAGTGATGGGCCGCAGCGACATCGTCGGTAAACCGATGGCGATTCTACTGATGCACGCGAACGCGACGGTGACCATTTGCCATTCGAAAACGCGCGACTTGAAAGACGTGGTCAGGACCGCCGACATCGTCGTAGCCGCCATGGGACGCGCCGCGATGGTTACGCCGGACTACATTTGTCCTGGCGCCACCGTTATAGACGTTGGCCAAAATGTGATCAAAGATGCCGCTGAAGCGGAGCGCATCTTCGCCAACTTCCCGGCTAAACTTGAAACATTCCGGGCGAAGGGATCGATTCTGGTGGGCGATGTTCATCCGGACGTGGTGAACACAGCCGGTGCGTTCACGCCGGTCCCGGGGGGTGTCGGGCCACTGACGATCGCCATGCTGATGAGCAACACCGTAAAAGCCGCGGTAATGCGTCGAGGTGTGCGCGCTCCAGTCGCGCGGGCCTCTCGAGGTTGACGCCTCGATGCTCAAAATCGGCCTAACGGGGGGCATCGCGTCGGGCAAATCCACCGTCGCGGCCATGTTGCGCGCTCGCGGCTGCCATGTGCTGGAGATGGATCCGATCGGCCATGAACTGCTGCAACGGGATGCCGCCGCATACGCGGAAGTAATACGTGAGTTTGGGCGCGAGGTTTTGGACCCTGGCGGATCCATTGACCGCAATAAGCTGGGCGCAATTGTCTTCGCTGATAGAGGCAAGCGTGAGCGCCTTAACGCAATTCTGCATCCAAAAATCCTTGAAAGAGTGCGTGAGTGGTTTTCCCAGCGGCAACTGAATGGCGCCGATTTTGCCGTCGTTGAGGCGGCCTTGATTTACGAAGCCGGTTACAACACACAGCTCGACCGCACTGTCGTTTGCTGGTGCCGGCAAGGCCAGCAAATTGAGCGACTCGAGCGCCGGGGTCTAACGCGAGATCAGGCCCAGGCGCGAATCAACGCCCAAATGCCGATCGACGACAAGGGCAACCTTGCGGACGACGTGATCGACTGCTCGAAATCGATTGAAGACACCAATCGTCAGACGGCAGAGTTGATCGATAAATTGAAACGGCTTGCTGCTTCCGGAAACATTTCCCGAACGTGAAGCGTAATTGATATCGGTGGCGCCTGTAGGCAGCAGATGCGCCAAGGGGCTTTCAATGACCCAACAAGTGAAAGTCGGCCGAGCCATTCGGTGGATCGCCATCGGGTTGGTGATTGGGTTGGGCGCCTATTGGGCTGGGTCGCGGTATGGCCCGCGAACGGCCGTCTCGGTCAGTGCTGTCCGCCCGGTCCTGACGCCGGTAAGCGCTATCCCGCCGCTGGATTCGGCGAATGTGGGTCCGCTCGACTCCACGGAAGCCCAAAATGTTCGAATCTACAAGCAAGCCGCTCCTTCCGTCGCGAACATTCTCACGCGCACCGTTGAATACGACTTCTTCTTCAATCCCGTTCCGGTCGAAGGAGCAGGATCGGGCTTTCTAATCGACAACGACGGCCACATCCTGACGAACTACCACGTCGTGCAGGGTACTCAAACGATTCAGGTCACGTTCGGCGATCGCAGCACGTATAAGGCGCGATTCATCGGGGCCGACACGGCGAACGATATCGCTCTCATTCAAATCGACACCAAAGGACGCAAGCTCGTCCCGCTGCCTCTGGGCGATTCGCGCAAATTACAAGTAGGACAGCGCGTCCTCGCAATTGGAAATCCTTTCGGCTTTCAAAGCACGCTCACCACCGGCATCGTCAGCGCGCTGGGCCGCACGGTTCAGACGAGCGACAACACTTTCATCGACGACGCGATCCAGACGGACGCGGCGATTAATCGAGGGAATTCCGGCGGGCCGCTGCTCGATTCCCGGGGCGAAGTAATCGGCATCAACAGCGCGATCTATTCGCCTTCCGGCACTACTGCAGGAATCGGATTCGCCATTCCCATCAGCACCGCCCGCCGCGTGGCGCAGGACTTGATCGAACATGGGCGCGTGCTTCGTGCGACCCTTGGCGTCGAAGGTCGAACGCTAGGGCCGGATCTCGCGGACGCTCTCGGCCTCTCGGTCGGGCAGGGCGTGCTCGTCGAAAGCGTTAGCTCAGGAGGGCCGGCGGCAAAGGCCGGGATTCACGGCGGGAATCGCGTCGTGCTGGCGGGCTTGCGGGAATTGAAAATCGGCGGCGACGTGATCATCGGCATCAACGGGAAAGAGGTCAACAGTCAGTCGGATTT
>DASUJR010000222.1:0-4955 GCA_036279175.1 Candidatus Acidiferrales bacterium | reverse complement strand
ACTTGTTTGTGATCCAGTGCTTCGTCCAACAGTCGAGTATCTTCGCCTCCGGAACCCTCCAAGAAAGCGACCCAGGTACTCGTGTCGGCTGCGATCATCGGTCGGCCTTGAGCTGTGCAAGAGCTCGACTGAAGCGAATCTTGCCTCGAAAACGGCGAAGCCGATCGTAAGTGCGCGAAGCAGCGACGAGCTATAACCCGGTACGGATCGTTTGCGTCACTCCCGCGCCGCTCGCAGCTGCGCCTTCTCCAGAAGGTCGCGAGGGACCACCGTTATCTTTCGTGCTGGTCGCATACCCCTATTGCGCCATATTGCGTACCAGTATTGAATACGGTGCCCATTACGGGTGCGAGGGCGCTCAGTTTCCGGAGCGCGCCGCTTGAAGTCGCAACAGTGTGTACGTGCCAAGCACCAAGCCAAAGGGAATCTCAGGCAACGAGACGAACGCCGCAACTCTCGCCAGCTTTGCCGCCGGACGGCTTTCCACGAGCAGCATGCCCCCCGCAAGTATGCTGAGAATCGCGCAGACAACGCACCATGCAATCACAATCCAGTAAACGACCTCAAATGAATCCATGATCGGGAGCGGCCGCGGCACGCGGGTCAAAAGAGCGCCGAACATCAGGTGCGCCGTCGAGTTGAACACGACCAACAGAACAGCCATCGTGATCCTCAAAATTCCATAGGCGAACCACCATCCGCCAAGCCCAGATCCCTTCATGCAAAACGAAGACGCGGAGAATATAAGTGCGCGAATTGCACGTCTCACCTCCGGGCGCAATTATCGCATGTCGCCTTCGCCAGACGGCTACCAGTCGAACACTTCGATGGATTTGGGGAAGGTGAATAGGGATTCTTAGGCTCTGCGTCGCGAGTCAGCACCCCTACAGCCATGCCTACGAACTCGAAAAAGGCTCGTTCTTATCTCTGCGCTCCCCTCCCCTAATTGGGGTTTTCACGTCCTCTGGGGATGGCCGAGTTGTTCGTATTCCTGTCCTGCCGCTCCCGGCAACAGCACCCAGAGCGTGTAAATGCCCAGCGCCGTGCCGAAGGGGAACCGGAGCAGTGTCAAGAATCCAAGGACGAGCGCAAGGATCCTTGCCCACGGCCGACGCTCGAATAATCCCCAGGCCGTAACGATTTCGAGCACGGCGAACGCCGCGATCCAGAAGCCGATTCCGCCCAAAATCACGGAAAATGGAAATCCATGGGCAAATGGCCAACCGTTGCCCCACGGCCCGTCACCCATCCACCCGTTCAGGAGATCCGGCAGAAATGCGCGCCCCACGACGAAAATCCAAAACGCTTCCATCAGCCGCAGAATCGAGTAGACAAGCCACAACGCTGCAAGAATTTTCAGGTGCCGCGTAACACGCCCGTCCCACGCAGGCACAACTGCAACAGGCGCGACCACGGGCGCGATCGGCGTCACCGGATTCACGGCCAAGTTTTTTCCGCAGTTGCTGCAGAACTGTGCGCCGTCTCGCAATTGCGTTCCGCAACGATCACAATACATTTTTCGCTCTCCTCGGTCTCGTCGCTCTCACTCTTTAGTACGCGCATGCACCTCGTAAAGTTCCAGGGCGAATTCATGATGAACGCGGTGCCGCCAGCAATTGCGCGTACCTTTCCCGTGCGGACGCAGGCAGCAGCTCCACAAACGTGTATATGGCGAGCCCCGTTCCAATCGGGATTTGGATCAATGCGACGAATGCGGCGACCAACGCGATCATCCGTCCGGAGCGCTCGCGGCGCATCAGCATCCATCCCGCGAAAAGCCCTAGCGCACCCGCCAACATCGCGAAGATTCCAGACCAAACGAAAATCGTGTGTAGCACGTCCGACGAGAGCCCGGAATTCGCTCCGACCATCTTTTGGAACATTGCGAAGTAATCGCCTGGCATACCGACCGTCAGGAACGCTGTCACGATTTGGAAAGCGCCGTAAATCACCCACAAAATGCTCATGATCCGCAGGTGAACCGCAAGCGATTGCAGCGCCGCCACCGCTTTCGAAGGCGACGGAGCGTGCATCGGGCGTCCGCAGCACGGACAGAATTGCGCTGAGTCGTCCATCTCCTTCCCACAAGCATGACAAAACAAAATTTCACCTCTATGAGGAAGCCTACAGAGTTGAATAAGACACCACCCAGCGCAGACGTGTCAACCGCGCTCCGTGCGGACGCGAATCTCCAGTTCGTTGGGGGGATGAACGGTTGCGGGCTAAGTGGCGCGGAACTCGATCAAAGAAGTTTCACCTTGCGGGTGATGTTGCCCGCCGCGTCGCTACCTGCACCGAACCGGGCGCGTTGAGAATGAGTTCGCACCGGAGTTTAGTCGGTGCGATTCTCACATTCGTACGAGGATCGGCAAAATGAACGGGATGCGCGCATCGAGGACAATACGTAAGTTGACGCCTTCAATGCTAGGTGCAATGCTACGGCGGTCGACGACCGAACAATCCTTTTAGCCGCAAAGAAGAACGAAAAGACGACCGGCACCGCGAACGATCGTGTCTCCCCAGCCGGAAAAACGCTCATCGTCGATTTCACTCAAACCGGTGAGATGGACGGCGCTCCCGGCATGAGTAACGGCGGCATAACTCTCCGCGGCAACGCAGTTTAGTTTGCCCAGTTTCGGCGGCGGACAAGCGGCTCAAAGCAGCGAACGCACACCCCTACTCCAGTCAGGCTCGGGTCCACGTCCTCGCCGACCGTCACTTGCTCGCGACTGACGAAGTACACTCCGCGCTCGGATAGGTTTTGGGCCTGTCCTTCGGCCATGCCGAAGTGCGCGTGAGTGCCCGCCCCAGCGGCATAATCGGTCAAGCGGATGGCTGTGTCATCGTGGCCGTTACCGTTGGCGAGGATTCGAAACCGAAGTGGAACGAGACATTCCTTTCGTGGCGACCTGCGGCGCTCCTGATGCGACATTGTTTCCCCCCCGCTGCATGTGGAAAGTAAGCGTCGATTCCGACGCGAAACGGTGCGGCCGCGTGCTGTCGATGCGACTGCAAAGACACCTCGACACGGCGGTCGGCGCAACGCGCTGGAAGATGACGCTGGAAGGGTTTGCGCAGAATCGCATTCGTGATTTCGTACGTCAATAGTACTTGGATGGTTTCGAACGAGCGAAGTGCGCACCACTCATCGGGAGATCAGCTCGGAAACGCACGAGCTCTCAGTGGTAAGTGCAGTGTGCCATAATGCAACGCTGCATTTGTAGATTCGGAACATGACGGGCGCTAAAGAAGCGGCGCAAGAGGCCCGCAAGGGAGCGCTTCGCGCGAAGCATGCTTACGATTTGTGGATAGATCGAAACCGGGGAGAGAGTTCTAATGACAACGCAAAACAGCACGCTGGCTCCGCCGGACCTGGCGGCCATCGAGGCGGCGCACCAACGGATCGCGCCGCACATTCACCGCACCCCCGTTTTGACGTCGTCATCGCTGAACGAAGTGGCCGGGGCCGAGATTTTCTTCAAGTGCGAGAATTTGCAGAAGACGGGCTCGTTCAAGATTCGCGGCGCAACAAACGCTGTGTTTTCGCTGAGTGAGGAGGAGGCGAAACATGGGGTCGCGGCGCCTTCCTCGGGCAATCACGCTGCGGCGCTTTCGCTCGCGGCTCGATGGCGTGGGATTCCCGCGTGGCTGGTGATGCCGTCGAACTCGTCCCCCGTGAAAAAACGCGCGGTGGAAGCGTACGGTGGAAAGATCACGGAGTGTGAGCCAACAATGGCTTCTCGCGAGGGGACCGCGGCGGAAGTGATGAAGCGCACTAGCGCGACGCTGATACACCCCTACAATGACGCGCGCGTGATAGCCGGCCAGGGTACAGCAGCGCTCGAACTGCTGCAGCAGGTGCCCGATCTCGACGTGGTGATCACACCTGTAAGCGGCGGCGGCCTGCTGAGCGGAACAGCAATCACAGTGAAGAGTGTGCGGCCGGAAATTCGCGTCATCGGCGGCGAGCCGGCCAATGCCGACGATACGGCGCGTTCGCTTACGTCGGGAAAAATCGAGCCGGTATCGAAGTTGCACACGATGGCTGACGGCTTGCGCGCGGGGCTTGCGCCTCTGACGTTCGGTATCTTGCGCGAGCGCGTAGACGATATTTCGCTGGTCACCGAGGAAGAGATTGTCTCGACCATGCTGCTGCTGTGGGAACGTATGAAGATTGTGGTCGAGCCGTCGGGCGCAGTGGCTGCCGCGCCCGTGCTGAATAAGAAGATCCACGCGGAAGGCAAGCGTGTCGGCGTGATTTTGTCCGGCGGCAACCTGGACCTTCAGAATCTCCGCTGGTTATCGTGCTAACGATCGAGACACCAAACGCAGCTACCCTTTTCGCTTTTCGTCCCCCCTCCTCGAATGTAGAATGCCGCCCTGGCTTCAGCGACGTCAGGATTCCCGGGGCTATTATGCGAACTGTCACTCTCCTTTTTTCCTGTCTGCTGGTGTGTGCGACCGGTTTTGCGCAACAACCAAGCGAGCTCTTAACGCGGGCGAAACAAGAGGCCACGCGGCTGGCCAATATTCAAAGAGATTGGGGGCCTAAACTGAATAGTCCGGGTGTTGGTATCTCCCTAAAAGAAATGGGCCGGCAAAAGACCGACAAAGGCACAGCGGTCCGATACCGAATCTTCGCGACAGGTTTCCCACCGGACGGGACCTACAGCCTGAATACTTTGGACTTAAATCTGAATGCAAGCACGGCTCTGGAAGGAATTACTCTTGATAAATCGGGCCTAGCGATCTGCGCGGGGAGACCGGGTACGTGCTCAAGTGGTGCTCCAGACGATCCCATTGACCTCGAAATACTCGCCGCGCGCGGCGAACCAAAACGTTTCGGGTTCGTTTCCCAGGACGGCACAACAAAGGCATTCATATCCGTCATACCGTTCCCAATTGTAGGCACGGACCACGGGTGTTCAGCGGAAGCAATACTTCTCTTGGCGCAT
>DASUJR010000221.1:0-6052 GCA_036279175.1 Candidatus Acidiferrales bacterium | reverse complement strand
TCGGCCGTTTTCATTCCGGACGCTGGTCCGGCGAATTGATCTGCCGTATTCCCTGATTGGCCAGCTCCAGTTTGCTGCTCGTGATTCGCAACGCGAGCATCAACTGTTCTTTCGCCTGTTCGCCTTGCTGGTGCCGCTCATACCGCTCGTGCTGATACATCAGCCCCGATGCCGCGACGATCAGGCACAGCGCGCACGTCACAGCCAGGCGCAAACCGCTCATTCCAAACCACTGGAACCGCCTTCGCTCCCGCGCGCGTTTCGATTCTTCCTTCGCAGTTCGCGCCAGTACGCGCTCCGCGAATCCCTCCGGCGGATCGGCCCGCCGCAACGCCTTTTTCAATTCCTGTTCCAATTTGTCGCTCATACGTTTCCTTCTCCGATGGCCGTTCCTATTTTCTCGCGCAACAGAGCATGCGCCCTGTGCAGCGTGCTTTTCACCGTGTTCAACGGAATCTTCATCGTCCGTGCAATCTCTTCCAGACCGGCATCTTCCTGATACCGCAAGATCACCACCATCCGCATCTTCTCCGGCAGCGTTGCCACCACCTGCCGCAACCGCTTCGAAAGCATCGGGTCTTCGTGACTCCTCACGCGGCCATCGCCCGGCGCCAGATCGCCCAGGTCATCCCAACTCACTTCCGACGCCGCGTTCTTGTTCCGCCGCGCGTAGTCGATCGACCTGTGACACGCCACACGCCTCAACCAAAACGTCACGTGCGCTGCCGATTCCAGCCTCGACAGGTTCCGGAACAGGTCCAGAAACACATCCTGCGCCACTTCCTCCGCCGCCGCAGCGTTTTGCAAAAACCGATACGCGATGCTGAAGACCATCCGCTCGTGCTCGTGCACAAGGTCTTCGAAGCTAAGGTCCTTAGCCGGCACCGCCGCCGCGCTCATCACGTTAGCTATCATCTCTGACTGCTACCGTTATATACGGCATCCGTGGCCCTCAAGGTTGCAAAATCTTCCTGCCGGGTTTCAGGGTTTCAGGGTTTCAGGGTTTCAGGGTTTGATGATTCAAACCCTGACAAAAATCAGTTGAAATTCAAACTGACCCGGCACTCACTCGATTGGAGCACGATCCGAGCGGCACCCGACACAGCCTCTGACCGCGATCCGTTGGGTGGCTTCCCCGCTTTCTGCCCCTGAAGATTCATGTATAGTGCTCGGGGTATCGTTCTCTAATGACACCCGCGCCTTACACCATCGGAGTCGACCTCGGCGGCACAAACCTCCGCATCGCAGCCTATTCCGAACCGGCGGGCATTCTGGACCAGATCCACCTTCCCACGCGCCTCGCGGCTGGTCCGCACGCCGTGATCGGCGACATGTGCGACGCCATCCGCCGGTTGATCGACAGGCATTCTCGCCCCGCCCTCGTCGGCATCGGCATCGGTTCGCCCGGCCCCATCGAACTGCCCGAAGGCCGCCTCCGCAAGCTGCCTAATCTTCCCGGCTTCGAAGGGCTCGAGCTCCGCACCGAAATCGAGAAAATCCTCGGCATGCCCGTGCTCGTCGAAAACGACGCCAACCTCGCCGCTCTCGCCGAATGCCTCCTCGGCAAGGGTAAATCCCTTGGCGTCGACTCGCTCTGCATGCTGACGCTCGGCACCGGCGTCGGCAATGGAATCATCCTCAATGGCAAGGTTTTCGACGGCATGAACGGCATGGCTGGCGAGGCGGGCCACGCCACCGTCTGGCCCGACGGTCACATCTGCGGCTGCGGCAGCAACGGCTGCCTCGAACAATACGCTTCCGCGACGGCAGTCGTTCGCCTGGCCCACGAAGCCATCGCAAAGGGCAACGCGCCAGGTCTGGCTGCGCTGCAAAAGAAGAATCCCGCCTTCACTTCTCTCGATCTCGCCGCGCTCGCTCGCGCCGGCGATCCCGACGCGCAAGCCATCTTCGATCTTGTCGGACGTTCGCTCGCCCTCGGCCTCGCCGGCCTGATTAATACGCTGAATCTTCCCCTCTTCGTCATCGGAGGAGGCGTCGCGCAGGCCTGGGATCTGTTCTCTCCCAAAATGTTCCAGGAGCTTCGCCACCGCAGCTACGTCTATCGCTTCACCGACGGCTCAACCGACGCGCAGGGCCATCGAAACCACAAAACCTACGTCGAACCTGCCGAACTTGGCGCCGAATCCGGACTCCTGGGCGCGTGCCTTCTGCCGTTCACCGTCAGCGCGTCGAATCAACGCAGCGAAGCATCCTGACCACGTCAACCACCGATCCGCTGCCTATTTACCCGCAGCGCCGCCCTCACTTGGCACGGGCATGGCGTGCGCGTTACGACGTTCGCCAAGCTTGCGCAGCGGAACGCCATTCTTCAGATTGAACTCCATCTCCTCCAGGGTGATTCCCTTCGTCTCCGGCACGAACAGGGCGACAAAAATAATCGCCAGCAGACAGAAGCCTCCGAACACATAAAAGATCGACGCGTTCCCGTGCGCCTTCATAAAGGAAAGCGCGTTCCCCATCACCAGTCCCGCGAACGTCCAGTTGACCATCGTCGTAATCGTCATCCCGACTTCTCGGCCCTCCAACGGGAAAATCTCAGAGCAGACGAGCCACGCGACCGGCCCCCAGGAAACCGCAAAGCCGAAAATGTAGACAACCACTGACACAAGCAACACGGCCTTCACCGTGGCGCTGATCGTTGCAGGATTGGCCGCGACCGATTGGAAAGCGACACCGGCCGCGACCAGAGTGATGAGCATCGCCACCGCGCCCACATACAGCAGCTTCTTGCGTCCCCACTTCTCGACGAGATGGATCGCCGGAAAAGTGAAAATCATATTCACCGTCGGGACGGTCATCGCCGCCAGCAAGCCCGTTATGCTCGCGTACCCGAAGATCGTCGGCGAGTAGTAAATCATCATGTTGATGCCGACGAGCTGCTGGAACATCTGCAGCAGCACTCCCACCACGAGAACCTTAAAGAAGTAACCGCGAAAGACAATGCCGATACCGGCGCCCTGCGGCCCGTGCAGCGTCTGCTCGATCTCCGCTATCTCAGCGTCGATCTCCTGCTGCGTGTTCATCGTGCGCTGCAGCACGACGATCGCCTGCTCCCTTCTCCGCTTCAGCATCAACCAGCGCGGGCTCTCCGGGAGTACGAATCCGCCGAAGAACATGATCGCCGCGAAGAACGTGATGGTCAGGAACATCAGAGGCAGCGAAGTGGAAGGCCTGGTGAATGCTCGGGCGATGAAGACGTTCGTCAGCGAGATCAGGAAAATGCCAATCGTGATCATCAACTGAAAGAGCGTGCCCATCGAGCCGCGGATGGAGGCTGGGGCAGTTTCGGCCAGGTACAGCGGCACGATAAACGACGCGATACCAACCGCGAAGCCGAGGGCGAAGCGGCAGGCCGAGAGCATAGACAGCGCAGGAAGCATCGCCGAGATCGCTGACGCTACAGTGAAAATAAACCCGGCTAGCAGCAGGCTCTTCTTCCGTCCCAGGAACCGCGCGAAGATGCCCGAAAGCAACGCACCGATAATCCCGCCGGTTGCCAGGATGGCCGAGTAACTTTCGCCGCCCTTGACGCCGAGATGGTAGTGCGCATCGATGGTTGCCAGTGAGTTCGCGATGAATCCCTGGTCAAGGCCGAATAACAGGCCTCCCAGAGCAGCCACCGCGCAGATGATGTAGACGATCCTCTTGTAGCCGCCAGAATTGCCCCCGGACTTCGCACCAACCGTCATGGGTTGAGCCATTCCAATCTCCTTGCCCGGCCAGGACCGGTGTGTCCGGCCCAGACCCGGTGTGCCTTGCTAGGACCGGTGTGCCCGGTGCAGACCGGTGTAGGTGTCACTCGCCATCGACTAGCCGCTCCCGCCTGTGCGGGTTTCGTGTGGCGTCGGCGCCATTGCGACTGGCCGCACCCTCTTTTGTTTCGCCTCGGATTTAATCGTAGCGACCATTCGTCCGAGTCGAATCGTGGCGGCCATTCGCCGAGCCGAACCGCGGCGAGCAATTCTCGACGCTGCCCGCCCCGAAGTCAAAACCAATTCCGCCAGCCGTCGCCTTCCGGGCGGCCGCTTCTCCTCACGCCGTCCCCACTTCAGCTCGGGCGAAGTGTAAACCATCTCCTGATAACGACCTGTAAAGAATGTCATGGAACTTTACACGCTCCCGCCTGTGCGGCTCTTCGCTTCCACGTAGAGCCGCGGCCTTTAGCGCGGCAGCTTTTGCCTTGGACTCAAATGTAGCGCCGGGCTTTAGCCCCGGCAGTCTGTAGGGCATGGGCTTGCTCAGAGGTGACATCCTCTGCTGATCCAACGCTTGACTCGTTCCCGCAGCAGGGCTAAGTTCGAGGCGGATGCGATACGCGAGAGCAATTCTGCTGATGGCGGTTGTAGCGGCTCTGCCTGTCTACGCAGCCCAGTGCCCGCGAGCAGTGACGCCGGCGCAGATGATGAACTGCTGCAAGACGAAGCCCTGCCCGCACGGCAAGAATTGCTGCAAGGCCAAGTCAGCATCGCACTCGCCGTTTATCGGCGTCAGCGCGCAGAAAATCGCTGCGCCATCGGCTGTTCGCGCTGCCATTTCCACCGCTTATCAAGTTCACGCGGCCGCTCGTGCAGTCCCCGGGCTGGCTATCGCGCAATCGCACGCTCCGCCTGGCTCGCCGTCACCGATCACGTCGTCACCCCTCCGAATCTAGACGCTTCGTCGGCACGCAATTCTGCGTACGAGTGCGTTCAATGCCAAAGTCTGCTCGGAGGAAATTGTGGCCATGTTGTGCGGGGTGCGCGCGCGAACCTTTTTCGCGTGCTTGGCAGCAGTAGTTTCGATCCTCATGCCGTTCGCTGCGCAAGCGCAAGGGCCGTCGCCTGAAACCGCTGCGCCTCTCTTTCCCGGTGGCGCACTCCTTTCGTACGGCTCGACTTTTTCAACGCGAGGATCGTTTGCGGGCCCCGGTGCCCTGATTCCCGCGACGGCGCGCCCCACATTTTCTTACGACGGCGATTTTTATTTCACGTGGGGATTCTTGCCCAATTTCGATTTGGAAGTAACGGCGCCATTGGTCACAAACCACTTCGATTTCACCGGCCCTGGCGTCCCGCCGGAAACGAAAGGAACTGGATTCGGCGACGCGCTGCTGCTGATGAAATATCGTTTCTATCGAAGCGACTCGGCCCGTGGAACGTCGCAGCTATCGGTGACATTCGGTCCGAAGCTGCCAACGGGGCGAACGGACTTAACGGACGCGGCGGGAACGCTTCTGCCTGCGGCACTGCAGGCCGGGTCCGGCTCCGCCGATTTTGAGCTCGGCGCGAATTGGACCTACACGGGCCTGTTCAACATCCGGCGGCTCGTGGCCGACGAGGATTTTCAATCAATGCTGCGCACCGCCGGCACGCAAGATACAAAGCTGGGCGACGAAATCCTCTCGCGCTTCTGGCTTTCGTATCGCCCGTATGAATCGAAGTACGCCAGCCGCGACTGGTTTATCGGCCCGCAGTTGACGTGGCTGCATTCACAGAACGACCGCATTGGAAATATCACGCAGTCCGGCAGCGGGGGCGACGCGCTGCTCGCGGGAATTACAACCTACGTCGACGTGCGCCCGGGACTGGACGTGTGGCTTGGAGCCGCATGGGATGTGGCGCACACCGACGGGATGGCATTCATGCCGGTGCGCCGGCAGATCGTTTTCGGAATTACACGGCAGTTTCGTCTTCACTTTTAGCTTCCCTCTCGGAAAGGAGGAGAAATGAAAAATCTGAGACTTGCGGCCATCGTGGTTCTGGGCGCTCTCTTTGCGCCGGTGGTGCAGGCGCAGGTCAGGCATGTCGAGATGCGCCTCGAGGGCATGACGTGAAATTTTTGAGCCTACGGGGTGCAAAAATCCCTGGAACGCCAGGCTGGCGTTGCCAAAGCACTGGTAAGTTTGCGTGACGGCACGGCGGAAGTTACGCCGAAAGAAGACGGCGAAATCGATGCGCGGGAACTCCTCGAATCGACGTACGTCAGCGGCGTAAGCGTCGTGGAAATGGACGTGATCGTCAGCGGGCGTGTGACGCGCACGGCCGAGGGCCTC
>DASUJR010000220.1:0-12409 GCA_036279175.1 Candidatus Acidiferrales bacterium | reverse complement strand
GCCCTTCGCCGCTTCAAGCGAAAAGTCCAAGGCGAGGACATCATCAAGGAGATCAAAAAGCACAGCTACTACATGAAGCCTGGTGAGAAGCGTCGTGCCAAGGAGGCCCTCTCGCGTAAGCGTCTCCGTAAGAAACAGCGGCGTGAGCAGGATTAGGCAACCGAAATACTCGGGAGTCTCGACGCAGTCGAGCGTGCTTCAGCTTTCCAGAGCTGCGAGCACGCTCGGCAGTTGCTGCGATTCCGCGGATCACGATTCCGGTTTGCCGGCGGGCGGGACCCTTTCGGCGGTTACGTCTGCCACAGTGGGCCAATTCGCGTTGGCGAGAAGCTCCTGAATTCGATCTTTACCGCTGCCAGTTCGCTCCCCCAGCACGGTTCCGGAGCGGAAGATGGAATACCACGACAAGGTCCTGAAGTGTAGCGATTGCGGCGCGGAGTTCGTGTTTACCGCCGGCGAACAGATGTTCTTCGCCGACAAGGGCTTCAAGAATGAGCCCAAGCGTTGCAAGGCGTGCAAAGCGACGCGCGGGCCGGGCAACGGCTCGGGTGCGCCGGTGATGCAGCGCGTCGAAACAAAGACCGTCTGCTCTCAGTGCGGCAAGGAAACCACGGTCCCCTTCAAGCCCACGCAGGGAAGGCCCGTGTACTGCCGCGAGTGTTTCCAGCAGCGGCGTACGCTCGGAACGGCCGGGGCAACGGCTTAAGCGGCCGCGCAACCGGCTGAAAGTCGACCTTTGCAGTCCCCAACGCTCGTAGTCCCTCTAAGGATTGACGTGGGCGTGTTCGCGTCGCCCTCGCTCGATTCGAAGATCCTGCTGCTTCTCTCGCAGTGGCCCACAAGGAAGATCGGTCTATTTCCCAATTGTCCCGTCTGGTCAAGCACATTGTTGGTCTGCTAAATTCCGGTCAGCCGAGGTGGTTATGCTGACCATATTTGGCGACGAGAGCGCCGATTCAATTAATCAAAAGGCATTTGCGGTCGCTGGTCTCTTAGGTGACGAATCTCAATGGACTGCATTACGGAAAAAATGGAAAGAGCGTACCGGAGGTAAAGTATTTCACGCTTCCGATTGCGAGTGCGATCAAAACGATTTCAAAGGTATTCCCCATGCCGATAATTTAGGTCTTTACAAGGACCTTACGATCATACTGGCCGAAAGCGGACTGATGGGTTTCGGAGCCGCCATTGACTTAGTAGGACTGCGAAAATATTTTTCCGATGCCAGAGAGGAAAACCCTTATTTGTCATGCTTTTTGCGGACCGTTAAATACTTGGGAGAAAGAGCGCAGCAGTGCATTCCGTCCTACGAAGTTGAGGTCATTTTCAATCAGCATCCGACAAACGAGTACAACGCTGGTCTGATCTATCAATATTTGAGGATGAATCAAGACTGGGGTGTCAGAGCTTTGTTTGCAGAAAAAGTCAGCTTTGCTTCTCGGAAGGAGATTGGAATTCAGGCGGCAGACTTATGGGCTAGGGAGATCATGAAAGAACTTGAAAATCGCATGGATAGTAGGCCCCGGCGAAAATCAATGCTCGCCCTAGAAGAAACGCATCTTTTTGGGGCCGACATATTGTTAGAGGGGTTTTATCGCGGTATGAGGGAAAACTATGTAAAGCTCTCGCACGAACTGGAGATGCGTCCCGCAGATTATGTCAAGTGGCTTAACAATCGGCAGGATAACGAGTCGAATCGTATTCTCTACATGATGTTTACTGAAGGCGCCTACCAAGTGAAAAAAAGCGGCAGAATTGATAGAGATGAAAACTCAAAAGATGAGACTACGCGAGGAAACGCGTGAAAAGATGCAGCAAATTACGCGTGAATTGTTCACGTCGGAACTTTCTGGCGGGGCTTGCGGTGGCGCCCGCGCTGGCGATCGCTGGGCAACAGTCGCCTGACTGGTGGTTGCCGGACCTCGCGCGAGAAGAAGAACGGGTTCGAAAAGAGCTCTCGACCGCAACCGGAACCAAACTGGTGCTGCTGGGAACGCATGGAGGGCCACAGCCGGGTCAGATACGCCACAACAGCTCGAATGTGATCGTGCACAAAGGCGCGGCGTATGTGGTTGACTGCGGCCTGGGCGTGACGAACCAGTTCGCGAGGACGGGGCTCTCTTTCAGCGCGGTGCGGTCGATCTTCATCACGCATCACCATCCCGACCACAACATCGAGTACGGGCCATTTCTGGTGATCGGCTGGGCGGACGGGGGATTGAAGCAGTCGGTCACCGCTTACGGGCCGCCTCCGCTCGAACAAATGACGCGTGATTTTCTCCGGTCGCAGCAGGCAACGATTCAATTCTGGGCGGAAGACTTCAAGATTGCGCCTTTGAAGATGATCGACGCGCACGACCTGCCGAAGCCGGGACCGGTGATGCAGGATGAAAACGTGAAGGTCACGTCGGTGCTGGTGCAGCACCCGCCGGTGAGACCAGCCTATGGCTACCGGTTTGACTTTCCAGACAGGTCGATCGTGTTTTCGGGCGATACGGCTCCGCTGAAAGCCGTTGCAGAAATCGCACGCGGCGCGGACGTTCTGGTGCACGAGGCCATGGATTTGGATGCAATACGCTCGGAGGCCGAGCAGGCACGGAAGCAGGGTGGAAAAAGCATAGAGACCCAAACATCTTTCGACATTTTCATGCGCCATATCATGGCGGATCACTCGACAGCTGAGGATGTGGGAAAAATCGCGCAGGAGGCCGGCGTAAAGACGCTGGTTCTCTCACATCTGGTGCCCGCGTCGACTTCACTGCGGGATTCGACGTGGCGCGCGCTCGCGGCCAAGCACTACAAAGGCGAGATCATCGTGGGGCACGATTTGATGGTGGTGTGACGATACCTCCAGCACTCAATTTCTTTTTACAGGCCAACGCCGACCTGGGCATCACCATGGTCACAGGATCCATTCCTTTCACTGTCGCGATCGTGCCAATCGCAAGCACGCCCGAGCCCGGCACGGACGTCCTCTGTTTTTCTTGGGTTGGCGTTGATTTTCCTGTTTCGAAAGCGGCTTGGCGTGGGTCGTATCATGCTCGACGGGCGTCCAGGGCTTCGGTTCTGATTCTGACAGGTCCAGTCGGAGGGTACTCCGCGATTGGGCTTTCGAACCGTCGGTTCGGTTCAGTTTGTCCGTCGTGAGCTAGTCCTAAAAACTTACCGAAGACCCACCGTTCGCAAACAGCGCGAACAGTTGATTGGATAAGAACGAAGGCTCCGATCGGGGCGAAGTAAGCTCTGATTGGAGGACCGAGGCCGACTTCGGTCGAAAGGAGCTTTCGAATGCTGATTATAGGGTGTGATTACCATCCGAGCTGGCAGCAGATTTGTTGGATGGACACAGAAACGGGAGAGACAGAGGAACGGAAACTGGAGCATGCATCGGGAGAAGCGGAGAGATTTTATCGCGGACTCGCGGGGCCGGCTTTGATCGGGATGGAGTCGACCGGGAATTGCCAGTGGTTCGTGGAGATGACCAGGGCCGCCGGACACGACGTGTGGGTGGGTGATGCAGCGAAGATTCGAGCCAGCGATCCACGACAGCAGAAGCATGACCGGCGCGATGCAGCCCTGCTCCTGAGGCTGCTGCTCGACGGGCGCTTTCCGCGGATCTGGACCCCTTCTGGTGAGGAAAAAGATTTAAGGCAACTGTTGATTCATCGCTACAAGCTGGTACGGATGCGCGCGCAGGTGAAAAACGAACTGCAACACCTGGCGATGAATCAGGGCGTGATGCGGAAACGGAAGCTGTGGAGCAAAGCGGGAGAGAAAGTGCTGCTCGCATTGCCGCTGCATCCCTGGGCCAGCCGGCGACGAGAAGACCTGATGAGGGTGAAAGAGATGTTGAACGGGCAGATCGATCTGCTCGATCAGGCGGTGAAGGAGGCTGCGGAGAAGAATGACAGAGCGCGATTGCTGATGACGCAACCAGGAGTGGGGTCGGTCACGTCCCTGGCATTCGTGTTGACCATGGGGGATGTTTCCCGTTTTCCGCGCGGCAAGCACGTGGCCAGTTATCTGGGGCTGATTCCGCGCGAGTACAGTTCGGGCGGGAAGCAGCGCTTGGGATCGATCAGCAAACAAGGGAACCGGTTTATGCGGATGTTGCTGGTGGAAGCGGCGCAGGTGGCCGTGCGCATCGACCCGCAGATGAGGAATGAATATTTGCATCGCTGCCGCTCGAAAGCCAAGGGAGTAGCCAAGGTGGCGGCAGCGCGGAAATTGGCGATTCGACTCTACTGGATGCTGAGGACGAGCACAGGCTATCCGGAGGTCGTTCGTGTCGAGAGCAGCTCGCGGGTGCCCCTGGTCAGCGCAAGCTAGACCGAACCGTTGATTGGGCGCTCTCGCCCCGATTCATCGGGGTTCGCATGGAAGAATCATGGCCGAGTTTTAGGCCGTATCGATGGTTGGCGGAACGATCCTCTGAAGCGCGCCGCCGAAAACTGATTCACCGCGAGAGTCTCAGAGCTTCGGTCCTCCACTACTCTGACACCCAGCGGTGCTTCACAGCACTGAGACGAACTACCGTCTCTTGACAACGCCTTCGTCGGACCGCGGCGGCACACTCGTGCACTAAAAGTGAAAAGTCGTGTACTTCGAGTTCCTGAGTTAATACTCGCAACTACCTTTATTTTGGCGCTTCTACTATGGCAAGGCAATTGCTCCCGGGCGGGTGGGGGATTCCCGAACATGCGAAAAATTGCGTGGATCATCGCCTTAGTGTTGGCAGCCGTTTTAACACCTGTTTCGAGGGCCGATACGACCTACACCGTCAATCAGACGTTCAACGTTGACGGACAGGCGGTTCGGGGTGCCTGCAATCCCCAACTGGTTCCGCATGATTGCACTGCAACTACCGGGACCATTACGGGAACCATCACAACTGACGGTAATACCGGGTTTCTCTCTTCCGCAGATATTACCGGAGATTCTCTGGTCTACGGGTTCGGGGCCTTTTCTGCCGAGATAACTAGTGGGCCAGGATTGGACGGAGGGGTTTCGGACCTATACGCGTCGGCCACCGATCTCTTTCTTGTCGGGAACGATGGTTCATTCACCACTGGAAAGGGCAACGGTTTTCAGATAACCGAGTCGGTCTCGGGTTCGGCGCTCAATTTCGACCTCAGCATAGGTGATATCGGAATGATCCCATCAGTAACGGGATCAACGTTCGCGC
The DNA here is from genome assembly GCA_036279175.1 of Candidatus Acidiferrales bacterium. Lineage (GTDB taxonomy): Bacteria > Acidobacteriota > Terriglobia > Acidiferrales > UBA7541 > Palsa-295. Next base: position 7,224 of record DASUJR010000220.1, on the reverse strand, counting down.
CCTCTGGCATCGCGAATTTTGCAACAGTGACGCCCGAGCCTAGTACAGCTGTCCTCTGTTTTCTCGGGTTGGCCTTGATCTTCTTATTCCGAAAGCGACTCGCCTTCTAGGGGGACCTATCAAACCGGGCGAGCGCGGCGGGCCGGAGGTGCCGAAACCCGCCGCTGCTGCAAGCACCGTCCACCCCGCTGTTCCTTTCAGGGTCACTGGCCTACCGGTCCTGACAGTGGAAGGGATTTTCTGTGGCCCAACGTGGCTGAACAGCCTGAGCGCTGTCGCCGCTAGTTGGAGAGGGAGGGTTCCTACGCGGAACCGTGCAGATTGTCGCGAAATTGGGTATGCAGTCGGGGCAAGGGGGATCGATCCCGCTGGCACGGCACAATCGCAGATGCGGTGTTCACGTTGGCCGACACAGGTCTGTTGTGCCATAGGCGCGAGCTAAGCGGACGCTGAGCCGTTCACGGGGACAATTTCGTTCAGCGCGGCCATGAACTGTTCCATTTGCGGCCGAGTTCCAATGCTGACGCGCAGGAAATTCGGCATGGTGGGGAATAGACGGCCGACGAGAATCTTCTTCGCGCGGAAAGCCTGGCCCACCGGCTTCACGTTTCTGCCTACGTCGATCATGACGAAATTGGCCTGCGACGGAATGAATTTCCGGCCCTGTTTGGTGAGCTGGGCACACATCCAGTCGCGCGTGGCGTTCAGTTTGCGCCCGCACTCGTCGATGTGGTCCTTGTCGGCAAGGCTGGCGCGCGCTGCGGCGAGTACGGCGGCGTTGCCGTTGAATGGCTGCAAATTGTAGGGACGCAGTCGCGCGATCGTTTCCTTCGAGCCTACCCCGTAGCCGAGACGCATTCCGGCCATGCCATACACCTTGGAAAATGTGCGCGAGACGATTACGCTCGGATGTTCCGCGATCAAGGGAATCGCGGTGGCGTAGCTCGGGTCAGTGGCGAACTCGAAGTAGGCCTCGTCGACAAGTACGATTGCAGATGGGGGGACACGCTTCACGAAGGCGGCCACTTCGTCGCGGGTCATGATCGTTCCGGTGGGATTGTTCGGATTGCACACGTAGACGAGGCCCGTTTGCGACGTGCAGCGCGCCGCCATCGCATCGAAATCGTGGCGATGGTCCTTGGTCAGCGGCACTTTGACGGCCGCGCCGTGCGCGGCGTTTACGTACTCGATGACGGCCTCGAACGTTGGATCGGCGGCGACCAGATGCTTGTCCGGCCCGACGAACGCCTCGTCGGCAATGCAAAGAATTTCGGTGGAACCGCAACCGAGCGCGATGTTTTCGCGCTTCACACCGTGCTTCCGCGCGATCTCGTCCGACAGGCCAAAGTAAGCGCTGTCGGGATAACGCGCTGCAATGCCACCGCAGGCGTCCAGAGCGGCAAGCGCCTTAGGACACGGCCCGTAAGGATTCTCGTTGAAGTTGATGCGAACGGCGTCCGCGGGTTCGGGCTGATTGTGGCGCGCGCCCTGGGCAGCGTGCAAATAAGGTGCGGACACGGCAGCGGCGACGGAGGCGCTAACGGTCTTTGCAAAGTCACGGCGGGAGAAGAGCGGTCGGTTCATGGCACACTCCGGGAATTAGAGTTGCGGCGATCATATCTCTGCGTGTGCCCTCGGACAAGCGTTTAGACCGCGAGCGGCGGCCGGGCTACAGCACCTCATTGGGCTTGCGAGTAGCGGCGAAATAGATGACATAGATCCATGAAAGAATCCCGGCCCAAATGGCCCAGAGGATCGAGCGGTTGCGCTGCCATGAACAAACAATGGCGAGAACGGAGCCGAAACCCACGCCGTAAGTTGCAGTCTCGTTTTGGATTTGGGCAAGGATTATTTGGGCATGCACGATTCCGCAGATTCTACCATTACGAGGGCGATTTCTTCCTCGTGAGAAGGGCGAGTCATCAACTAAATGGCTTTCGGGTTCGGACGCACCGGTCCGCCATAAAGAGTTCAGAAGCTGCGGATGTAGACGCCATTCAGAGAACTCGTTGCGGCGGCGCACTTCTTCAGGCGTTCGGCAATCGCTGCGTCGAGAGCGGAAGTGGGCGTCGGCGATGCTTCGGAGCGGGCGAATCGAGAAGCTGCTGGGTCTCAAAAGGCGAAAGTACGTGGTGTTAATCCTCCGTTGAAATACTCCATCCGCTGGATAGGCATACGGCCCGGCAACAGGCTTCGATGTAAGTTATGGATCCATTTGTGCTCACCCTCGCCATCGTTCTGATTGGCGCGATTTTTTGGCCGGATGACGACCACTGGCCGCGAGGATTGCGCGCGTAACTCCGATTTGTGTCGCGCTGCTTTTTCACCTGGCCGAAGCGGAACATGTTCTGCGCAGCGTTCCGGAAAAGCCGCCTTTTCTGCGTTCGGTCGTTTGAGCCCAATTTGATCTTCGCTGCCACTTCGCTGAATCTCTCGCCCTGCGGCACAGAACGGGGATGATTCTTGACGAATTGGTTCGATCAGGCGATCAGAGCATGGATTGCGCACTGGGGCTATCTCGCCGTGGCGGCGAATCTTCTCTGCGAGAACATGGGGCTTCCGGTTCCCGGGGAAACCGCTCTGATGTTTTCCAGTTTTCTGGCGAACAAAGGCACGAGCCTGCAGCTCTACTACATCATTCCCATCGGAATCGCGGCGTGCACGCTGGGAGATAACGTGGGCTTTCTGATCGGGCGAAAGTATGGCCGCACGCTGATTCGGTGGGTCAAGAAAGTCTTTCGGCAAACCGACGAAGACATCGCGGCCGCGAAGGACCTGATCCGCCGCCACGGAAACACGTCGGTCTTCTGGGCGCGCTTCGTGTTTGGATTCCGAACGGTTGCGGGCCCGTTCGCGGGAATGCTGGGCATGGAATGGAGAGATTTTTTGCTCTACAACTTTCTGGGAGCGGTGTTGTGGGTGACTACAATCGCTTTGCTCGCATACTTCATCTCGAACGAGTTCGGGTCCCTGGTCGGTTACGTGGAGAAGGCCTCTTGGAGTATCTCGATCGGATTATTCACGCTTGGCTATCTGGCGTGGCGGCACTACAAGAAGAACTACCGCCGACGGATACGCGCTCACAAAGCTGCGTGACTCCGGGTTGACGCCGGCGCGAGCGCATGCCTACGATCGTGAAAGTGAAAAACGCGAAAGGGAAGAGGCGAACAGCGATGGGAATCGACGAGAAGGCACTGCGCGAAGCAATCGGGAAGACGTTGAATCGCAGCGAGGCGCATGTCGACTGGAAGGAAGCGCTTGATGGAGTGCCGGCGAAGGCCCGAGGCGTGCGGCCGCCGGGCTCGCCACATTCGCTGTGGGAATTGCTGGAGCACGCGCGCATCGCGCAGTGGGACATTCTGGAATTCTCGCGCGATGCGAAGCACGTCTCGCCGGATTTTCCGTCGGGCTACTGGCCCGAATCTCCGGCGCCACCGAGCGACGCAGCGTGGGATAAAAGCGCGAAGGACTTGCTGTCGGATATGGAATCGATGCGAAAGCTTGTGGAGGAAAAGAAAGAGCTGCTCGCTCCGATTGCCCACGGTTCGGGGCAAACGATTCTTCGCGAAGCACTGCTGGCGGCCGACCACAACGCATATCATCTCGGTCAGTTCGTGCTGGTGCGACGGCTGCTGGGCGCGTGGGAATCCTGAAACACGTCTCGGGCGCGTACGTCGCGTTTATCATCGGTCGCGTTTATCGTCGGTTGAAGGAATTGTCCCTGCCGGCGTTTTCCACATTTTCCTAAATTTCCACAGCAAGAATCGCGCGCAGTGTGATTGACGGCTTTGAAGTGCGGAGTTACAAGAGGGGCGTCACAACGTTCCAAATCATCTGAGCCCGGGAAGCACGGCAGGCGAAAGCTTGATGGCGCTACTCAGGACTAGGATGAGAGGAACGGGAGACAAGTTTCGGAACTGCGCAGCATCACGGCGAGCCCTAAGGTTGGTCCCGTGGTGGCCAAGCGTGCACCCGTTAAACACTCTGCCCCTGAGGCGAGTTCGGCTGCCGCAAGACAGCCGGAAGATTTGACGAGGCACGCGAGGCTTGCTGCCATGCGCGGGCTTGCTCACCGCGAGGTGGGCGCGCCTGCTGCGAGGTTAGCGCGTCTGCCGCAAGGCAGACATAACCACACGACTGAACTCGCGAGACTTGTCGCGGCTAGCTTCACTCGTTTACGCGAGAGAATGCAAAGCGGCTGTTACTCTTCCAGACTGAAGAAAGGGGCGAGCAATCGCCCCTTTTCTTTTTTGTCGTGCGTTTTGACGAGATGTGACACACCTACCTCGATATCTTCGTTGTTGTGATCAGGCCCACGCGATCGATGCCGGCTGTGCGCATGATGTCGATCGCACGCGCCACTTGCGCGAATGAAGCTCGCTCGGCGCCGGTTACGAATGCCACTTTCTCCGCTCGCTGGCTGAAAATTTCGGAGAGCCTCGCGCCAAGAGCGTTCCAGGCTACAGCGTCCTGATTGATCATCAGTTTGCCATCCTGCGATACCCGCACCACAACGGTGTCTGGATTGAGTGGCTCCGTTGCTTTCGGCGGAGCGGGTTGGGGGATGACGACGGGCAATCCGTTCGACATGGTGGGGGTGATCACCATGAAGATGATGATCAGCACCAGCAGCACGTCAATCAGCGGGACAATATTCGGGTCTGCTACAACTCCGCCTCTGGTCGCACCAACTTGCATTGTTTGCTCCTTTTAGATCGACCCATTGAGCCTCTGCGTCTGCAGTTTTTGACACCATAGCCGGCGAAATTGTGTCTGCGGGGACTCAAGACCCGATAGCGATGCTACATCATGGTTCGCGAATCTCGAACTTCGAGCCGTATAATGGGGGTTGGAACCAAAGGAGATTCATGAATAGACCGTCGGCCACCATAGATTCGTCTTCTGCCGGGAACGCTCGCGAAGCGCAGTTGCAGATTTGGGATGCGTTTCGCCGCTGGGGGTTTTTGCAGGCGGACCTCGACCCGTTGGGCGATCTCGAAGCCGTCGCGATTCCCGAACTTAATGTATCCGGGGCGGACGCCGAAGCGGCGCGCAGCGTTTATTGCGGCACGATTGGCGCGGAGTTCATGCACATTCCCGATGCCGAGCGCCGACAATGGGTGCAGGAGCGGATGGAATCCGAGGCGGCTGAGCTCGATCGCGCGCGCATCCTCGACCTGTTGATTCGTGCCGACATTTTCGAACACGTTCTGCAAACGCGATATCTTGGCACGAAGCGGTATTCGCTCGAAGGTGAAGCCGCTTTGTTGCCGTTGCTGCATTCGGTTTTGAACGCCGCGTCCGATGAGGGCGCCGAACAGGCTGTGCTGGCGATGAGCCATCGCGGCCGGCTGAACGTTATGGTTCACGTGGTTGGACGCGATCCGGCCGAAATCTTCGCGCGGTTTGAAGACGTCGATCCGCGCAGCGTGCTCGGCGGTGGCGACGTGAAATATCACATGGGGGCGACGGGAACGTTTTCCGCCGCGAATGGCCGCGATCTCGCGATCCATCTCGTCTCGAACCCGAGCCATCTCGAAGCGGTCGATCCTGTTGCCGTGGGCCGTGCGCGAGCCAAGCAGAAGCGTTTGGGCGAAACAGGCCGCAATCGCGTGATTCCGATTCTGATGCATGGCGACGCTGCGTTTGCGGGGCAGGGAATCTGGGCCGAAACGCTGAACATGGCTATGGTGGAAGGTTTTAATGTGGGCGGCGCAGTTCACGTCATCATCAATAACCTGATTGGATTCACGAGCATTCCGCGCGAACTCCATTCGTCGCGATTTTCTTCCGATCTGGCAAAGCGCATGCCTGTCCCGATTTTCCATGTCAATTCGGGCGATCCGGAGGCAGTGGTTCGCGTCGGAAAAATCGCGTCCGATTATCGTTATCGCTTCGGCTCGCCTGTTGTGGTGGATTTGATCGGCTACCGCAAGCATGGCCACAGCGAAGTGGACGATCCGACGATTACGCAGCCGCTGCGCTATCGCAAGATCGAAGCGCAGCAGGCGCCCTGGAAAACGTACGCGGAAGCAATCGGGGTCGATGCCGCGCCCCTGGTTCAACAGGTGACTGCCGGTTTCGACGCAGCCCAGAAACGCGCGGTGGAGTTGGAGCAAAATCCGCCGCTGCGCCAACTGCCGTCTTATTGGGACCATTTTCAGGGCGGCCGCTACAACGCGTCTTTTGAAGTTCAAACGGGAGTTCAGCAAACCGAGTTGACGTCGATTGGCGAATCGGTGGCCAAGTATCCCGACGGCTTTCACATCCATCCGAAAGTAAAGAAATTGCTCGAACAGCGCCTGGAAATGGCGCACGGCAAACGAGCGATCGATTTCGGGATGGCCGAGGCACTGGCGCTTGGCTCGCTCCTGAAACAGGGAGTTCCCGTGCGCTTGAGCGGCCAGGACAGCCGCCGCGGGACTTTCAATCAACGCCACGCAGCGCTGATCGACATCGAGACGGAAGAGAACTACGTTCCGCTCGAACATCTCGCGTCTGACCCCGCGTGGTTCGAGATTTACAATTCCACGCTTTCCGAAGCTTCCGTGCTCGGGTTCGAGTACGGCTTCAGCCGCGATTTCCCCGAAGCGCTCGTGTTGTGGGAAGCGCAGTTCGGCGATTTCGCTAACGGCGCGCAAACCATTATCGACCAGTTCGTCTCGGCCGGCGAAGACAAGTGGAATCTGCTTTCCGGCGTGGTGCTGCTATTGCCGCACGGTTACGAAGGACAGGGCCCGGAACATTCCAGCGCCCGCATCGAACGTTTCCTGCAACTTGCCGCGCGCGACAATATCCAGATTTGCCAGCCGTCTAACGCGGCGCAATATTTTCACCTGCTGCGCCGGCAGGCTCTTCGTCCATGGCGCAAGCCGCTCGTGGTCTTCACGCCGAAGAGCATGCTGCGTCATCCCGCCGCATCGTCGTCGCTCGCGGATCTTTCAACGCCGCGATTTCGCAATGTGATCCCGGATGTGGGCGATGGTTCGGCCACTCGCGTCCTGCTATGCACCGGAAAAATCGGCCATGAACTTGAAGCCGAACGCAAACGCCGAAAGGCCACCGGAACCGCAATCATTTTCCTGGAACAGCTCTACCCGTTCCCCGAAGCCGAACTCGCCGCTGAAATGGACCGTCATCAGAACGCGCGCGAGTTCGTGTGGGTTCAGGAAGAGCCTGCCAACATGGGTGCGGTGGCATTCTTGATGCCGCGGCTCGAACGGC
>DASUJR010000219.1:0-8658 GCA_036279175.1 Candidatus Acidiferrales bacterium | reverse complement strand
CACGAACGATTGGAAGCCCGAACCATGAAGATTAGCCGCGAAGAAGTGCTGCGAGTTGCCGAATTGGCGCATCTGGAACTTTCGCCCGAGGAAGTCGAGACCTATCGCGGGCAACTCGAGGAAATCCTGGCCTACATCGCGAAGTTAGAACAGCTTGATGTGAACGGTGTTGAACCCATGGCGCAGGTTCTCCAGCGAACCGACGATGCTCACCCAGGATTGCGCGAAGACGCCCCGCGGCCCTGTGAAGTCGCTGATCGCATCCTCGACCAAGCGCCGGATGCACAGAAACCGTTCTTCCGCGTCCCGAAGGTGATTGAGCGATGAGCAATCAATGGGCAGTCTTGGACGCGGCTCCGCAACAACTATGAGCACCGGATCTACATGGACCATCGCGAGCGTTCGCGATGCGCTAAGTTCCAAAAAAGTATCAGCGCGCGAGCTTACGGCTGACTTTTATCGCCGCATCGATCAGCGCAACTCCGAATTGAACGCGTTTCTGGCTCTAAGCCCGGAACGCGCCTTCGCTCAGGCCGATCGCGTCGACGCCGCTCTCGAAAAAGGGAATAGCCTACCGCCGCTCGCCGGTGTGCCAATCGCTGTAAAGGACGTGATCAGCACTTGTGGCATTCGCACGACGTGTGGCTCGAAGATTCTTGAACGTTATGTGCCTCCTTATGACGCGACCGCCATTGAACGCCTGGAAAAAGCTGGTGCCGTGATCCTGGGCAAGACAAACTGCGATGAATTCGCCATGGGTAGCTCGAACGAGAACTCCGCATACGGGCCCGTGCGCAACCCCGTTGCTCTTGACCGCGTCCCGGGCGGCTCCAGTGGAGGTTCAGCCGCCGCAGTCGCGGCGGGCCTCGCCATCGCGTCTCTCGGCACGGATACGGGCGGCTCGATTCGCCAACCAGGCGCCTGCTGCGGCATCCCTGCCCTCATGCCGACTTATGGCCGAGTTTCGCGTTACGGGCTAATCGCCTTTGCCTCATCACTCGATCGAATCGGTCCGTTTGCGACCACGGTGGTCGATGCTGCAGAGATTATGTCCGTGATCTCCGGACGCGATGAAAATGACTCCACATCCGCTCCGGTCCCCGTTCCGGACTACGCCGCACACATTGAAAAGCCACTTCAAGGGACCACCATTGGCGTCCCAGAGGACTATTTTGGTACTGGCCTCGACGAGGAAGTCCGCGCGAAGGTCTCGGCCGGTATTGCGCTCCTCGAACGCCTTGGCTGCCGGCGGATTCCGCTGAAAATGCCGCACACGGACTACGCGATCGCCACCTATTACATCATCGCGACCGCCGAGGCCAGCTCGAATCTCGCACGTTACGACGGCGTCCGTTACGGTCTCCGCGTTCCGGGCAACACCCTCCTTGAAATGTATCGCGGTACGCGCGAGCAGGGCTTTGGGGCGGAAGTTAAACGGCGCATCGTTCTCGGCACATACGCGCTTTCGGCGGGGTATTACGACGCTTACTACCTGCGCGCCCAAAAAGTCAGATCTTTGATCGCACGCGATTTCGCCGATGCTTTCCAAAAAGTTGACGCGATCATCACTCCGACGGCACCTACGCCGGCATTTCGACTTGGGGAGAAGACGGCTGATCCGCTCCAGATGTATCTGGCCGATATATACACGGTTACCGGCTCTCTGGCCGGCGTCCCCGGCATTTCAGTCCCCTGCGGTAAGACGAAAGCCGGCCTGCCGATCGGTCTCCAGATCTTTGGACGGCACTTCGAAGAAGCCCGCGTTCTTCAACTCTCCCACGCATTCGAAAAGGCGGGCGGATTTAGCTTATAGCGGTTTAGCACACAGATATCTTCGCATCCAGCGCAGCTCCCATGTTCGGCGCTGGCTTCGCGGTATGAAGATTCAGCTCTGTGGAACTGTAGAAATCTTCCACACTTAGATGCACGCCGGTGACGCGTTCTGTCCCGCCAAGCGAGCACGTCCGCGCATTGACGCTCTAATCTACTGAACCTGAACAGCTTACTGGATTTCCGGGGCCCGCATAGGTACTAACGGTCGCTCCGTATAGTACGGAACGTCTATTGCAGGGGGAATTCGAACGCTTTACATTCGTAACCAGTCAGGGAAGGGTGAGAGGTCACATGGTCAGAGTTAAGTCCAGCCAAAAGACGTTCACCGAAGATGAGGTCGTAAGCCTCACCGGCATCTGCCTCGAGCACGTGCGCGGTTTGGCGCGCAACCGTCATCTGGGGACTCTGGTTCGCGCGGCAGAGGCTGCGGGAAGTCAGGCGGAGCGGTGGCTGTTCACCAACTCAGACCTGATGATTCTGGCTGTTCTGCATCCGCGCTGCGAACACTAGCCTCCGAATCCCCGATCTCTTTGGCTCCGTTCTCGTTTTGTCCTCCGTGTCTGCGCATCGTCTCGTCGGTGAATCCTTCGTTTGTAGCCAACTCCTTGCGACTTCCTCGTGACGCGACCATGGCCCTTGTTGCGCGGCCAGACGAGAGAGTATTCTTGGCCGGGCTTCAGTCCGAAAAGCTCCTCAACCTGAAGAACGTTCAAAGCATCACACCTGCAGGTACGCTCGGAATGCTCGAACGACGAATCAAGCCCGTGTCTGACGGTAACTCGTTCCCCGCGCGCCGGCTCCGCGTTGCAGGGCTCGCGATCGTCACGGTTATTTCTGCCGCTTCCCTCGGCTTAACGCCTGCTTGGGCCCAGCAGCAGTCCACAAACGGCGCCCGAACCACGCAGAATGCGTCGCCAAACAGTGCACCAAATGGAGCGGCTACGGCTCCCCGCGGCGTCAAGCTGATGCTGAAGGACGGAACTTTTCAGCTTGTCCGTGAATACCGCGTGACCGGCGATCGCGTTCGCTATTACAGCCTCGACCGCTCGGATTGGGAAGAAATCCCCGCATCGCTGGTCGACTGGGCCGCAACCAAGAAGCAGGAAGACCAGACGTCACAAGCCGACGCGTCCCTATTGAAGAAAGTGCGCGGCCAAGAAGACCAGCGTCGAATCATGCCTCTCGAAGTCGATGCAAGCCTCGAAGTCGAGCCGGGAATCTTTTTGCCTCCGGGCCAGGGCGTGTTTGCCTTGAGCGGCAAAAGCATTCTGCCTCTCGCGCCGGCCGAACCGGACTATAAGGTAAACAAGGCGCGCGAAATCGAACGCGTGATGTCTCCCATTCCTATCGTGTCGCAGCGGCATGCGGTTCTTCTGAAAGGTGCGCACGCGAAGGTTCGAATCAACACTTCGCAGCTCATCGAGTTCTACGTGCGGATCCCGCCAGACCAACCGCCGATCAGTTTGCAGCTCGTGAAGGCCGAAATTCACGGCTCGACGCGTAAGATCGCCCGTGTAGATACGCTCTTCAAGATGCAAAATGCGACGACGCACCCGCTTCTGATGCAGCGCTGGCAGTTGGCGAAGGACGTCTTCCGCTTTACCCTCGGCCAGTCGCTTACGCCGGGCGAGTACGCGCTGGTTCAGGTGATTCCCGGAGATACCGACCTCGACCAGCTGAGCATCAACGTCTGGGATTTCGGCATCGACTCCGCTTCGACTGCGGCAAAGTAATCCCGTCTCAACGCAGAGGGATTAACGCTAACGGCGGCGGCTTCAGAGCGGCACCACTTCCACGATGTACCGCGATCCCGGTGAATTTCAGTGGCAACGGCAACCCGCCGGGGAGATGCACCGGTCCGTACTAAACGGCGTGCGTCTCCATTTGCCTCCGTCATTCTTCAATTTTTGGTCGGACCAAGCGATAAAAACTCCTTTCGCGAACATGTCAAAAGTGTATCGAGTAATTTTTCGTGATGTTGTTGATTCTGCACGAGAAAAGCCCATTTTTTACTCGACAGGTGTATCGAGTAAGGATTGGCATATCGGTGGCCAGGCCCCCCCGAGCGGCAGCACTGTTTGCAGGCGGCATGCCTGTGGAGAATTGTCCTTTCACTGGTGATTAGAGTGATTAGAGTGTAGAGTGACCTCCGATTCTTTGTTTGCAACAACTTACGCCTCTTTCTAATCCCGCTTCGGTAGATTAAAAGGCGCCGATCGATCTGGGCCGGCGCTCTGCGGCATCGCGTCGGCGCTTTCCCATTTTGGGACTGCCCGTCATGGTGGTTGTCGAGCCGCTCATTCCACATGCCTCCGAGCGGAGGTTACCATAAAGTAATCAGATTGTCAATAACAATTCTATTGAATGTTTGGTTTCGACAGGGAGTTAGCGAGAGGCATAGTTCGCGAGTTGACAGTTAAGGGTTGAAAGCTGAAAGAAATTCCGCTTCCAAAAGCCGAGAGTGGGCAGCCTCAGAGAAAGCCCACGGCACAAAGCTGTGTCGTGGCTACCCGCTCCATCGCGTGCGAGGAAGTGAGCACCCACCCCGACGGGAGGCAGGGTGAAAAGACCCACGCGGTTGGGAAAAGCGCCGAACCATGGGGCCTGCCTGCGGCAGGCAGGCACCCCCGGGGTAGATTCGTCGGTTATCTTGGAAAGTTGGGCGGTAGGCTTGCGGTCGTGATTTTCGCCAAAATCAACGCGAGAAACCCTGGGGCACACGGCACTACCGCTCTAGCCGCTACCTGCTGCGGCATCCGCGTTTCTGGCAGCGCCGCTTCTATGATTTCAACGTATGGAGCTTTCGGAAGAAGAACGAAAAACTGAACTACATGCATTTCAAGCCGGTCCGCAGAGGATTGGTCGAACACGCAAACAGTGGCTGTGAACCCAAAACCCCGCGCACCGTTCGCGAAACCGGCGAACAGTGCGGCACCCCAGGGATAATGACGGAACCGTAGCCGAGGTGTTGTGCGGCGCTTCACTCACGACTTCGACGAGGGTTCGCCACCCGCCGACGAGCCTATTCACTCTCCGAAAGCTCGATATAAGAAACTCTTCCGTTCCGGATTCCGAATTCACTCCTGAGGGCCCCTCCACCACTATAGTCGAGTGCCTTCTCCCCAATATTCGGGACGGTCTCACGTGGCCTGTATCCCGGGAAGATGAGCTTATACTGCCATGGCTTAAACGCTCGTTCGCTAGAGGGTTTTCCGTACGTGCGGACAACCTCTTCTGCACTGCTGCCCAATGCCACACCTTCTGGCGTCTCCCACTGACTCAAATGCGCTGTCGTCCTTCCCACGAACTTCTTTGGGACGTTCGCGCAAGTCTGGAAATCGCTGAGAAACAGGCCCTGCGGCTCCGGCGAAGCCTCGTGGCTCATATCTAGGCGGGCATACGTCTTACCGTTCTGAGTCTCGTAGCAGTGGGGAAAAGGCTGGGACAAAGCTTGTTCGGTCGATGATGTCAACCCTTCTTCCAGTATCTGTAATATACCGCTGCGGGATCTCAAACTGTTGGCGAGACAAAAAGGACCCAGGCAATCCGGACCAGCGTACGCTGTTCTGTTCAGTTCGATCGATTCGACTCGGTCGTTGCGAGCAGCGATCAAAGCATTGTCAACGGCGAGTCCCGATCGGCCTTTGTAGACGAATGCCCGCTCACCCCATGAAAAACAGGCTTGAAGGGCGCTATGGCTTGACCACCCGCACTTCATCACCTGCAGTTGTTACCGCCGACTGCAATCGAAGGCGACATCCTTCCGCCTCGCAGCTCCGACTCTGGAATGACGAATCGCATCTGCGCTTCTGGCAGCGCCGCTTCTATGATTTCAACGTATGGAGTTTTCGGAAGAGGAACGAAAAACCCAACTACATGCATTTCAATCCGGTCCGCAGAGGATTGGTCGAACACCCAAACAGTGGCTGTGAACCCAAAACCCCGCGCACCGTTCGCGAAACCGGCGAACAGTGCGGCACGCCAGGGACAATGACGGAACCGTAGCCAAGGTGTTGTGCGGCGCTTCACTCACGACTTCGACGAGGGTTCGCCACCCGCCCGTTTCCCGAAGCACACAGTGTCGTCAATACCGCAGTCCGTTGTCCGAGGTGCATGCGTTCGTGTTTGCGTTCTGGACTTGTGAAACTTGGGAAGAAGCACCGTTGGGGTCGCTCAGAAACATCTTCAGTTGGTCCGATGTTGGAGTGGTGCCCCCGCTGGGGACTCCCATATTCTTCGTCAGCACCCAAAACGGAGTAAGGGGCGCTTGGTTCTGACCAGTCATAACTAATTTGATTTTTCCTTGCCCCGAGGGCGGGATGGCGGTCAGCTTCAGGTGCAGCATCGCATAATCGACAAGGCCGTCCTCCGTCCAGTAATTCTTTTGGTCCGCCTGCCAGAAGGCAAACTTCATGGCATAGAGTCATGGCCGGAACTCATTGGCTTTATGAAAAGCTCACGAACTCTTCGCCGGTTCAGGAGCAGCAGCCACCAGAAGCTCACGGCGAGCAGCGGAATCAGAAGATACATCAGTATCGCTAAATCCAAACCCTGACCGACTGTCAGGAGGACTCCCCCGCTTACATCGTTGCGAGTCAAGCTAAGAGCCATAAGCATGGCCATAAACAGACTCGCACTGAAAATCGGGAATAGCTGAACAGCAATGCGCCGAGCCCAGCGGCGGATCCCATAGAGGCCGATGGCAGTAGCCATTCCAAAGAGCGAAAGAGCAAGCGCGAAGCTGGTGAGGGGAAATCCCGCCGGAGACGCTGAAAAATGTCCTGTATGCCGTCGGCTCTCGAGATTCCCGACGAACAGCCACAAACTTCCGACAAAAACCAAAAGATTTGCTACAAGACCTGCTAGAGCTGAGACGAGCACTGAAACTGGAGCTCGCATGAATTCCCCTCCAACCAGCCTATCAATGTCGTCAGGCGCAGGGCGCCAAAGAATCGAGAAGTTCGTTGTCCGGAACACCGCCCGATCGTTCCTGGTTCCAGCGCAGGAAATATTGCGGAGCAGGCGATGTGACGTAGCTCGGAGCACTGAGTGTAGCGTTCCATTGGTTCAGATAATCGTATGTTGGACACAGGTTGCCGTTGTCGCAACCAGTAAGGGGAATCCCCTGGTTGATCTGGTCCCACTGGTCTTGCCATTGTTTATCCACCGGCGGTTGCCCTGTGTCGGACCAGCCATAGTCCAGAGCATGTTGATCAAATGCTTGATCGCTCGGATAAGTCGAGTAGAATGCCTCCGCTGGCACCGCAGCCTCGTTCATCAAGTATGTCGTGATCGCCGCACCTTGAATCTCAGGCCGCGACAGGGCGCTGTTGACAACCATGTTTCCGAGACTGTGGGCAATAATCTGTATTTTGCGATTGTAGGCCAGAGACTGGTCGCTGAGCCACTTTGCCAGCGGAACTCCTGACTGCAACGCGCTGAACTCATCCGGCGCAAATTCCAGCGGTGCATCAATGTCTCCGGGCCAAGCCAAACCAACCGTGTGAGTGTTGTTTTGAGCGAGGAGAACGTCATGCCCCGCCCAGTAAAGTCTTTTGAAATATGTCGGGAAGAATTTCGTTTGAGCTTCGCTGTCACCCACGTCGTACCCATGAACGAGCACGACGAGCGTTTGAGCTGCAGTGGGAATGTCCCATCCAGAGGGGGAAAACGGAGAAAAAATTTTTAAGAATCGTACCGTTACCCTTCGCCGAAAAAGGGGCCGCTTCACCGTCGGTCGCATTCTCAACGCAACGCGGACTCAGGGGCGAAGTGGGCAAGGCGGCCGAGTTTCCTTTTCACGTCTGGGGCCGCCTTGGAATTGAAATCATTGAGACCAGTCTCTGAGGAACGTGGGACCGTCCACGACGCATGGATCAGTGCAGGGATAATCGATCACCTTTTTTGTGAAATTGCCGACGATCTGAATTTCCGTTGAACTGGACCGATGCACTGAGAGCATGTCCGCCGTCTGGCCGCCCCTGCTGTAAGTGATAAAGATTCCTGTCGGAAGGCGCGAGAGAAACGCACCGGTACCAATATTGAGAAGGCTACCCCACTCGAGCGTGGTGAGCGATCCATTTCCTCTTATGTACGACGAGTATCGGAGGCGCAGCACTGGCCACTTTCCACCCGGCCAGGTTTGCACTTCAAACCAGTTGACCTTGGATACTGGACCCGTCGGATCGACTAGGACCTGCTTCAAATCAGAGACTTTGCCAGAAGAGTCAAGCCGAAAAGCAACGATGGTAGTCGTAAAGGTTTCCGCATTACTTGCTTGGAATCTGCCCAACTTGGCGATGTAGTCCGCTTTGGCGCTGCCCAATTCCACAAGTGCGACGCCGTTGGACATTCCGTCAGGTTGGCGTGTCACAGCGAAGTCTCCGACATCGACGCGTGTCGCGGGACCAGAGCCGACGCGTATAGCCAATTGGGGATCCCACTCGACGATGGCTCCGGGGAGGAGCGAGTGCAGCAGCGCCTCAATTTGACCGGCCCGTTGATCTCCTACAGCCTGCCTTCGGCTATGAATCCGTTGAGCGGGAGGTCCTACTGGGACCCAAAGAGCTGATAAAAGTGCTGCAAACATGGCGACAGTCAGTTCAGCGAACGAACGCATATTTTGACTCGACTCCCTTCAGTCCGGCTCCGTCCAACCGACACCGCATGAATTGCCTCAGTGGATGTTGTACCGCGCTGCAATACTAAGCCAAAGATACGTAAGCGTACACAGACCTATTGCCAGTGCACCCTCGATCTTTGGTCTGCGCAATCCGGGCTGTAGCAGAACGACCGCCGCTTCGCACACGATAACCGTGATCGTTA
>DASUJR010000218.1:0-9495 GCA_036279175.1 Candidatus Acidiferrales bacterium | reverse complement strand
CGATCCAGTTCGCGCACCACGCTGCGAGGGTAGTACACCAGCACGCGTTGTTCGATGCGGATCAACTGCGCCCATTCTCTCGCCTGTGCGCTTCCCGCTTCTCTAAGCATCCGCCCGCGAAGGGATACCAGTTGCGGTTAGTAATTGCCAGAGCACGCCTTAGTACTCAGTGCGCATCGCCATGCCAGCCGCCCGGGATATTCTACTCGAGGGTCACGAAGGCATGGCCCTGTTAAGAACTTGCTGCTACCGTGCCGCGCGGCGAGGCGCGGGGGAAGTCTGTCTTGATGGAACTTTTGGTACAAATCCGTAATCTGGCGGTCGAATTTTGTGATGGCCCGGCGCGCTACACCGCTCTGCGCGGAATCGATTTTGAGATTGGACGCGGCGAGATCGTCGGCCTGATGGGCGAATCGGGCAGCGGGAAATCGACGACGGCGATTTCTCTGCTGGGCCTCTTGCCCAGCGATTCGGCAAGCGTAAGGGGTTCGGTGAGGTTTCGGGATCAAGAACTCCTCTCACTCAGCGAACGCGAATGGCAGAAAGTTCGCGGGTCGCAGATCTCGCTGGTTTTTCAGGAGCCGGAAATTGCGCTGAGTCCCGTGATGCGCGCCGGCGACCAGGTAGCCGAAGTGATCCACGCGCACCAAAATTGGAACTGGAGGCGCTGCCGTGGTGAAGCGCGTGCCGCCCTGGCCCGCGTGGGTCTGAAGGACGACCGGTTCTTTTCCTCGTACCCGCACCAACTGAGCGGCGGCCAGCGGCAGCGGGTTGTGTTCGCGCAAGCCCTTGCCTGCGAGCCTGCGCTGCTGATTGCAGACGAGCCGACAGCATCGCTTGACGCGCACAGTCAGGCGGAGATCATCGATCTGCTGAAACAACTGCGCGCTGAAACTGGATTGACGGTGCTGTTGATCAGCCATTCACCGGAGGTGCAGGCAAGCCTGGCGGATCGTGTGGTGATTCTAAAAGAGGGCCGAATACTCGAAACAGGAGCATTCGAAGAGTTGTATGACGCGTCCGCACACTCGTATACACGAAAGCTGCTGGGCGTCACTGGCGCGAAGGTTTCGCTATCGGAATTGCCGAGCGCGCCGCGGAGCGCGCAGGCGTGATGACGATGAAATCGCCGGACGCAGAAGCGGACAACCGTTCCGAGCCGCTGCTGGAAGTGCGGGACCTCTCGAAGGAATACATTCAACGCGGACGGCTGTCGCGTGCGAAAAATACGGTGAACGCCCTGGCCGGTGTCAACCTGAAAATTCGCCGTGGGTCGACCGTCGCGATCGTCGGCGCATCGGGCTCGGGAAAATCAACGCTGGCGCGCTGCGTTGCGCTTCTCGAGCAGCCGACGCGAGGAGAAATTATTTTCGAGGGCCGCGATCTTCTGGCGCTCAGCACGCGTGAACTCTTTCGCATCCGCCGATGCATCCAGCTGATCTTTCAGGATCCGACATCCGCGCTCGACCCGCGCCTGAGTGCCGCCGAGCTAATTGCCGAGCCGCTGGTGATTCAACGCATCGGAACAAAGGAAGAGAGGCAGGCGAAGGCGCGCGAAGCAATGGAGCGTGTAGGCCTGCCGGCAAGCTGCGAGAACAAGCGGCCGCTGGAGTTCAGTGGCGGGCAGCGACAGCGGATTGCGATCGCGCGGGCATTGGTGCTCGAACCGGCGCTGCTGATTCTTGACGAAGCGCTTTCGAGCCTTGACCTGGCCAATCAAGAATCGATTCTCTCGCTGCTTTCCGAGCTTCAAGGCGCCTGCGGGATCACATACGTTCACATTTCGCACGATCTGCGGTCCGTCTCCGAATTTGCAGATGAAATCGCGGTGATGCACACGGGCAGGATCGTTGAGCAGAAGCGCGCCGCTGAGTTGGTCGCCAGCGCGGAACATGCGCATACGCAGGAACTGCTGGCCGCGATGCGAACGGTAGAATCGATCTGCGCGGAACGACGCGCGAAAGGGCTCGTGTGAGATTTATTTTCCGTCGGCTCGCACATGCGGTACTCCTGTTGCTCGCCATATCGTTTCTCTCGTTCGCGCTTCTGCAGCTTACGCCCGGAGACTTCTTCGACGGGCTGCGGCTGAATCCCGAAATTTCGCAGCAAACGATTGAGGGCCTTCGCGCGCAGTATGGGTTGGACCGTCCTCTGCCCGTTCGATATGAACGCTGGGTTGCGGCGCTGCTGCACGGGCAGCTCGGCTTTTCGCTGGCGTACAAAAGCCCTGTCGGGCCGCTGTTGCGCGAGCGGGCGTGGAATACTCTGGTGCTCACAGGAACGGCGACGCTGCTCAGTTGGTTGATCGCGATTCCAATCGGCGTTTGGAGCGCCGCTGCGAAGGGCAAATGGCCAGATCGCATCAGCGGCGTGGCGACATCCACTCTGCTGACGATCCCCGACCTGCTGCTTTTTCTATTGCTCTTGCTGCTCGCCGTGCGCACCGGTTGGTTCCCCTCGGGAGGAATGGTATCCGCCGCTGGAGACGCGAATGCAGGCTTGTGGGCAACCGCGTTCGATATTGCACAGCATCTGGTGCTGCCCGCGGCTGGACTTGCTCTCGTCGCTCTCCCGGCACTGGTGCGACACATCCGGTCAAGCATGATTGAGGTTCTTGCGTCGCCATTCATTCGAGCGGCACGCGCGCATGGCATCTCGCGGATGCGCATCCTCTTCCGCTACGCGTTGCCTGTGGCGGCCAATCCGCTCATCTCACTGTTCGGACTTTCCATCGCGGGAATGCTGAGCGCCTCGGCGCTGGCCGAAGTGGTGCTCAGCTGGCCAGGGCTCGGCCCGCTGCTGCTGGAGTCTGTGCTCGCGCGCGACGTTTACGTGGTTGCGGGTACGGTGATGGTCGCGGCGGTTTTCCTGATTGGCGGTAATCTGCTCGCGGATCTACTGCTTTTCGCGGTCGATCCGCGGATTCGGACTGACTCGTGAAACGGCGGCGCAAACTGTGGATCACGCTCGGATTCCTCGCGGCGTTTCATCTTGCCGTTCTGTTTGCGGGATTTTTCGCACCCTACAATTTCGCAACACAGAATCGCGAGTTCCCTTTCGCGCCGCCGACACGCGTTCATTTCGTGGATGCGCAGGGCAACTTCCGTTTGCGGCCGTTCGTTTACGGACTACAGAACGACTCCTCCGCCCTTTCCGGTTTCACGACAGATTTCGGACGCGTTTATCCAATTCACTTTTTAGCGAGCGGAGCGCGATACGAAGTCGCGGGGATCTTCTCATCGTCGCTGCATCTTTTCGAGGTTGATTCGCCCGGACGAATCTTCCTTCTCGGCAGCGACGGCTATGGGCGCGACCAGTTGTCGCGTTTTCTCTATGGCGGGCAGCTTTCGCTGCTCGCGGGACTACTAGCCGCGGCACTTTCAGTGGGAATTGGAATCGCGATTGGCGCGCTAGCGGGATTTTACGGCGGCTGGATCGATGACGTGCTGATGCGCGGGGCGGAATTGTTTCTGGCGCTGCCGTGGTTGTACCTCCTGCTCGCTGTCCGGTCCGCGCTTCCGCTGCACGTCAGCGAATGGCAGGTTTTTCTGCTGCTGATCTGTGCGATCGGATTGATCGGCTGGTCGCGCCCGGGACGGCTGATTCGCGGCGCGGTGCTGAGCGCGAAGGAGCGTAACTTCGTTGTTGCGGCGCGCGGGTTCGGCGCTTCGAACCTGTTTCTGTTGCGGCGCCACGTGCTGCCACAAACCTACGGCATCATCTTGACGCAACTCGCGCTGCTGGCACCGCAATACATTCTGGCAGAAGTGACGCTCACGTTCCTTGGGCTGGGAGTGGGAGAACCGATGCCGAGCTGGGGCAGTTTGTTTGCGCCGTTGCAGCAGTACGCGGTTCTCGTGTCGGACTGGTGGATGTTCATTCCGGCCGTGATCCTTGTGCCCGTGTTTCTTGCCTATTACTCTGCGGCTGATACACTGCAGGAACGTTTGAAGTCCGTGGCGCTGTGATAACGGCGCGATCTCTGGTAGAGAATTTAGTATGAGAAGTTTCCCTCGATTCGCGGCGGCGCTGCTGTACGTGGCGGCTGCCGTACTTTGCGCGGCGTCTGTCGTGCGCGCCGACGGCTTAACTGGCCCACCGGGCGCTTCCAGCACTGCAAATGAGGAAGATTTTCTCGTCACGAATAATCATCCCGGCCACGAAGGCGGGCAGATCGTGGTCGCGCTGCGTTCCGAACCGAAGACTCTGAATCCCGTGCTGGCGACCGACATCTCGTCGCGCGACGTGATCCGCTGCCTGACGGCGGACCTGATCCACATCAATCGAGGGACACTAAAAACGGAACCATCGTTGGCGGAATCATGGAAACTTTCGCCGGATGGCCGTGTTTACACATTGAAGTTACGGCGAGGCGTGCGCTTTTCCGATGGCCAGCCGTTCACGGCGGACGACGTGGTTTTCAGCTTTCACGTTTATCTCGATCCGAAGGTCAATGCGCCGCAGCGGGACCTGCTGATTGTGGGGGGCAAGCCGATCGGGGTGGAGAAAATTGACGAAGACACGGTTCGTTTCACGCTCGCCGAACCGTATGCGGCAGCCGAACGCCTGTTTGACAGCGTGGCGATGCTTCCACGGCATCTGCTGGAGAACGAGTACAACGCGGGAAAATTCGATCAGGTGTGGCCGCTCACGACGACGCCCGCGCAATTCGCCGGCCTGGGCCCATTCCGGTTGAAGGAATATGTGCCCGGCGTGCGGATCGTTTTGGAGCGAAATCCTTATTACTGGAAGGAAGATCGCGCGGGCACGCGTCTACCTTATCTCGATCGAGTCGTATTTCTTTTCGTTGATAGCGAAGACGCGCAGGTGATCCGGTTTCAGTCCGGCGATACCGACGTGCTGAGCCGTTTCAATGCGGAAGACTTTCGCGTTCTGCAGCAAACAGCAGCCACGAGACATTACCGCTTGTACGATCTTGGCCCAGGACTCGAGTTCAACTTTCTTTTCTTCAACCTGAACGATCTTTCGTCCAGAGGATTGCCGGAGATCGCGGCGAAGCAGGCGTGGTTTCGCGATGTGCGCTTTCGCCAGGCCGTCTCCGCGGCAGTCGACCGCGAGGCCATCGTGCGCCTCGTCTACGGCGGACGAGCGACGCCGATCTGGGGCCCCGTTACACCGGGCGACAAGCTGTGGACCGACGACAAGATTCCTCACCCGGCGCGCTCGCTCGACAGCGCGCGGCAGCTTCTGAAATCCGCAGGGTTCAGCTGGAACGGCGCAGGTGCGCTGATCGATCCTCACGGCAAACCTGTGGAATTTTCGATCCTGACTACGTCGTCAAACGTTCAGCGGTCGAAAATAGCGACACTGATTCAGGATGATTTGAGCCAGCTCGGCATGAACGTGCACGTGGTACCGCTCGAATTTCGCGCCGTGGTAGACCGGCTTCTCAACACGCACAATTACGAAGCGGCCGTGATGGGCCTGGCGAATGGCGATACCGATCCGAATCCGGAGATGAACGTTTGGCTTTCGAGCGGCAGCACGCACCTATGGCATCCCGGCCAGCAAAAGCCCGCGACGGCGTGGGAAGCGGAGATTGACCGCTTGATGGAACAGCAGCTCGTTACAATGAACTATGCGAAACGAAAGGAACTCTACGACCGCGTGCAGGAAATTCTATATCGGCAGATGCCGCTGATCTGCCTGGTGAGTCCGGACGTTCTGGCCGGGGCGAAGGACAATGTCGCCGATTTCCATCCGGCGATTCTGGATCCTTACGCGCTATGGAACGTCGAGCAACTTTATGTTCGGTGAAATTGCCACGGAACGCGAAGCGCCAGAGAAAAAGAGCGCGGCCGCGCAAGCGCGACAAACTGCGTGGACCGATGCGCGGCTGGTGCGGGAATGCCTGAAGGGCAATGAAGAATCATGGTCCGCGCTGATCGATAAGTACAAGAATCTGATCTATTCGATCCCGGTGAAATACGGGTTTTCGCCCGACGAAGCATCGGACATTTTCCAGGCCGTGTGTATGGAACTGCTTGCCGAGTTGCCGAAGATCCGCAAGCCGGCGGCGCTGCCGAAATGGATCATGCAGGTGACCGCGCACAAATGTTTTCGCGACAAGAGGCAGCGGCTGCGCACCGATCAACTCGATGAGAATCACACGTCGAAGCTCGAACCGGTGCCGCCGGAAGCAGAGGGCGTTCTGCGAGAGGCCGAAGAAGAACAGCAGCTGCGCCAGTCCATGATGCAATTGCCTCCACGGTGCCAGGAGCTGGTCCGCATGCTTTTCTTCGAGGAGCCGGCGCGCGAGTACCGCGAGATTGCGAAGTCACTGGGCATCGCTGTCGGTTCGATCGGGTTTATCCGCCAGCGATGCCTGGACAAGCTTCGCCGACACCTCGCCGACACGGGCTTCTAGTGTCACCCACAGCTACGAAAACGAAAAAGCGCCCAAAACGCAGCAGCCCCCACGCGCCAAAACCGCCCGTCAGTGCGGACGAGCAGATTCTGAAGAAAATTGGCGGACTTTCCAGCGAAGACGCGTTGCGCAAGTTTTTCGCACGCGAGCGGCGGCTTGCCACGCGGGAATTCGCCACAAGCCTGGCCGAGGCGGTCGTCGCGCAAGGGCGAGTGGATACGACGCGGGCTCTGCGCATCGCGGACGCTGCCTTGTTCCTTGCCAGGAAGCACGACGACCAGGCTGCTCTGGCGCTCAGTCTTCGCGCAAAAGGCAATGCGCTTAACCTTGCCGGCAGAAACCAGGAGGCGGTCGACTACTACGAGCAGGCGCTGAGGCTATTCGAAAAGCGGCACGATGAGCAGCAGATCGCCCGTACGCTGACCAATTCAGTGCAAGCGCTGATCCTGCTTGGCGAGCACGACCGCGCGATTGCCGCCGCGGACCAGGCGCGCGATATTTTCACGAAGCTTGGCGATACGCGCCGGCTGGCGCGCCTGGCGAATAACGTGGGCAACATTTATCACCGACAGGACCGATTCGAAGAGGCGCTCGCCTGCTACGAGCAGTCGTACGAACAGCTTCTGAGCTACGGGGATTCCGAGGAACTGGTGATCGCGCTGTCGAACATGTCGATGTGCCTGATCACGCTAAACGATTTTCCGCGGGCGCTGGCGACCTACGAACGGGCGCAACTGCTGTGCGGCGAAGACAAGATGCCCCTGTTGCGAGCGCAGGCCGATTACAACATCGCCTATCTTCATTATCTGCGCGGGCAACACAGCCGGGCGATCGAAATGCTGCACGCCGCGCGACGCCGGTGCGAAGCGACCGGCGATCACTATCATTTCGCTCTGTGCCACCTGGATCTTGCCGAGATTTACCTCGAATTGAACCTGAGCCACGAAGCGATCCACATGGCGCATGAAGGCCAGGCGCTGTTTCAGAAGCTTGGCATGGGGTATGAGGAAGCAAAGTGCCAGGCGTATGAAGCGATGGGCTTCAGCCAGTTTGGCAAAGCGGTGCGCGCTGTGGAGCTTTTTGGCGAGGCGCGAGCGAAGTTCGTTCGCGAAAAGAATCTCGTGTGGCCGTCGCTGATCGACCTGTATCAGGCGCTCGTTTTGTTCAACGAAGGGCGATTATTCGAGTCGCAACGATTGTGCGCTCGGGCGGCGGAGTTTTTCGACGGCTCGTATCTGCCGGGCAAGGCCGTGCTGTGCCATCTGCTGTTCGCGCGGCTGGCGCTTCGCCGCGGTGATGCAGCGGCGGCCGCCAGCGAATGCAAGCGAGCGATCGACCGCCTCGCGAAGCTCGAAGCGCCCGTGCTGAATCAGCAAGCGTATTTTCTGCTTGGAGAAGCAGAGCAAGCCGCCGGCGATGCTGCCGCGGCGTACGCATCTTATCAGCGGGCACGGAGTTACTTCGAAACGCTGCGCAGCAGCCTGCGCAGCGAAGAGCTAAAGATTTCGTTTATGAAGGACCGCCTCGCCGTGTACGAACGCCTTGCGGAAGTCTGCCTGGCCGATTCGGCACGAGTGGGTGCGGGAGCAGAGTGTTTCCACTACATCGAACTCGCGAAATCGCGCAGCCTTGCCGAAGGCATGATTCGCGAAGAGCGCGAGGCGCCCGCCGAAGTTGCAGCCGGACAGAGCGGGCTCGTGCGCCGAATCCGCGACATGCGCGATGAACTCAACTGGTACTACCGACGGATCGAGCAAGAACAACTCCTCGCCGAACAGCCGTCACCGAAGCGAATCGAAAAACTGCAGCGCGAGGCGCTCGCGCATGAGAATGAGCTGTTGCGCGTTCTGCGCGAGGTATCCGCGGCGGATTCGAGCGAGAACAGCGAGCGCGCGGCGCAGATGAACCCGCTTGAAGGTGTTCGCAGTTGCCTTCCCGCCGATGCCGCGCTGATCGAATTTTTTACCATACGCGACAATGTGGTCGCGGCTGTGTTGACGCGTGACTCGCTCGAGATCGCGCCGCTAACGCCGGTCTCGCGCATTACCAACCTGATGCGCGTGCTCGATTTCCAGATTTCGAAATTCCGCCTCGCTGCCGACTACGTTCGGAGCTTCGAAAACCAGCTGCTGGCGGCCACGCAGGCCCATCTTTTCGAGCTTTACACCGAACTGATGGCGCCGCTGCGCGCGCGCCTTCCGGCAAAGCACCTCGTTATCATTCCACACGGAATCTTGCACTATCTGCCTTTTCATGCGCTGTTCGACGGGGAGCGCTATCTCGCCGATTCGTTTACCTTTTCCTACGCGCCGAGCGCCGGCATCTTCGCATTGTGCCAGCGCAAACCATCGGTCGCATCCGGGGCACCACTGGTGATTGGGGTTCCCGACACCCGGGCGCCGTTTATCCAGAACGAAGCCGAATCTGTCTCTAAGACACTCGCGGACTCCGAATTGGTGCTTGGCGCAGAAGCGGGCGAGGCGGCGTTGCGCAAACGAGGCGCTGAGAGCCGGCTGATTCACGTTGCGACGCACGGGCAGTATCGTCCAGACAATCCGCTGTTTTCAGGCATTCGGCTGGGCAAGAGCTACCTTAACTTATACGACCTTTACCAGCTTCAACTGAACGCTGATTTGGTCGCTTTGAGCGGCTGCGCTACGGGCATGAATGTTGTTGGAGCGGGCGACGAGCTGCTTGGTCTGGTTCGCGGGCTTCTACATGCAGGTGCGCGGGCGTTGCTTTTGACGCTTTGGGATGTACAGGACCGGACGACCGCCGATTTTATGGCAATGTTCTATCGTCACCTCGCCTCCACAGCCGATATTCCTGCCGCTTTGCGGAAGTCGATGGCCGAACTGAGGGCGGGCCACCCACACCCGTATTACTGGGCCCCCTTTGTCCTGGTCGGCAAAACCTGCCTTCGCGCAACACAGTGATCTTACAGGCGTTACCTACTCAAAACACTGTATTCCTCGTTCCTCAAAGACCCTATATTTTCTGAGGTGGCCGATACCCTTATGTGCGTGGGCAAGGAGACTCAATGAAAGGGATCGGAGGGGCAATGAGAGGACGGGGGAAAAAGGAGCATTTTGCATTGGAAGAACTGG
>DASUJR010000217.1:0-11685 GCA_036279175.1 Candidatus Acidiferrales bacterium | reverse complement strand
TTTCGCTTGCGGCTCATGGCTCGCCAAGATCTTCCCCGACGTCCTCAGCAGCCGTATCTTCCCTTCCCGACAAGAAGTCTTTTTCTTCGGCGTGCCTGCGGGCGACCGCCGTTTCGCGCCGCCGCAGATGCCGACCTGGCTCAAACAGGGTGACGGATTCTACGGCATGCCCGACCTGGAAAATCGCGGCTTGAAAATCGCCCACGACCTTCATGGTCCGGCGGTCGATCCCGATACGCAATCACGCATACCGACATCGGAAGCTATAGCTCTCGCGAAACACTATGTCGCGCGTCGCTTTCCCAATCTTCGTGACGCCCCCATCGTCGAAGCGCGCGTATGCCAGTATGAAAATACTTCCAACGGCGATTTTCTGATCGACCGCCATCCGCAAATGGAGAACGTTTGGCTGGTTGGCGGAGGATCAGGTCACGGATTCAAGCATGGCCCATCCGTGGGCGAGTACACCGCTGCGCACGTGACGAACGGCGGCGCCGTCGACCCGCGTTTCTCCCTTGCCACAAAGGACTCGGTGCAACATCGCTCCGTTTTCTAAGGTCGTCAGAAACACGTTAGACCTCCGGCTCTCACCGCGAACGCGCGCGAGGTGCCCCCCGGCCCGAGTCTAGTTCGAGGCGGCTGCCTGTGGCGTTCCAGCTTATCCAGCGGTTAAGCGGCGGTCAGCCGCCGGACCCAGACGTTGTCCGTCGCAGGCTTACCGAGGTGAATGCGTCCTGCGCGACCGTCAACAGAGATCGCTGCGGTCTCATCGTACTCGCGATCGTGCAGTCGCAATCGCGCGCCGGGACGCAAGCGCAGTCGCTCGATGAATTCCAGGAACCGTGCGTCCTTTTCATACACGCGCATGACCTCGTAGGAGTAGCCGACTTCCGCTTCTGAAAGTTTGATCGCGCCGTATTTCCTGCGAAGGCGAGGCATTCCGCCGAACAAAGGCACACCATGCGGGCAGCGGCTTTCACGTCCGAAACGCTTCAGCAGCAGATGGGCGACTTCCGGCGAAATTCCGTGCTCGAGCCGCTCGGCTTCCTCATGCGCGCGCGACCACCCAAGACCGATCACGTCCGTCAGCAGCTTTTCCGCTAGCCGGTGCCGCAGCACGAGGTGCTGAGCAATTCCTTTTCCTTTTGAGGACAGTTCGATGCGACCACCGCGCCGCAGACGAAGAAAGCCGCCGCGCGTCATTCGTTTCAGCGCAGCAGTAACAGCCGGAGGAGTTACGCCCAGGTCCTCAGCGAGCCTCGCGCTGATCGGGACCTGCTCTTCCTGGACGATCTCCCAGATCGCCTTCAGGTAATCCTCCTGCGAAACGCTGGTCTTTTCGCGCCGCATGTGGTCCTTCAAATCCGTTGTGTCGGCTCGAAGCGGGTCAGCTTCGTGCGAGGTCGTTCTCTTCTGGTGCGCGGGCGGCACCTGCGGCGCTCGAGGCCCGCAGCCGCTCTGCCAATCCGTGTATTCGCGAATGGATGTCGTCACAAACGCGTGCGTGAGTCTCAACGTCATCGCCGAACGGATCCGAAACTCGCCAATCCTCAAATAGCTGCTCGTGATGGAACAGCGATTTCCCGGGCAAACCTGACATGTTCACGATTAGATCCGGCTTAGATAGCTTGTGGCTGTGCAGCCCTTTCGAGAATTGTCCATCGATCGAGATTCCACGGCTTTCCAGAACCTTCTTCGCCGTCGGATCGATGAACCCCAGCGGCTGCACTCCCGCGCTCTCGGCTGCAATCACGTCTGACGCAATGTGGCGCGCGATCGCCTCCGCCATCTGGCTGCGGACACAATTTCCCATGCACACGAACAGCACCGTACTCTTTGTAGGTTCTTGCATAAGGAGCAAGGATGGCACAACTCCGTATGCGATAGGAAGAGCTCTCAGTGTGGCCGCACAATAGCCCAGATTGCCATACGGCTTTCCCGAAAGCCGCTCGGCTGATAACATCCGCGAGCGAATTTGCTTTCATTGGGAGGCACTGGTGAGACGCATGAATCGTTGGATATTCGGACCGGCGGCGATTGGCGCGGTACTTGTGGGCCTCACGGCACTGGTTGCGGCCGCGCAGAGCAACCCTACCCCGACATACACACTCAGGCCGACGCCGAGCACTGTCGAATGGGGCCACTACGACGCGAACGCCAAGCCGGTATTGCGGATCAAGTCCGGCGATACCGTCCAGATTCAAACTCTGCTGACGAACGAGCCGAAACCGCTCGAAGCAGCGGGCGTTCCGCCAGATCAAGTCGAGCAATCATTGCGCGACATCGTAGATCAGGTGAAGGACCACGGGCCCGGCGGCCACATCCTCACGGGGCCAATCTACGTCGACGGTGCGGAGCCCGGCGACGTCCTCGAAGTTCGCATCCTGAAGATCCAGCTTGCCATCCCCTACGCCTATAATGCGTTCGGCCCCCGGAGCGGCATCTTCCCGAACGAGTTTCCGTATCCGCGCACGAAAATCATTCCGCTTGATGCGAATCGAATGGTCGCGCACTTCGCCGACGGCATCGACATTCCATTGCACCCGTTCTTCGGCAGTATGGGAGATGCGCCGCCGCGCGGCCGTATCAGCAGCGGTCCTCCATGGATTAATGCCGGAAATCTCGATAACAAGGAGCTCGTGGCGGGCACCACTCTTTACATCCCCGTGCACGTTCCAGGCGCTCTATTCGAAGTTGGTGACGGGCACGCAGGACAAGGTGACGGTGAAGTGGATATCACGGCGCTTGAAACGTCGTTGATCGGCACCTTCCAGTTTGTCGTGCGAAAAGACCTCCACTTCCATTGGCCGCGCGCCGAAACGCCCGACTACTACATCACGATGGGCCTCGATCCCGACTTGAACGAAGCGACAAAGATGGCTGTCCGGGAGATGATCGACTATCTGACGACGGAGAAGCATCTCACTCGCGACGACGCCTACATGCTCTGCAGCGTCGCGGCCGATCTCCGCATCACCCAACTCGTCGATGGGACGAAGGGCGCCCATATGATGATGCCCAAGTCGATCTTCGTCTCGAAATAGCTAGGGTTTGATTGCGCTTTTGTGGCAGCGGAGCAGCCCACGAGTGAGATCGATTCGGCTCTGTTCAAGTGGGCTTCGGTGGGTAGACGCGACAGCATAACGGCGCCGCCGATCGTGGCGCCGTCCCTTCGCGCCCTCGAAGGGCGAATCGCAGCCGCTGTTATGACCCTCAGTACTTCCGGAGGACGCCGACGACCCGACCCTGGATGCGAACGTCATTCGCAGGGACAACGATCGGAGCCATTTGCGCGTTGGCTGGCTGGAGACGAATCTTGCCTCCCGATTCGCGATAGAAACGCTTCACGGTAGCTTCATCTTCGCCGACCAGCGCCACGACGATCTCGCCGGTATTAGCCACCTGCGTTTGCTCCACAACAATGTAATCGCCGTCGAGGATGTGGTCGTCCCTCATCGATTCGCCCTTCACCTGTAGGACGAAGGTATTCTGGCCGCGGCCGAAATCGCCAAGAGAAATCGTCTCGCGGTCTTCGACAGCTTCAAGCGGGCGGCCTGCGGCGATACGTCCCGCCAGCGGCAATTCCACCGAGTGCCGGTTGATGATCTCTTTGCGTACTGTCTGAGGGAGCTGCAAAACTTCGATCGAACGGCTCTGGTTATAGCCGCGACGGATAAAACCTTTCTTTTCAAGCGTCGAAAGATGCTTGTGAACTGTCGCCAGGGAGGTAAGCTTTATGCCCTTCGCGATTTCTTCGAAGCTGGGGGAATAGCCGTGCTTGTCCGAGAAGGTGACCAGGTAATTGAGAACATCTTTTTGACGCTTCGTGAGCACCATCGTATTCACCTCCGACCTTTCGGGGTCTCGCCGGGCATTGCGACTCTAGGCGAATCAAAAGCGAAAGTCAATAGTACCCCGGAACAGGCGGTCGCTGTCCGCGCAGGACCGGCGGACAGGGAAAGGGCCAGTTGGACCTCGGAAGCGTGCGCCTCAGCGGTGGCTGAGCCTCAGGGATTCCCAGCTTCCGTCGGCAGTCCAGCCACCATCAACAACCAGCGTGTGGCCGTTGATGAAGTCGCTTTGCGCATCATCGGCCAGCAACGCGATCGCGGATGCGATGTCATCCGTAGTTGCAAATCTTCCCATCGGCACGCGGCCCTTGATATCAGCGTCGGAGTAGCCGCCGCCGGCCTGGTCGGCGACATCCATCTCGCTCTTCACCCAGCCGGGACAAACCGCGTTCACGCGAACTCCCCGCCCGCCCCATTCCGCCGCCAGAGTACGCGTCAAGCCGATCAGTCCATGTTTTGAAGCGTTATAGGCGGCCCGGTCCGCAACGCCCACCAGCCCGGCGACCGAAGATACGTTGACGATGCTGCCCTTCCCCGCTGCGAGCATGTCTGCGCCGAATGCTTTCGCAAGCAAAAATGGCGCGACAAGATTGACCTCAAGGACGCGGCGATAATCCGCTGCCGATGTTTGCTCGGCAGGGGCAATCAAACTGATTCCAGCGTTGTTCACGAGGACGTCTGTGCGACCCCAGGCTTGACGCGCCGCGCGAACAAATCCGTCCACAACCGATTCATCCGCGATGTTTCCTGTGTAAGCGATGGATTCGCCACCAGCCGAGCGAATGGACTGAACGGTTTCATCGGGCGCGCGCAAATCATTCAGCGCCACCCGGTATCCTCGCTGCGCCAGGACTTCCGCAGCTCTGCGGCCGATTCCCTGCGCAGCGCCAGTGATGGCAGCAATCCGCTTTCCCTGGGTCAAATCGCCTCCCGTTCGGCTTCCCTGCCGGGCCTATCGCCGACATGGTCCGAGAACTATGCTTTGGATCAAGCTGAGAGTGTCGCACGAAGGACGCGAGTGGCCATAGCCGAACCATCGTAAGTGGATATTGTGCCCGTGCCTTTTACGTAGAACCCTGTTTGCGGCTGGACTGACTTCCGGGAGGACGTTCATGAAAAACTTCACCAAGTTTGCTGTGGTCGCGGCTGCGCTGGTCTTTTCGATGGCGGGAACGCCGGCGCAGCCCAACTGCCCCACGCCGGGCGCTAAAGAGACCGCGGGCAACGTGCAAAGCCAAACGAAAACCAAGGGCAAGGTGGTTTACGTCTGCGCCTGCCTGAGAACGAAGTCGTGCTCGTGCATGAGTATGGCGAAGACTGAGGGTCCTTGTGCTTGCGGAACGGAAGGTGGCCCGCCGATGAAAGCGGTTCCCGCGAACAGCGCCTGGGCCAAGGAGAATCGCCAGGCCCTGTCGAAATAGGCGCTGCCGCGCGGCACGAAGCGGCCGATCAGGCTTGGTCAATCAGGCGATGGTGGATGGCGTATAGGGCAAGCTCGAGGCGATCGGAGACGCCGAGCTTGTCGAAGATGTTGTGCAGGTGGTTCTTCACCGTTTGCTCGCTGATGAATAGCTTCTCCCCGATTTCGCGGTTGCGAAAGCCTTGCGCGACCAGCTGGACGATCTCCTTTTCACGGTCGCTCAGCAAAGGCTTTTCACGCCGTATGCCAGCTTCAGCGGATTTCTTGAACGCGTCGATCACTTCCGCAGTCATTCGGTTATCCAGCCAGATTTCGCCGTCGTAAACCTTGTGAATGCTCTTCAATAGCAGGTCGCTGGCAGACTGCTTCAGCACTACGCCGCGCGCGCCGAGCCGCATGGCGCGGACCACGTCGCGATCGTCTTCCGCGGCGGTTAGCACGATGACGCGAGTGGGGAGCGATTCGAAATTCACTTCCTCCAGAACCGCGAGCCCGTCCTTTTCCGGCATCCGCAGATCAAGCAAAAGAATATCCGGCTTCAGTTTGGGCAGCATTTTCGTGCATTCGACGCCGTTCGAGGCCTCCCCGACGATCTGCGTGTCGTCAGATCCTTCGAGCAGCTTGCGTAGGCCGTCACGAAAGATGGCGTGATCGTCCGCAACCAGGATGCGAATAGACTGCTTCGGTTTGCTCATTGTCAATTCAGTGGAACTTCAACGGTTAGGCGAGCCCCATGCCCGGGACTAGACTCCACCGTAAGCGCCCCTCCGACGCTTCGCGTTCTTTCCTTTATGGAAATCGGGCCTATTCGAAGACGGTCCAACTCTTCACTCGTGTACCGTCCGGAGAAACTGAATCCTCCCCCGTTGTCGTCAACTACCAGATAAATTTTGGCCTCGTCTTGACCCATTTTTACCACGACGTGACTAGCACTCGCATGCTTTTTTACGTTGTGTAGTGCTTCTCGGTAAATCTGGAACAACTCGCGGCAAATGCGGTCTGGAGCGCGCAAATTGCGATCTTCGATGAATAAATCGATGGCGATGGCGGATTCGTTGCGGAAGCGCTCGGCGAATCCCAGCATCAGCTCGCGCATGTCGGCGCTTTCCACGCGCAGGGGACGCATGTCCTTCACCATGCGCCGGAACTCCTGGCTTTCCTGCTGCAGCGTCCGCTGCAGTGCGCCGACGTCCTGCGCCAATGCCGAGCCGGCCAACTTGCGTCGGATCACGTCGAGCTGGATATTCATGCTCAGAAGCGTCTGCAAAATGCCGTCGTGCAGGTCGCGGGAGATGCGGCTCCGCTCGGATTCTATGGCGCGCGCGCGCAGATTGCGCAACAGGAAGATGTTTTCGAGCGGCGGCCCGATATGCCGGACAATCCGCTCGATCTGGCGCAGGTCGCGCGGCGAAAGCCCACGTTTCGGGTTTACTAGCAAGACGCGGCCCGTGGGCCGGCCGCCCGACTCGATCGTCGCGGCATAAAGCCTTTCCGCGTGCAGTTCGTCTCGCGCGGACTCGGGCGGTGTAGGCACCGTCCGGAAGCGCTGGCCGCTGCGGCGATCCCAGCCAAACCCCGAACCGCCGTCGCTGCCATTGCGGAACTGCCAGCCCATAGACACTTCCAGCGAATCCATCAGGAAGGCTTCTCCGTGACTTAGAGGAGGGGTTTCAGCGGCAAGCGGTTCGCGTTCGTTTGGATGTACTTTCCAGACGAACAGGCGTTCGAGGTCTTCGTCGCGAACGGCGAGACATGCCTGGTCGCATTCGAAACGGACGGCCATTTCGCCCAAAGCCTGGCGAATTGACTCGCTTAGTCCCCGGTCAAATTGCAGAAGAGATGTGATCCTCTGTAGGAAATCCTGACCGTCGAGGTGTTCTCGCTCGCGAGCGCCCAGAAATCCCATGCCCATGCCCGAGACGACGATCCCGAAGCCGATCAACAGCCAGTGAGGAGCGTCTTGCCAGTGGATGGGCGTGGACCAGCCGACTCGAATGATTGCCGCCGCGCTCGTCGCAATCACCAGAATCAGCACACCACGCGAGTGACCATGCGTCGCGAGAGCAAAGACAGCAAACAAGAAAAGGAACCAAAAAGCCGAAAGAGAAGGCGTCAGGTACAAGAAGGCCGCTAACGCGGCAAAGTCAGCGACGATTGGAATTCGCCACTTGCGCTCGCTCGCGAAGCGGTCGGCGACGGCGTCCGCCAATGCTAAAACGAGATAGACGGAAAGGAAAATCGCAGATGGCTTGCGCAACGCCGGTGTCGACGTCCCAAGAAGAACGATCAACGAAAGCGAAACGAGCGTCGCTCGGCCGAGAGTGACCTGGCGGTCGAGATACAGCCTATCTGTACTGTCGAGATACATTAGTTCGTAGGAAAGCCCCCGAGAAAGTCTAGCAACCCCGAAATGACGCGCAACCGCGTGTCCTCTTATGGGTAATGGCGGATTGAAACGACGGCACGTTCAGCGAAATGGATCCAGCGAGAGTAAGCCAAGCAAGCGATCGTTCACGGCGCCACCGTTGGGACTCCGCCCGGTCGAACCGGGTCATTCGCGTCCACTTCGATTTACACAAGAGCCTGTGGAATTCACACCAAATCCACAGCTGCGATCTATTGACGCGCGACGCATAATCGGTTTCAGTAGCAGGGGCCACATGAGGGGCCGCTGTTGGCGCAGCAATTCACGCGACGAGAAGTCGGGCGCATTTTGGGAGTCGAGCCTAGCCGCCTTCGCTATTGGGAGCGGCTACGGCTGGTTCATCCTCGTGCTCGCTGGGGGGAACGCTTCTACGGTTTTGGAGACTTGCTCGCGCTGCGAACGCTGCAGCGCTTGACTGCCCGCCACATTCCAGCAAGGCGAGTTCGCACCGCCGTTGCTTCCATCGAACAGGAATTCGGGTCTACTGAGCTTGCGCTCAACGAGCTGACGCTCGTGGACTACAAAGGAGGCTTGGCTGTAGTCCCGCCAGGGGCGACCGCGCCATATGACCCGCTAACGCGCCAGTGGCTGCTGGGATTTGAAATCGGCTCCGCGGCAGGCGAACTGCGGTCGATGGCGCCGCGTGCGCCGGAGGACTTCTTCCAGCGGGCGCTCGATTGCGAAGGCGATCCCGAAACGCTGCCGGAAGCGGTTTCAAATTATCGGCGCGTAATCGACGCTGCGCCGAACTGGATTGAAGCGCACATCAACCTGGGTGTTGCGCTGTATCAGATGGGATGCGTAACTGATGCACAAGCGGCATTCGAATCCGCCGTGCGTCTCGATCCGCAAAACGGAATTTCGCGGTACAACCTCGGGTGCGTGTTGGAAGAACAGGGCGAGATCGACCAGGCCGTCGAGCATCTGCGCGAGGCCGCGACGCTGATGCCGGCGCACGCCGATGTGCATTTCAACTTGGCTCTAGCCTACGACAAGCGTGGCGAGCATAAGCTTGCGCGAGAGGAGTGGACAGCCTACCTACGCTACGCCCCCAATGGCCCGTGGGCCGAAGAAGCTCGCAGGCGGCTAAGGCAGTACTTGCGCAGCAGCAAGCCGCCTGAGCCAATTCCCTTCCCCCGCAAAGCGTAAACCTTTTTGCCACAGCTGCGGAGATAAAAAGTTCCCGGAAAAGATAATCGTCGCGCGCGAACGGTTTAGACCGCTCCTTCGGAGAAGCCCTGTGCGCTCTGTGACTCTGTGGCCGATCAGCTAAGCGTTACAATTCGCGAAGAGACACAGCCACCGGCCGAAGCGCTGCGCGAACTGCGGGCAGCAATCCACCCATTACGCCCATCACAAGAGCGAATGCCACTCCCATCAGCAGAAGGTCGAACGTAATCTTGAACGCGAAAGCGACATTCGAGAACGTCTGAAAGTTCATCGTCTGCGTGGTCCAACCATTCAAGGGCAACACCACGATGCAGCCGATAATCCCCGCTATAAATGAAATCAGGAGAGCTTCGAACAGAAACGAGAGGATCACGTTCCAACTGGAAAAGCCGAGTGCGCGCATGGTAGCGATTTCGCGGCCGCGTTCGGACACGGCGGAATACATCGTGTTGAGCGCGCCAAAGATGGCGCCAATCGCCATGATTGCCGCTACCAGGCCGCCCAGAACGGTGATCAACGTCGTCATCGTCGATGATTGTTTCGCGTAATAGTCCACTTCGCGTTCGACCTCGAGATTCAGGCTCGGATCCGACGTGATCGAGTCTTTGAACTTCTGGAACGCCGAAGGCGAAGTCAGGTGAACGGTAGCGGACTGGAAGATGTTGCCCGGGCGCTTCAGCACCTCGTTCAGAATGCGGCCGTCGCACCATACTTCCGAATCGAACGCCGAGCCGTTTGCATCGAAGACTCCGACAACCTGCCATCTTCCGCCGCCAAAATTTACCGTGTTTCCGACGGTAAGTCCCTCGTACGTTTTCGACGCGTTCTTGCCCACAACCATCTCGTCCAGGCCAGGCTTGAACATCCGCCCTTGAACGATCTTCACGAATTTGCGAATTTCCAGAACGTTCGGCGAAACGCCGCGTATCTGCACGTTCGCGTCCGTCCCGGTGCTGATCAGCGGTATCGGAATCACGCCAACCACTTCCTGTGTGACAAGCGGCTGTCCGGAAGCGTCGTGAGCAACGCCCGGCTTATCCTCGACCGTACGAACGGAATCGAGCGTGATGCCACCCATCATTTCGGATGTGGAACCGGCTCGCATAACCAGCGCATCGTCAGGCGAGCCCGACGCAACCAGAGTGGCCCGAAAGCCGCGCGCCAGCGAAAGCATCGCTATAAACACGCCAACCGTACCCGCGATGCCCAGGATGGCAACAATTGTCGAAGTCCAGCGCGAGCGGATACTGCGGAAGTTGTACGAGATCGGTACGGAGCCGATAAACGGCGCGAGTAAGCCGGCAACAATTCCGGCGATGATGGTTAAGACGACCGTAGCAGCAAGGGTTATGACAATACCGAAAAAGAGTTTTTGCACCATGGTTCAGACCCTCCGAAGCGCGTCGACTACGCGCATCCGCATCGCGCCCCACGCGGGGAGAATCCCGCTGGCGAAACCCACCGCGATTGCGGCGATCACTCCGTAAATCAGCACTCGCGTCGACAACAAAAGCGGCGGCAGCATGCCGGAAAGCCCCTTAGCCAGCGCGGGAACCATGAGTGCGGCGAGCAACAGCCCAACGCAGCCGATAATTGCGATCACCACGGACTCACCCACGATGAAGCCGAGAACTGAACGGTCGGAAAAACCGATCGCTTTGAGCACGCCGATTTCGGCCGTTCGCTCCCGAACCGAAATTGCCATCGTGTTTCCGGTGACCAGCAGCAGCGTGAAAAAGACTACGGTCCCGATCGACATGATCAGGAGTCTGATATTTCCGAATTGCTTCACCCATCCCTGGGCAAATGCCGATTCCGTCTCGGTTTTGGTTTCATAGGGAGAGTTCGCGAACGTGTTGTCGATCGCCTTGGCAATGCGCGGCGCGTCGCCGGGGTTATCGATGCGCAGCGTGTACCATCCGACCTGCCCCTGCAGTCGGTCGGGCACGCTTTCCTTGAAGTACTCCCATTGAATCCAGAACTGCGTTTCGTCATCCTGCGGTTTCGTCCCGTGGTAGACGCCGTCAATGTTGAATTCGAGCGCCTTGTCCTGCAGACCGTAGAGCGTGGTCTTGATCGGGATGCGATCTCCGATTTTCCACCCGAAGCGCTTCATGGTAGCCGCGCCGACGACCGCGCCCTGGCGATCCTTCAGGAACGCGTTCCACTGGTCATCCGGCACGATCAGCTCGGGAAAAACCTGGCGCTGGTTGTCCGGATCGATCACGAACTGCGGGAAAAAGTTCTTGGGGTCCTGATACACACCGCCGAGCCAATTATCATGCGTGACGTTTTGCACACCCGGGATGTGCGCGATCTGATCCTGGTAAGAAAGGGGGACCGTGTTGATGATTGAGGTGCGATTGATCGTCACCAGCCGATTCGCGCTGACGACGTCCGCACCGCGGGTGAATGCGTCGTTTATCACACCGAGAAACGCGAACAGGAAAAGCGCCACCGCGAACGAGCCGATCGTCAGGAGCAAACGTGCTTTTTTCCGGAACAGGTTCGCGAGAATCAGCCGGCTGAATTTCATGACACGCCTCCCGCGACGACTCCTTGGTGCGTCCCGGCCTCGACCAGAACGCCCTTGTCGAGATGCAGAGTGATTCTTGCCTGGCGCGCCACCACAGGGTCGTGCGTCACCATCAGCACCGTCTTCCCATATTCGCCTACGAGCCGCTTGATCAGGTCCATCACTTCATCGGCGCTTTTGCGATCCAGGTCGCCCGTAGGCTCGTCGCACAGCAGGAACGTGGGATCCGCGACGATCGCACGAGCGATCGCGACGCGCTGCTCCTGTCCGCCAGAGAGCTGTC
>DASUJR010000216.1:0-2707 GCA_036279175.1 Candidatus Acidiferrales bacterium | reverse complement strand
GATTCGGCGCTGGCTACTTACGCCGATCCCGGCCCGGATTCCGGCGCCGATCGCGGCTTGGAGCAGCGCATCCTCACCCGCATCGCGGCTGAACGGCACGGCCCGACTCGCCGTCGCTGGCTTGCGTGGGCAGTTGGGCTGCCTGCCGCGGCAATTCTTCTGCTTTTCGCTGGCCTGTCAATTGCGCGGCGAACGTACGCGCCGAGTCCTGCTTCGCAGCAAGGGCACATTTCCTCACAACATCTCCCTCGGTGGAACCAACAGGCAGCGGAAAAACGCGGAAATGATTTGTATCAGGGCACGACTTCAGTCGTGCCGAAGAAGCACTCGAAAGAGCAGCGGGCTTTAGCCTCTGAGGCAGCTCCGCATTCGCGTCGCGCCGCGCGCGCCGCCCAAGCGGAGCGCTTGCCTAAGCTCGACGTCTTTCCAACCCCGCAGCCCCTAAGCCCCGAAGAGCAGGCACTCGTCATTTTCGCGGCGGACGCAAACAAATCCGAACGCGAATCTCTTGTTATTGCGCAGCAACAGGCCAATGCGCCGCTCCACATTGCCGCCATCCACATCAAGCCGCTTCAACCGCCCGCAGCGGGCGCTAACTAAGGAGAACCCATGCGCAAGGTCGTTTTCTTTTGCTCGATTCTGTTGCTCATTCCGCTCGTCGCTTCCAAAGCCGGAGCCCAGGAGACAAGCGGCGAGGAGCCCGCGACCGCTGCGCCTGCTCGCCCGGTTCACTATTACCACTTCGATATCGTTGTCGAAGATTTGGACGTCGCGGGAAAAGTCGCTAACAGCCGCTCCTATTCCACCACTGTAGACACGCAGCCGCATATTCTCACGTCGATCCGCACCGGCTCCAGAATTCCAATTGCCACCGGGATGGCAGGCGGTAACACGCAATTTACGTACATCGACCTCGGAGTCGAGCTGGACATTCGCGACGCTCACGAAGTCGGTCCGCAGCTCGCTTTCGATTTGACCGCGAACTTATCCGGTGAGGCAAGCGTTGTCTCGCTGAAAGGGTCCACCGAAGCACAGCAGGAGCCCGTAATCCGCCAGAACAAATGGTCGTCTAGGGTTCTCGTTCCCATCGGTAAGCGCACTGTCGTATTCACTTCGGATTCTCTCGACAGCAAAGGCAGCACCCGCGTCCTGGTCACCGCCACGCCACTTGGGGACTGATTGCCGATGGTCGGGGTGGCAAACCCTCCGCTTCTCTGGCGATCAAGATTATGTTGGCTTCGGAGCCGAATTTTCCGGGATCACATTCCACGACTTTGTCTCGGCCAGCTTCCCTGAAGCTCGTCCGTGCCACACTCCACTTCAAACCTCATTCAGGATCAACACCACCCGCCCGGCCAGCAAGTCGCCGGGCGATTCACCGTCCCGAACCTCGATCAGGTCCAAGGGAAATAGGACGTTATGTGGCCGCAGCACCACCCTTCCTGATAAAAAATCCGCATACCTCAGCACCAGGTGCGACCCATGACGCACCGCGTACAGGTTGGGCCGGTCCGGCCAGTAACTGGCAAACGAATTGTAGTGCCGGTCTATCAGCGCGATCGCCTCGGAAAACACAACCGGCTCCATGGGCAGGGTGTCGCCTGAAGGGATGCGAACGGCCACAAACCGCTCCCAGGCGCGCCGGCTCGCCGGACCCCGCGGCCCGCGAACCGACTCGAGCGACCCTGCGGGAACATGCACCAGGGTCTTTATCGCCGACGGCCGGATCACCGGCTCAAAAAGTGCCGACGCGTGCGACACCAGCGGCACCTCGCTGTTGACTCTTTCGTTGTAAAACTCCTCCATTCGCACTGCTATCGGCAACAGGTCCGCCGCGATCAGCCGCTGCGAGGCGAGCACCCGATCCAACGCCTCTAGCGAGAGCTTCCGCTTGCAGCGAAGAAAATTCGAAACATGCGGCTTCGCAAGTCCCGTCTGCCGGGCCAGCAACGAGACGCTCAGCGTGCCCCTTTGTATCCTGCGAAGCACTTCCAACCGCAGTCGTTCATGCATTTGAGTAAAATTCATCTGTGGATCGTTTGCCGCCAGCTACAGGAAAAGGTCGGTTCTGTTCTCCTTAGGAAAACTTAGCAGGGCACTTTGCCCTGATTTTTCGGCCTCCACCCGCCGGATAAAAAACAACGGGAGTGAAAGCCATTGGCCCGGATTGACGCTCAGGAATCATCTCTCTACATTGGGATTCCTTGATCTTGCAATAGCTTGGAATTGCTCGCCGGCTGCGGTGCGAGGCGGCGTGAGACTGCCCATCCATGGCTGGCGAAGCTGGAACGCCGGGTGCCTTTCAGGCGGCTGGCGGAGTCGTCCCATGTTTGCGCAGCCCTGATGGGGGTCAGAGGCCCGGTTATTGCAAATTTTCCCGGATTTGCGCTCCGTGTACCGTACATATAGGCCAATCGAGAACACAGGCTGCCGTCCCCCGAACAGGTCATAAGAAACCTGGCTCTCCAGCTGTTTCTCTTAGCCCCGCCGCGCGCAAAAGATCGGGAGGGTTCGGCGGGAGTGTGCCCCTGGGAGAATCGCTCATGGAAATGCGTGTACATTTGAAGGTTTGCGAAGGGTGCGGCTGTCTTTGGTACCGCCCCCAAACCCACGGCGGAGTCTACTGCCGGGATTGTGAAACAAAGCTGAAAGACTTTCCATCGCCCGAAAGCAGAAGACGGCGTGGCCCGCGTCCCCGGAAATCGCT
>DASUJR010000215.1:0-7241 GCA_036279175.1 Candidatus Acidiferrales bacterium | reverse complement strand
GGTTGGTGTAGTTTGGGAAGCCGGTGAAAATCCGGCACTGCCCCGCAACTGTAAACGCGGAGAATTCGAGAAATAACGCCACTGGGTTGACGCCCGCAAGGGCTGGGTTTCACGAATCGCCCGGGAAGGTATCTCGGATTTGAAGATGCGTAAGTCAGGAGACCGACCAACCGCCGACAATTAGTCGATCGACTTCGATGGGAGAGTCGATGGCGATGTCCTTGGTCCAACTGCTTTGATGTTGGTTTGGGAGCCGTCGTGGTGTCTCTGCCCGCCGAAGTCTGAATTAGCTTTCCATTGCCTTGGTGAAGAACAGGAAGAAATCGATCACGCTCGTGCTCGGAGGAGCTCGCAGCGGAAAGAGTCGTTACGCACAGGAGCTCGCTTCTGGCTTCGAGCGAGTCACTTTCATCGCGACCGCGTGGGCCGCTGATACCGAGATGCGGAAGAAAATAAGCCAGCACCGTCGGGACAGACCAAGCAACTGGAAGACCGTCGAAGCGCAAAGAAATCTCCGGCGCGTAATCGATTCCGAATCACGCTTTGCGGATGTTCTTCTCTTGGATTGCCTGACTTTTCATGCGTTCAAACTCCTGAAAGCGAGGAAACAAAACAATGCGGCACTCAGTAGGCATATTCGAGAGCTAGGAGATGCCATCCACGCTTCCAAGAGTTCCGTCATCGTCGTGTCGAACGAAGTCGGAAGTGGAATTGTTCCTGAATATCGCAGCGGACGTCTCTATCGAGAATTGTTGGGCCAAATGAACCAGGCAATCGCGCAGATAGCGGACAACGTCGTTCTGATGGTTGCGGGCGTTCCGGTCTCGATCAAGAAAGCACAGGTGGGGGGTCGATAGTGACACTTTATTTGGTTCGTCACGGCGAAACTCATTGGAATCGTATCCAGCGCCTTCAAGGTGTGCGTAATGTGTGCCTGAATAGTGCGGGCCTCACGCAGGCTGCCAACTTGGCAAGAGGATTCCGAAGTCTTCGAATCTCGGCAATTATTACAAGCCCGCTCTCACGGGCGAGCGTCACTGCAATGAGGATAAGGGGATCACGGCAGGTGCCTGTAATTGCCGAGAACGATTTGCGCGAAATCGATCACGGACGTTGGACCGGAATGACGCCTCTGGAGATCGCGCAGAAATATCCCGAAGAGCACATCGCTTGGAAGTATGAACCAGATTCGTTTCGACCGAGCAGCGGAGAGCGACTCCGTAGCCTTTATAGTCGGGCAGGACGTGTCTTGGTAAGAGTTCTGGACACGGATTTTCGCAATGACGTTGTGATCGTAAGCCATGGCGTCGTAAATGCCGTGTTGCTGTGCGCCGCACTCGCAAAACCCCTTGCGAAAATATGGGAGATCCCCCAGCCCAACGCCAGCGCCTATGTCCTTCGGATAAGGCGCCACCGGATTGTTGAAGTGGAGAACATGGGCCATGTCTGACGTGGGCAGAATGAAGTCGCCTGAGGCCTCGATCACCGAACTCGCTGACCTCGTTCCCACCATTGAATCGAAGTGGAGGGAACTGGCCCTTCTTCGCTTAACGACGTTGACCAAACCGCTTGGCAGTCTTGGCCGTCTCGAAGACATTGCGGTAAGGCTCGCAGCGATCCAAGCGAAAGAGTTTCCAAATTGTACCGCCAAAACGATTTTCACCCTAGCAGCGGACCACGGCGTCGCGGCGGAGAACGTAAGTGCCTATCCCAAGGCGGTTACAAAACAAATGGTCCTGAATTTTCTAGCAGGAGGAGCGGCCATCAATGTCTTATGCCGGCAGTTTGGGATTGAAGTCGTCATTGTCGATGTCGGAGTGGACGGTGAAATCGACGCCTCCGGTCGCCTCCTCCGCTACAAAATAGCGAACGGCACAAGAAACATGGCCTGTGGTCCTGCGATGAATGAGGCGGAAGTTGTTGCGGCTTTGAACGTGGGGATCGACCTTGCAGCCGCCGCGGCAGAGAGAGGAGCCACTCTCATAGGGACAGGAGAGATGGGCATCGGGAACACAACCTCCGCTAGCGCAATCACTGCCGTCCTCACCGGCAAGCCGGTTGCTCAGATAACCGGACGCGGGACCGGATTGGATGCCTCCGGCGTCAATCGCAAAATCGGAGTGATCGAGCGTGCACTTGCCGTCAACCGGCCAGTTGCGTCAGACCCGCTCGACATCTTGCGAAAACTCGGGGGACTAGAGATTGCCGGGATCACAGGGTTGATCCTCGGCGCGGCAGCGCACCGAATAG
The DNA here is from genome assembly GCA_036279175.1 of Candidatus Acidiferrales bacterium. GTDB lineage: Bacteria > Acidobacteriota > Terriglobia > Acidiferrales > UBA7541 > Palsa-295. The sequence goes on along the minus strand of DASUJR010000215.1, from coordinate 4,991 downwards.
CGGTTGTCGTGGATGGCTTCATCTCTACTGCCGCTGCCGCCATCGCTTATGCCATTCAGCCACGCGTCGGAGATGTCATGTTTGCCGCGCACCGGTCGAGCGAGCCAGGTCACGCAGCACTGCTCGACTTTATTCACCAACGACCGCTCCTCGATTTGGAAATGAGGCTAGGTGAAGGTACTGGTTCAGCGCTGGCGATGTCCGTAATAGAAGCTGCCGCGAAACTGTTCAACGAAATGGCAACCTTCTCCTCGGCGGGCGTCAGTGGAGCAGTCGCATGAAGAGCGTTGCAAACTCATTTCTCGTCGCGACGCAATTCTTGACTCGACTTCCCGTGTCGCCATCTGACAGCTTCTCGGCAGATGCCCTTGCTTCTTCGACGGCGTTCTTCCCGGTTATCGGCCTGATTGTAGGCGCGGGCGGATGCCTGTTGCGCTGGATTCTGTTACCACACACAAACGCAAGCATTGTGGCGGTTGCGATCCTGATCTATCTGGCAGCAGTGACCGGTGGGTTACACGAGGATGCCTTGGGCGACGCCGCTGATGGATTCGGTGGTGGGTATTCTCGCGAACGGATCTTGGAAATCATGCGGGACAGCCGTATCGGAAGTTTTGGTGCCATTGCCATAGTTCTTGGCCTGTTATCTAGGTTCGCGCTCCTTTCGAGTTTGTCTGCGGATCGGTTCATAAGCTATTTCATAGCGGCCCATGTTCTGAGCCGATGGTCTGCATTGCCCCTTGCATCGTTTCTCGCCGCAGCACGCCCTGAAGATGGACAAGGCCGTCGTATCGCACAAAGGGTCAGTTCATCTTCCTTTCTGCTCGGAACGATTCTGTGTATAGGGATTGTCGCATTTCTTCTCAAATGGCGCGCTGTATGGGCTATCGGTGCGACCATCGCAGTCGTTGCGGCTACCGGTGCGTATTATCACCGTCGCATTGGCGGCATAACCGGCGATTGTCTAGGTGCGACGAACCAAATCGCAGAAGTAGCCGTTTACTTCGTGGGAGTGATCTTGCGATGAGGCGGGAGGCACAGAAATCGCCACTGCGAGAATTCTCGCGTTCTCAGAAAATGGGCCTCTATAAAGCCATATACAGACGCCGCGATGTTCGCGGGCATTTCCTGCCAGCGCCGGTTCCAGACCGTCTCTTACGCAAACTGCTAGATGCGGCACACCATGCGGGGTCGGTCGGATTCATGCAACCGTGGTCCTTTATCGTGATCCGCGCAGAAGGCGTGAAGCAGACAATTAAGAATCTGTTCGAGCAAGCCAACAAAAAGGCAGCAGAAGTGTTTCAAGGAGAGCGGAAGGAACTGTATTCGAGGCTAAAGCTTGAGGGCATCTTGGAAGCCCCGATCAACTTATGCGTTACCTGCGATCCGACACGCAACGGTCCTCATGTTCTGGGCAGACATACGATCAGAGAGACCGATCTATACAGCACTTGCTGCGCGATCCAAAACCTCTGGCTGACGGCGCGTGCGGAGGGCATTGGCGTTGGCTGGGTTAGCATTTTCGATCCCGACCAGTTGCGATCCGCCTTACGGATCCCCGACCACATCATACCTGTCGCCTATTTGTGTATGGGGTACGTCCGCGAGTTTTTGGCTAAGCCTGAATTAGAAACGCTCGGTTGGCTACAGCGACTGCCGTTGGATGATTTGATCTTTTCGGATTACTGGGGGCAGAAAAGTGCCACGTAGCTCGACAAAACGCGTACAGGTATGCCGCGTTATCTTTGTGCGACACGCAATCGCGGGCGGAAATGGCCAGTTTAGCGGGCAACGCGATGTCCCGCTCACTCCCAGCGGCCGGCGTCAATTGCCGGGTTTAATTCGTCGGCTATCCAGCTATTCAATTAGCGCCGTTTTCTCTAGTGATTTGAGACGCGCTCGTGAAACCGCCGATGCGGTCGCTCGGAAATTGGGCAAGCGTTGTGAGCGCCATCGTGGACTCCGCGAAATGCATTTTGGAGAATGGGAAGGCCTTTCATGGAAGCAAATTCTCACTCGATATCCCCGGCTGTCGCAGCGTTGGATAAACGATTTCGTCCGCCGACCAATTCCTGGTGCTGAACTGTTTGGTCCTTTTGTACAACGCGTTCGGCGAGAAATACGCGCGATCATTCAGTTGAATCCTAACCGATGCGTGTTGATCGTCACGCATGCAGGCGTGATTCGCGTTGCATTGGCAACTGCATTGGGATTGCAGTCGCGACATGCCTTTCGTATTGCTGTAAATCCCTGCTCTATAAGTGTGGTCGATCATTTCAGGACGGATATCGTCGTACGGTGTATCAATGCCTAAATGGCAGCATTCAGTTTTCCGCATTGCCCACTACGGCCCGCGCAGGGTGAGTGCGTGATCAGAGGTAACGAATAAAAACACTCATGACCGTCACACCCGATTTGTTCCTCACCGCAAGCGTTCGTGGTCAAACATTGGTGGTGTCTTTTTGCAGCCCTGTCGACGTGATCAGCTGGGCTGTTTTGAACGGGGGCCGCCGGCAAGGCGTAACCCATATCATTAACCATCATACGGAAGGCCTTACAGCTCACGAGCCTCCAAGCAAGACCCTAAGAAGGATTGTGCGCGATCTGGGGCTACGGGGCACGGTTATCGGCTTGATGACCGGTGCAGATGTCCGCCTTCATTCATTCTCACGAGCCTCCTACAAAGAGATGCAAGCGGTCGCGCTAGCGACAGCCGGGTGTAACAATCTGGCGACTGTCGGCGAGCAAGGCAACTTCATTGAAGGCGAATCTTGGCCCCTGTCTGTCGGCACGGTCAATCTCATCGTCGCCGTGAACCATCGCTTCACCCACGAGGCGATGTTGGAAGCGCTCGCGATTTCAACGGAAGCAAAGGTGAAAGCCATCCAAGAGGCTGGACTTCTGAGTCGCCAGACTTCGGAACCCGCTACAGGGACAGGGACTGATTGCATTGCAATTGCTTGCGGTACTGACCGCGAGTTTCACTTTTGCGGCAAGCACACGAAGTGGGGAGAGATGGTTGGTCGTGCATCTCTTGAATCTGTCCGCAGCGCTTTGAAAGCAGCTGCCGCGAATACCCAGCACAGCTCTGGCGAAGTTGCGTGAAGGACAATTTGAAAATGCGCGTGCCTCCTGTTCCTGCCCTTGTTGCTCGCCGTTAGTAAGCATTCTAAGCAGATTCGCACTGCCGAACAAAGAACGGGTTTGTCGTTCACATGACGATTCTCCACATGACCGGAGTTGAAATCGCGTTCGCTGGTATCGCAGACATTGTGTGCGGAGATCCTCAATGGATGCCGCATCCGGTGAGGCTCTTTGGTGCCTTGACGAACCTTGGGGAGAAAGCCTCTCGCGCTGTGGCTCGATCAGATCGAGCTTTGCTGATCGCGGGTGCGCTAGTCGCAAGCGTTGTGACCGTTCTAGCTGGCGGGGGCGCTTGGCTCATCGTGAGGACCGTCACGAGGTGGTCGTCGCTCGCCGGCGGCATCGTAACAGTCTATTTGGCCTATTCCACATTGTCACTTCGCGGCCTGGATCAAGGGGGTTGTGAGGTCATCGGGCTCTTGGAGAGAGGACAGCTCGCCAGTGCACGTTCCAGCCTTGCCATGATTGTGGGTCGCGACACTGGACACCTTGACGAAAGAGAAATCATCCGCGCGGTTATCGAAACTGTGGCCGAAAACTCCTCGGATGGGGTGATTGCACCCCTCCTTTATCTCGCGGTCGGCGGAGTCTTCGCTGCTTTCGCTTATAAGGCGATCAACACGATGGATTCTATGATTGGCTACAAGAGCGAAAGGTATCTTTACTTTGGAAGAGCCGCCGCGCGTCTCGACGACCTCGCTAACTTCCTTCCTTCACGGCTTACTGCGGCCTTTGTGATCTTGGCATCGGGATTCCTTCATTCAAGATGGAAAAAGGCGTTTCGAATCGTTTTACGAGACGCGCGCCTGCAGCCCAGCCCAAACAGTGGATACCCTGAAGCTGCTTTTGCAGGCGCACTCAGCATTCGGCTCGGCGGGGCTAATCTTTATGGAGGCCGGAAGAGTAACAAAGCCCATCTCGGGGACCCCGAGCGGAGATTAACAACTGATTTGTACCCTGAGGTGCGCCAGCTTTTATACACAACGTCCATCTTAGCCCTGGCGACTTCCGTCGCCTTCGGCACACTTCTGCGAGGATTCTTATGAATCTTCGGCGGCATGGCGGCGACATTTGGGGAGTCGCAAAACGGCGCGGTGTTACCATTTCGCGGCTCATCGATTTCAGCGCAAACATCAACCCGCTTGGGCTTTCACTCAAAGCCGAAAAGCGGTTGGTTTCCGATATCGGCCTTGTGTCGCATTATCCAGATCAAGATCAGACCGAACTGCGGACTCTGATAGCTTCCCGTAACAACATCGCGCGGAATTGCATTCTCTTCGGCAATGGCGCTACGCATTTGATCCACCTGATTCCGAAGTTTAAGCGCTATCGAAAGGTCCTAATTGTAGAGCCCACCTTTTCCGAATATCGAGCAGCGCTGTCACATTACGGCGCCACAATCGCTGTTTTCTCTCTGAAGCCCAGAGAGACTTTCCGGTTTGATGTGCACACTTTCATCGAAAGCGTGAACCGAGCGCGGCCAGACGCGGTGTTCTTGGTAAATCCCAACAACCCAACGGGGACCTTAATTCCCAAACAGGAAATATCGCGTGCGGTCGCTTTCTGTGAGCAAAACGGCATCGACCTCATCGTAGATGAGTCATTCATTGAATTAACGTCGGGCGCTTCGATGATTGCTCGTGCAGCGCGTTCTCGTCATTTGCTGGTCATTCGATCGCTTACAAAATGTTATGCACTGGCCGGTTTGAGAATCGCGTATCTTGTCGCAGGCCGTTCAGTCATCGAAGGGCTTGCCGCTTCCATTGAGCCGTGGTCTGTGAACACCCTGGCGCTTTCCGCAGCAGCCGCGTGCATTTCCGATTCCAAATATCTCCAGAACTCACTGC
>DASUJR010000214.1:0-14873 GCA_036279175.1 Candidatus Acidiferrales bacterium | reverse complement strand
GACCTCGTGCAGCACTTTCAGTCGTTCTCGATCCTGTGCGCTCAACTCGATTCGCTCCGGTTCCATGCCCCCTCCCGCCTGGCATGAAACCGGACATTTCTACTTTGCACAAACCGGACATTCTCACTTTGCTGCGACAGTAAAACGCGCTACTCTTGTGCGCTCTCTCCTACTTCCTTTACCTTCTTTAACTCCCGGTTCGCTGCGGCCTGGGCTCTTCCACGTCGGCGTAGAGGCGCTCAATCACGTCGGAATAGGTCTTTTCGATTACGCGACGCTTCAGCTTCAGCGTGTAGGTCAGCTGACCGTTTGCGAACGTAAAATCCTGTTCGATCAACGCGAAGCGCTTCGGCTTTTCATACTGCGCCAGCCGTTCGGTAAGTCGCTCGATCTCGCCCATCATTACATCGCGCGTCCACGGATTATTTGCGATCTGTGAGGGCGTTGCGAATTCGAAGCCGTGTTTGGCTGCCGCCACTTCCAGAGCCACGAAGTTAGGCACGATCAGAACCGAGATGAACTTGCGACCGTCGCCGACCGCGATTGCGTTCGCGATGAAGGGGCACGTCTTCAGCAAGTTCTCGATCAACGCCGGTGCAACAAACTTCCCTGCCGCCGTCTTCAGCAGCTCTTTCTTGCGGTCGGTTATGATCAGATAACCGTCTTCGTCGAGCTTGCCGATGTCGCCGCTGCGCAGCCAGCCGTCGTCGGAAATTGTTTGGCGCGTCTCTTCGGGCTTCTTGTAGTAACCCTGCATGACGCATGGCCCCTTGACCAGAATTTCGCCATCGTCGGCGATCTTCACCTGCACATTGGGGATGGGCCGGCCAACGGTGCCCACTTTGTTTGCTTTCGGGGTGTTCGTCGATACGACCGGGGACGTTTCAGTGAGCCCATAGCCCTGGTACACTTCGACGCCAACGGACCAGAAAAATTCGGCCAACTCCTTTGCCAGTGGTCCGCCGCCCGAAGAGAGGCGCTGGTGCTGTGCGCCAATCCCGGCGCGAATCTTGTTGTAGACCAAGGCATTCGCGATTCGCCAGCGCGCCTTCAGTCCAGACGATGCGTTTCGGCCATAGGCTCGCCACGGCACCGCTTCATGCGCTACGCGTAACGCCCAATCGAACACTTTTTGCTTCCACGCAGCTTCCTGGTGGCCCTGATAGAGAATCTTCGCGTAGATTTTCTCGTAAAAACGCGGCACGGCCGCCGCGCGATTCGGGTGCACTTCGAGCAGCGCTTGCGGCACTTCTTCCATTTTTTCGACGTATGCAGCTGCAATGCCATTGAACAGGTATCCGTAACCGGCGATCCGCTCGTAAACGTGCGCCAGCGGCAGGAATTCCAGAGCTACATCCGAAGGCTTGAGATCCTGGTCCTGCATCGAATCGAACACGTTGGAACTGAGATTTGACTGGCTGAGCATCACGCCTTTGGGCTCGCCCGTGGTGCCGGACGTGTAGATGATCGTCGCAAGCTGCTCGGGAGTGACTTGTGCGGCGGAGCGCCGGTATTCGTCGATCGCCGCTTGCGCGTCGCTTTGAGTGGGCGCGATCAATTGCTCGTAGCGAAGGACATCGTCTGACGCGCCAGACGGATGGCCCGCGGCGATGATGCGCTCGACGGACGTTAGCTGCGCGCGCGCCGCAGCTAGTTTTTGAGCTTGCGACAATCCCGCCGTAATAACGAGGCGTGTGCCGGAGTCATTGAGGATGTACACCAAACGGTCGGGCGACTCATTGAAATATACAGGCACATTGATCGCACCGATTCCCAGAATCGCGAAATCAGCGGTATGCCATTCGGGACAGTTCGGCGCGAACACGCCTACGCGGTCGCCCGCCTTCACGCCGAGTTCGCGCAGCGCCTTCGACAACGCCGCCACGCGCCGGAGCAGCTCCTGCGCGGAGATGGACTGCCAGCCGCTCTCGGTACGATACATCTGCGCGCGCGGATTCGCGTACTTGTCCACCGCGTCGAGGAAGCACCTGGCAAGGGTTGGATATTCCTGCGGCACCTTCATGTTTTCCGTCCGCGCACTGTAGCGTAGCAAAGGCGCGAACGCAACTATCCGCGCTCGCGGATTGCGACTACGTTGTTCGAGGTATGGGAGCACCGTTCCCCGTCTTTGAAGGGACGGCATTGGCAGCGAGGTCGCCGATAAGAACGCCGTTACGGATCTGACTCATCAGGTCGCTGATTGCGCCGGGCGAATGCGGCAATAGAATCGTGTTTGAGTTGGCGCTTGCACCGATTTCCTTCATCGTGTCCAGGTATTGCGTGACCAGAACGAGCGCCATCACGTCCGACGCTTGCACCCCTTCGATGGCCTTCTGGAACGCTTCCACCGACTCCTGCAAGCCGGCAATGATCGCTCTCCGCTGGTTGGCGATGCCTTCACCCTGCAGTTGTTTCGATTCAGCTTCCGCCTCGGCCTTTTTCACGGCAAGGATCTTTTCGGTTTCGCCGCGCGCGACGGTAGCCTCGCGCTCGCGCTGCGCCGCATTGATGTCGTTCATCGCGCTTTTCACTTTAGCATCGGGAACCACATCCGTTATCAGAGCCTTGACGACCGTATATCCGAACTCCTTCATCGAAGAATCGAGATTCGCCTGAACGTCCAGGGCGATCTGCGCCTGGCTGGAGAAGACTTCGTCCAGGTTCATCCCTGGAACGTGCCCAAGGATCGCGTTATAGACGAACGATTCGATCTGTCGCGTCGGCTCGGAGAGGCGATAAAACGCGTCGTAGACCTTCTCAGGAATGATCTGGTACTGAATCGAAACCGGGATCTGCACGAAGACGTTGTCTTTTGTCTTCGTCTCCACTTGCACGGTCAACTGCTGAATCTTGAGACTGAGCCGCGCCGTTACGGTATCCAGGAAAGGCATTTTCGAATTCAGGCCCGGTCCGGCAATGCGGCGAAACTTGCCCAGGCGCTGAACGACGCCCACCTCAGCAGTCTGGATGGTAAACGACGAAGCAACGGCGATCACCAGAATCACGAAAATCACGGCCCCAAGCGCAATCAGGCGCGGGTCCATTGGTTCCCTCCCTGCGGCTCGTCTCGGTGCGGATTGTTCTGGACGGTTTTACCGGTGACCATGCTAGCTGTCAAGCGCCCTTCTTGGTTACTTGTGAGAAAACAGATCATGCTCAAGGACTTGGAAATCCGCGGCGAATGATAGCATTACGTATAATCTACTTCACGAACAGAGGGGCTTCGTCTATGGTCGTCAGCTACTGGAGCCGCGGGATTTTCGCCATCAGCTTCGTATTTGCAGTCGTAATCATCGGTCGAATACTGAACGCCTACGGCCGGAAATTTCTAAACCAGACATTCAGGTCCGACGAAGGCATCGTCCAGCCCATTCACATTCTCTTGAATCTCGGTTTCTACCTCTTATGCGTCGGATTGTTTCTTTGGAATATCGGGGTAGCGGATTCGGGTACGGCCCAAGAGAACGTCTATTTTCAAATCGTAGAAGACGCCGCCCTCCGCCTCGGGATCTCGATATTTGTGATCGGTGCTTTTCATTCGGTGAACATTCTCGTGTTGGCTATCTTGAACCGCAAGAGCGCCTAGGCTTCTGTCTTCCGTCCTCGACGTCACAAAGGGCGATCCCTAATCGCCCACTCGCCACCCGCCGCTCGCCACTGCTAATATGCTCGCGGAGGCAAAAGGCATGGCGTCAACGACGGAAGAATCGATCACCCATCAGCAGATCCGCGCGCCGCGAGGAACGCAGATCTCGTGCAAGTCGTGGCAGCAGGAAGCCGCCATGCGCATGTTGATGAACAATCTCGACCCGGAAGTTGGTGAGAAGCCGGACGAACTGATCGTATACGGCGGCCGGGGGAAGGCTGCACGAAATTGGGATTGCTATCGCGCGATCGTCGCATCGCTGAAAGCGCTGGAGGATGACGAAACGCTGCTCGTTCAGTCCGGCAAGCCCGTCGGGATTTTCCGTACGCACGAGTACGCGCCCCGCGTGCTGATCGCCAATTCGAATCTCGTTGGACACTGGAGCGACTGGGAACACTTCGACGAACTCGACCGCGCCGGCTTGATGATGTACGGCCAGATGACCGCGGGAAGCTGGATCTATATCGGAACGCAAGGAATCCTGCAGGGCACCTACGAAACATTCGCCGCGGCAGGCCGCCAACATTTTGGCGGCGATCTGGCCGGCAAACTGGTCGCGAGCGGCGGCATGGGAGGAATGGGCGGAGCGCAGCCGCTTGCGGCTGCTTTGAATGGCGCAGCGTTCCTGGGCATCGACGTCGACCCCGAACGCATCAAGCGGCGCGTCAAGACGGGTTATTGCGACGTGATGGTGAACGATCTGGATGAGGCGCTTCGCATCCTGAAGAACGCCGTTCGCAAGCGCGAAGCGACTTCGGTCGGACTGATTGGGAATTGCGCCGATGTGATCCCGGAGCTTGCGCGGCGCGGCGTGGTCCCCGATCTGCTGACGGATCAGACCAGCGCGCACGACCCCGTTGGCGGCTACATTCCGCAGGGTCTGGATGTAGCGCAAGCGGCCGAATTACGCAAACGCGATCGCGAGGGATACCGCAAACGTTCGCTCGAATCCATTGCCAAGCACGTTGAAGGAATGCTCGCGCTGAAAAAGCTCGGCTCCGTGACGTTCGATTACGGGAACAACATCCGCACGTTCGCCTTCGAGCAGGGCGTGAAGAACGCCTACGACTTTCCGGGGTTCGTTCCGGCCTACATTCGGCCTTTATTTTGCGAAGGCCGCGGACCGTTCAGGTGGGCGGCGCTGTCGGGCGAACCGTCGGACATTCACCGTACGGACCAGTTGGTGCTCGAAATGTTTCCGCACGACGAAATTCTGTGCCGATGGATCAAGCTCGCGCAGAAGCGCGTCCGTTTCCAGGGGCTGCCGGCGCGGATCTGCTGGCTTGGATATGGCGAGCGCGATAAGTTTGGCCTCGCGCTTAACGATCTAGTCGCGCACGGCGAATTGAAGGCGCCCATCGTGATCGGGCGCGATCACCTCGATTGCGGTTCCGTTGCATCACCGTTCCGTGAAACCGAAAAGATGCGCGACGGGACCGACGCGGTGGCCGATTGGCCGCTGCTGAATGCCCTGCTGAATACGGCCAGCGGCGCGAGTTGGGTCTCGATCCACAATGGCGGCGGCGTTGGCATCGGCTACGCGCAACATGCCGGCCAAGTGACTGTCGCCGACGGCACGAAGGAAATGGCGGCGCGGATCGAGCGTGTCCTGACGAATGATCCCGGAATTGGCGTTGCCCGCCATGTGGATGCGGGATACCCGGAGGCGATCGCCTTCGCCCGCAAGTCCGCGGTCAAAATCCCGATGATGGAAAAGGGGAAATAGAAAACGCAGACGAGTCTGTGGTGGACGATTCCGTCGAAGTTCAGGTGCGCAAGAACACCGGCACGTCCAGAGTTCGGTTATAAGAAATGCAGCGGCAGGAGGAAGCCGGAGAGGCTGGCGCCGCCGGGCTGAAAGATGGCGACGTAGGTCAAAATAAAAGTCAGTGCAATCATGATGATGCTGGAGCCCCAGGCGATGATGTTGAAGACAAGCGTATTTGTATGCTCGCCCATCAGGTCGCGACGATTGATGAGCAAAAGTATAAAGATCAACACGATCGGCAGCCAGACGCCGTTCCCCACCTGCGAATAGATCAAAATCTTCCATAGCGGCGCCCTGGGGATCAGGATGATGCCGGCGCCGAACACGATCAGCAGCGTATAGAGCGCGTAGAAAAACTTCGCTTCCTTTAACTTATTGTCCAGTCCGGCTTCAAAACCAAGCCCTTCGCAAATCACATGCGCGGTCGAAAGCGGAAGAATCGACGCCGCGAACAGCGACGCGTTCAGCAACCCAAACGCGAACAGCAGCGACGCCCATCGCCCCGCCAACGGACGCAGCGCTTCCGCCGCCTGCCCTGCGCTCGTGATGTTCGTCATCCCGTGCACGTTCAGAGTCGCAGCGCAGCAAACGATAATGAAGAACACAATGGCCATGCACGAGATGCTGCCAACCAAAACGTCCCAGCGGGCATGCTTGTATTGACGCGGCCCCACTTTCTTCTCGACGAACCCGGCCTGCAAATAGAAGAACTGCCATGGCGCGATCGTCGTTCCGATCAGCCCGATCAGCATGACGAGGTAAGGAGTGCTGATGTGCGCGGACGGAATCACTGTGTCGTGCGCAGCCATGAGCCAGTCTGGCTTGGCCAGAATTGCGGAAAGCACGTACGAAACGTAGAAGCCGCACGCGACCAGGAAAATCTTCTCCACGATCCGATACGTGCCGTAAATCACCAGCAGCCACACCGCGATCGCTGCCAAAGGAACCGCAATATACTTGCTGACGTGCAGAACGCCCGAGGCCTCCGCCACGCCCGAGAATTCCGCAACCGTATTGAAGAGATCGACGAACAAGCCCGCCACCATGACGAAAAACGTGGCTCGGAACCCGAATTCCTCGCGGATCAGGTCGGAAAGGCCCTTGCCCGTAACGACGCCCATGCGGGCGCACATTTCCTCGCTGACGTACAAAGCAATCGCCGCCGGTACCAGGATCCAGAGAAGGTGATACCCGAACTGCGCGCCGGCCTGCGAATACGTGCCAATTCCACCGGCGTCGTTGTCGACGTTCGACGTAATGAGACCGGGTCCAACGACGGCGAAGAATACAGCGAGACGCCGTCGCCAGCTACGGCTGCGGCGGCCAAAGTTCTCGCCGCGCGTGCGCAGCGAGGAGATCGTCTCGTTGATAGTGGTGCGAGTCGTCATAAAAAAGCGCTATAGCTTAGCGTGCATGCGGCCGACGACATCATCGACGGTGATCGATCCGATCGGGCGATTGTCCGCGTCGACGACAGTCAGGCTGCGCAAGTTGTACTTATCGAACAGCTCGAACACTTCCTTGTCCTCCGTTTCCGAAGTGACGCAGAGCGTGGGCTCAAAAACCAGCTCCGAAACGCGCTGGTCCGAGCTAGCCAGCAGCAGGCGAGAAATCGGGACCACGCCCGCCAGCGTAGCGTCACGGTCGATCAGGACGATGCTGTCGAGCTGGTCGGGTGCGATTTCGTGGAAACGGATGTGATCGACCACCTCGCCGCGCGTCGCATCCTCGCCCACAACGACGATTTCCGTCGTCATCATGCCGCCGGCTGTGTTTTCGCCGAACTGCAGCAGTCCCTCGACCTCTTCTGCCTCGCGATGCCCCATTTCGTGCAACACCTCTTCCGACTTATCAGGGGAAAGGTTGGCGATCAGGTCCGCAGCAGCATCAGGGCTCATTTCCTCGATAATCTCGGCCGCCTTCCCCGGGTTCAGCTTTTCGACGACCTGCGTCTGCAGTCTTTTGTCCAACTCTGCGAGCGTTTCAGCCGCCACTTCCTCGTCCATGGAATCCATGATCGACTGGCGCTCGGCAGGCGACAGTTCTTCCATCAAGTCGGCCAAATCGGCCGGGTGTAACTTTTCGAGCTTGTCGCTCGAAATCCGCAACTTGACGCGCCGCATGGGGTCGGATTCAATCAGGTTGACGAATTCCCACCGGATCCTGTTCGACGGCACCTTCCGCTGGATACGCCGGATCGCCGCGAGCGGCATCGTTCCCTTCAGCAACCGCCGCAACGCGCCCGCCAGGCCGACATCGACGTCCTCAAGGCGCAACTCCGTATTGCCATTGGTCCGGTAGTCGCCAAAATCGACGTCATTCACGCGAACTACCTTGCGGCCGTGAGTATCGATGATTTGCTGGTCGAGCAGGTCTTTTTGGACCGCCAGCCACGCCTCATTTGGATGGAACAGCTCGAGACCGGACTCGTCCGTGGTCAGGTGAATGCGGCCCGGCGCCACGGTGCCAATCTGGTCGTGGCGGGCGATCAGCGGACGGTATCGGCCGCGGCTCAGCAGCAGCCGCGAGATGCGATTTGGCTGCTCCGACGGCACCACGAACATCTCTCTTACCCGGCCCACGAAATGGCCGGCCGCGTCGTACGTTGCGGCACCAATCAGCTCAGTAGCATGCAGCATAAGAACCTCTCAAAACCAAACAATCGAAAACCATAGAACCTGGACACTTGGCACTTCTCTCGTCACGTCCTAAGACCACCGTTCGCGTCAAATACCGCCCGGATAGCACCGGCCGGGCAAAAAAAAAGCCCGAGCCAGCGGTAGTCGCAGCTCGGGCAGGATGCCAACCTGGGCTATCGCAGTCCAGGTCTGGCCTCCCTGTTTCCGCGCACCCATTCGGGTACCGGATGATCCGAGCCGGAACACTCGATCACCAAGCCGCGCACGTAGGTATCGCCGATGCCAATACAGGAAAAAATGGCCCCGTAAATCTGGGATTGCGAGCCATTCACCGTCGATAGACGCCTGCCGCCAGGCTCCGAATTGTCCAAAGCGTCCATGAACCTCAAGAAATTTGATGCGAAACACTAGTTAAAAGCAGTTAGAAGGATTGTCAAGCGAAGAGTGAAGTTTACCGGCGGTTTTTCGGCGAGAAGATCATATTTTTCGGTTTGTGCCGCGTGCGACGGCAATCCGCCGCGTACAGGTCCCCATACGTGGCGCGAATGTAGTCGGTGGGAGTATGACCTAGTTCCCGAGCGGCGCGGTCGATGGCGGCGGGCCGACCTTCGATTTCGAGGAATGTTCCGATTGGGGTCTCGTCGAGGTCGAGGTGAAGGCCTCCGAGTCGGAAACTTGTGCGGTATTTTTCATAACGGAACGACGGGCGAAGTCCGGCCTTCTCCAGTAACCTGGCAGTTAGGGCGGCGTCGCGGACTTCAATCTCGCACTCGATATTCTCCTTGTGGCGTCGGGTGTAATTCTTGCTCCTTCTGTGGCTCTGTGGGCGGTCGGCAGGCGCCTTCGATGTCAGTTTCGCCTCGCTACGCCCGTTCTCGGCTATTTCGACCCTCAGTCGGATCAGCCTGTGATGGCTGCGAAAATCCTGCTCGGGAGTATCGTAAATAGTGTTCTGCTCAAACACTCGGCCATGGTCGCGTGCGCCCATCCGCCGCAGCCGACGAAGCATGTCGGGGAGGTCGTCTACGCGCAGCTTGATTTCGGTTTCGAGTTTCGTGGCCATGTTTTATCGCCCGCGGATTGAGGGGCCCGCGCGTCCGCCGGCCGCTTTGCGGTGTTGCGGCTCGCCGTCGCCTTTTTCTCGAAATGGCAGCACGCTCACCCTTCGACCTTACCGTGGCCGCGGGATGCCAGCCTGCTTCCACAACTTGTCCCAATACCAGATGGCAGAGATTTTGTTCTGATTGACGCGGTAACCGAGTTGGTGCGCCAGCATCAGTATTTGTCCGCGATGGTGCTCTTCGTGCCCGAACATATAGGCGAACATCGTAGGATTGGCTGTCCACGCCGGCATCCAACTATCGCGCCGAAATTCCGTGATGCGGCCGTCTGGACCCCCTGCCAGCGCATGGGTCAGCATCTTCACGCAAAGCTCGCCGCTTGCTTTCAAAGCTGACGACGCCTGATCGATCGTGCACCGATGCGGATCGAGCGGCGCAGGCCGTTTCAGGCGCGGAGCGTTCCTCTGCAGCCACCGGAGGCGCACGTTGTGCAGGTGCGCGAAGATCGCACCGATGGTTCGGGGACCAGGCCGTACGCCCGGGAGCTTTGCGCGCCAGGCTTTGGGATCAAGATTCGAGAGGATCAACTGGTTCATCGCGTCGTTGATCGCATACGTCGCAATCAGCGCGTCGCGATGAGCCGAATTGCTCACGCGGACGTGCCTTTGGCGTGGGAATCGGACTCTGGGGCATCACCGGGATCCGTTTCCGGCGAATCGGCGGACGCTTCGCCTGCGGATTCGGCGGCGGACTCAGCAGGAGAATTGGATGACACCGCCTCTGCGGACTTTTCGCCGGAGACGTCATCAGACGCGGATTCGATTGACTGCCCACGAGCATTGGTCTCGTTGGCAGCCACCGCGTCGTTCTCCGCCGACAATGCCGAACTAAAGCTCCCTCGTCCCTCGCGACGAGCCGGCGCTACATCCAAATCTTCCGGACATTCGGCGTCGGGTCGGGCTCGAGAGGATGACACCGAGTCTGGGTTCCCTGGGACATTCGAAGCTTCCGAGGCCGCGGCATCGTCGTCAATCTGCACAGATCCTTCGGCTAGCGCTTCCGGCTCGACCGGCGCCACACCTGCATCCGACCCAAGCGCCGCTTGCGCGAGCTGCTCGAACTCCTTCAGACTGGGCAGCTCGTCGAGGTCGGAAAGGCCAAAGCGCATCAGGAATTGCTTCGACGTGCGATAAAGAATTGGCCTGCCAATCACTTCCTTGCGGCCGGCGGTGGTAATCAGCCGCTTTTCGAGCAGCGTCTTGATCACCCCTCCGACGTTCACGCCGCGAATCTCGTTGATTTCAGGAACAGTGGCCGGCTGCTTATAGGCGATCACGGCCAGCGTTTCGAGCGCAGGCATCGTCAGCCGGATCGGTGGCTGCAGGCTCTTGATGAACCGGCGGACCACGTCGTGATGCTGCGGCTTGGTGTAGTACTTCCAGCCGCCCGCAACTTTGCGGACTTCGATGCCGCGATCGTCGGTGGAATACGAGGCGACGAGTAAATCCAGCGCCGCGCGGACTTCAACCTTCTCTGCACCCAGCGCGCTGCAGAGCTGTTCGAGAGTGGCAGGCTCGTCAGCCGCGTAAATGATCGCTTCGAGCGCCGATTGCATTTCCTGTGGTGTCATCGTCCATCCCCGCCCTCATTCTCGAGGACGCGCTTGAGATTCTTGAGGTCTGACCGGATAGCCCCCTGCATCAGGTACAAAACAGGCGCTAGAAGCACGTAGCGGAACTTCAGACTAAATGCTACGCAACAAAAGAGTCGTGTCCCCTTCGGAGCGGGCTCCGCGCGAAAGCGCCATTCCGCGCGCTTGAAAAACCGGGCATTGCCCGTTGCACTTGTCAGCCGCACGACACAGCTGTTCGGAGCATCTGACCCGGCAACTCTGTATGCCATGCGTCCCGGCGCATCGCCATCATCCGCGTGCGATGGCTTAGCTATCGTCTCAAACTCGAAATCAGCTCCGCCGGAGTTCGCTGAAAGGCGCCTCGCCCCTGCAACCCCTCGGTCCCACTTCGGCAAATTCGAAATGTCCGCCAGAAAAGCCCACACATCCTCTGGCGACCGATGAATCAAAACGTCCGATCCTAGGAGCATTGAGTCCTGTTCCCTCGATCGAATCACAATTGTCGGATCACAAATACTGCTCTTCTATCTTCGCCATGGCGTCGGGCCCGGCAAACACGGCGTCGAACATTTTATGTTTGCGCAGGCGAATATCCGCAAACAGCTCCGACTGCACCAGCATGATCGCCTGCATACGCACCATTTCCAGTACGGCCAGCAGTGCGACGATCATCGCATTGCGCGTCTCGCACGATTCGAAGAACTCGATCAGCGAAACAGCTTCCTCGTTTGTGATCAACCGCTGGCGCAGGCGGTCCATCATCTGCGCGATGCTTACCGTCTCGTGCCGCAGCGAGAATTTCGCCACTTCCTTCCGCCGCTCCAGCACCTGCGAGAACACTTTTACCAGGTCGACCAGCGACACGACCAGTTCGCCTTCGACTTCGTCGCCGACGTACAGTGTGCGGTCCGGCCTCGACCAGACGTGATCCTCCACCTGCTGCTTCTGATACAGAAGCTGCGCCGCGTTCTTAAATTTTTCATGTTCGAGCAGCCGATGGACCAGCTCCTCGCGGGGGTCTTCGTCCGCTTCGGGACCCCCGAGCGGATCGGGCGGCAACAGCATCTTTGATTTGATATGGATCAGCGTCGCCGCCATGTAGATGAAATCGGCGGAGACATCGATATCGAACGTTTCAAGTCGATGCAGGTAATCGAGATACTGTTCCGTGATTTTGGCGATGGGAATGTTGTGGATGTCCATCTCCTGCTTGCGAATCAGATCAAGCAGAAGATCGAGCGGCCCTTCGTAGACGGGGAGATTAACTTGGTATTGTGGCTGAGACGCCATTCGTTTTCTTCACCCTCCGCTGCTGCTGGTCCGCTCCTGAATCAGCTCCAACATCGTTTTGTTTTGCAGCCTCCCGTATCTTCCGCGTTCCGGCCAGCGGCATGGTTAGGCCTCGCCCCGCGCGCGATGGTCACTGTACGGGACGGGGATTGACCGGCGTTACGTTGAATTTGCCGTTCCGATTATCCACGTGAACCAAATCGCCGTCTTCAATCCGAAGCATGCCTGCTAGCCATTCCTTTATTTCGATTACGAGACAACCATCCTTCACTTCTGAAATCCCGCGAGAGCACTGGACAAATTCATCTCCGCCAGCCTCAAGCGGTATGCGCAGAAAGAGCTTCCCATCGATCTTCTCCACAGGCCCCTGAAGCGAAACAATCTCGTCCATGTTCCCCGAACCATGCGCACTGAAGCCCGCGGCGCTACATTCAAACCCGAAGTGAATCCGAATTTCGAGCTTCGAACTCCGTCTTCAATCGTTCCCTACTGTGCTCTTTGATTTCGGTGCCCCCGACGATTTCCGCGCTTCGTCCCACTTGAATATCGCGTTGCGAACCCTCTTCATCGTGCGCTTGGCCGACTTCCGCGCAACATCCGAACCGCGGTCGAGGATATCCCAAACCTGTTCCGGATGCGCCTCAAATTCTTTACGGCGTGCTTGAATAGGCTCGATCCATTTGACCAGCTGATCCGCCATCGCTTTCTTGCAATCAACGCAGCCGATCCCCGCCGTGCGGCAACCCTGGTCCGACCATGCGATCACGTCCGGCGGCGAAAACAATTTGTGATACGCGAACACGGGACACACTTCCGGCCGTCCCGGATCGGTGCGGCGGACGCGTTGCGGGTCGGTCATCATGTTGCGCGCTTTGTCGCGGATCTGTTCCGGCGGATCACTCAGCCAGATTGCATTGCCATAGGACTTCGCCATGCGGCGGCCATCGGTGCCAGGCAGGCGCGGAGTCTCGGTGGGCACGTAATCCGGCTCGCGCAGGACCTGCTCGCATGGGAAGAATTTCTTCGCGCGCCCAATGGCATCGTAGAAATTCTGCAACCCGGACTCGCGAACGTACCGGGTCACGGCGTGCCGGAACTCTTCGCTCAGGCCTGGGGCGGTGCCTTGCGCCGGCGCAGTCGATCCGGCGCAGTCCATCTTTAGCACTTCGCAGACGCGCAACAGCGCATTTCGATGCTCCGCCTCAGCGATGGCTGAATCAAATCGAAAATTGAAAGTTGAATTGAAGCGTCGGACCACCTCGCGCGTCAGTTCCACGTGCGGGGCCTGATCCTCGCCCACGGGCACCAGCAGGTCCACCTTGGGATCGCCATACATCACGATGTCCGCCGCCTGCAGCAGCGGGTACCCCAGGAAACCGTAGGTGCCAAGATCGCGGTCCTTCAGGTTTTCGATTTGCTCTTTGTACGTCGGGACGCGTTCGAGCCAGGAAAGGGGAGTGATCATCGAGAGCAGGACGTGCAGCTCGGCATGCTCAAGGATGTTCGATTGGACGAACAGCGTCGATTTCGCCGGATCGAGCCCCACAGCAAGCCAGTCTGTCACTACCTGAAGCGTGTTTTCGGCGACGGACGACGTGTCCTCGTAATGCGTCGTCAGCGCATGCCAGTCCGCCACGAAAAAGAAACACTCATACTCCGGCTGACCTTCCACGCTTCCCGCCACACCGGACAAGCCCTCCGCCGCGGGCAGCCGCGAATTCTGCAGCTTCAGCCAGTTCTGCAGCGCGCCAAAATAATGACCCAGGTGCAGCCGTCCCGTAGGCCGCATTCCACTCAGCACTCTTTTTTGTTTTGCCACGCAAGAATCATCGCAAAGAAAACGGAAAAGCGAAAAGGGAAAATAGCACGGAGAGGGCAATCACCAGTTTAGATTTGCCCCACTCAACAGTGGAAACGAGTCTGCTTCGCAGATGTCAAGCACACACACGGTGATCACAATTTGGACTCTTCTGCGCCTCCGCGGTTCCCGTGCCCGAGGTTTTCTCCCTTGCTGCCTATTGCGTGAGCCGGAAGAACGATCGCCACTGTGGCTGCCCGCCGAGGAGTAAGTCGATTCGGTAGATTCCGGGCTGCAGTGACCCGATGGGGATTTTCCAGGCCGAATACGTCGTGACGCGGGGTTCGAGCTTGATCTTCGACTGCGTGGTTTGTAGGAGCGCGTGATTCTGCGAATCATAGATTCGTAACTGCGTAACGCTCCGGACTTTCGCAGCCGGACCCCACGTGATCACGACTGCAAGATGAGCCTGCGCCCGCGACAACGTCGTTTCCGGCTGCACCGGCACGATTACCTGTCCATGGGAGTTACGGAAATCTTCAGAAAGAACCCCGCTTGCCACCTGAGGATTGATCACGAGCGGAGTTGTCAGAACGCCTTGCGCCGCAAGCTCAGCGAGACTTGTCGGCTGCTGCGAAATGGCAGCGCTGGGAATCTCCGACGCAGGCAGCACGGTCGGATTGACCGCGACGTCCGTTCCCTCCAAGTAGGTCATCCAACCGCCCGTCCGGCGATTATTCCACGCTGGCACACCGCCCAAAATACCGATTAACTGCCCGTACCTGTCGAGCAAGGGTGCGCCGACCCAGCCTTCCGGACTAACGGCCGAGATTGTCAATCGCTTTGCGGACGGTACAGTCCCCTCCATGCCCGTTATATTCACTGTCTGTATCGTTCTGCCGTTCGATCCCGCGGACGTAACCACGTAACACTCGTCACCGACTTTCCAGGAGTTTGGAGCCGCTTGCTCGAGGGGCTTGCCGGTGGGCTCGTTCACCTTCAGAATCGCCCAGTCCTGCGGCCTGTTCCAGTTCACTA
>DASUJR010000213.1:0-8593 GCA_036279175.1 Candidatus Acidiferrales bacterium | reverse complement strand
GACGGGCGGACGAACGTTCTCGGTGCACAGCCTTGACGAACTTCCCGACATCGCCACGAAAATCAGCATGGAGCTGCGGAATCAGTATGTTATCGGGTACAGACCGAGTGACCGCCGTCATGACGGCAAGTGGCGCAAGATCAAAGTTAAGCTACGGCCACCGAAGGGACTCCCGCCGCTCAATGTCTATGCACGAACCGGCTACTTCGCGCCGGGCCATTAGTATCGTCTTGCTGCGGAATTGCTTTGTCTTTGGCGTGGTGCTCCTCGCGTTCGTTCTTGCCCCGAAGGCCTGGGCGCAGCAACAGCAGCAGGGCGTGATTCCGTCTCCCCCTCCGCCTGTAACTCAGGAACCAAACCACAGTATCAAGCAGAATGTCGACATGGTCGTTTTGCACGCGACCGTGACGAACAAGAGCGGGGAGTTCGTGGAGGGCCTGACGAAAAGCGAGTTCCGCGTTTACGAGGACAAGGTCGAGCAGACGATCGCTGTATTTCAGCGGCGTGATATTCCCGTAACGATGGGCCTGGTGGTCGACAACAGCGGCAGCATGCGCGAAAAACGAGCGCAAGTGGCCGCCGCGGCGCTAACGTTCGTAAAAACCAGCAATCCGCAGGATGAAGTCTTCGTAGTGAATTTCAACGATGAGTATTACATCGACACGCCGGGCGACTTCACCCATAGCATGCCTGACCTGCAGGACGCGCTCTCGCGAATCGATTCGCGCGGCAGCACGGCGCTCTACGACGCGGTGGTTGCATCGCTGCACCACCTGAAAAGCGGGCATCGCGACAAGCGCGTTCTTCTGGTGGTTACGGATGGCGACGACGATGCCAGCAGGTTGAACTTCGCTCAGACCATCAAAACAGCTGAGGAATCGGATGCCTCGATTTATGCCATCGGGCTTTTCAGTGACGACGACAGGAAGCACAATCACAGCATGGTGCGGCACTCCGAGCGGGTTTTAAAGGAGCTGGCCGAGGCCACCGGAGGTATAGCCTTTTTCCCCAAGGATCTTGCAGAGGTAACACCCGTCTGCGAGCAAGTGGCTCGCGACATCCGCAATCAATACACGATAGGTTACTACCCGACGAACAGCAACAAAGACGGAACATTCCGGCGAGTGGAAGTCAAAGTGTTCCCGCCCTCGAGAATGGGCAAGCTGGACGTCCGCACACGCACCGGATATTACGCGCTGAAGCCGGCTACGAATTCACAAACGCAAGGCGAATGAACGCGGTGCGTTGGCCAGGAAGAGCTCGCATATTTCTCTAGGACCGGCGTTCAGTTTTCAACTTAGTCGTAATATTCCGCCCCAAGGTGCGTGATCAATTCCTCGCCCATCATCCAGCGCAGCGTGTTCTTCAATTTCATCAGCTGAATGAAAAGGTCGTGCTCGGGATAGAGTTCAGGCGCGCACATCGGTGATTTGAAATAGAAGCTGAGCCACTCCTGAATGCCGCGAAGGCCCGCTCGATGGGCCAGATCAAAGAAAAGTGCCAGATCGAGCACGATGGGAGCGGCCAGGATTGAATCGCGGCACAGAAAATCGACTTTGATCTGCATCGGGTAGTTCAACCAGCCGAAGATGTCGATGTTGTCCCAGCCTTCTTTGTTGTCGCCACGCGGCGGGTAGTAGTTGATCCGCACTTTGTGGAACAAGTTGCCGTACAGTTCGGGATAGAGTTTCGGCTGAAAAATGTATTCAAGTGCGCCGAGCTTGGACTCCTCCTTGGTCTTAAACGATCCGGGATCGTCCAGCACCTCGCCGTCGCGATTGCCGAGAATATTGGTCGAAAACCAGCCGTTCACGCCGATCATGCGCGCCTTGAAACCGGGCGACAGGATGGTCTTCATCAGCGTTTGGCCCGTTTTGAAATCCTTCCCGCCGATCGGAATGTGTCGAGTGTGCGCGAAATGCATCAAGGCCGGTATGTCGACGGTCAAATTCGGAGCGCCGTTAGCGAATGGAACGCCTTCGCTCAAAGCCGCGTAGGCATAGAGCATGGAGGGCGCAATCGCCGGATGGTTTTCCTTCATGGCCTTTTCGAATGAGGCGAGATCGCCGTGAACGGATTCGGGCTTCATGAAGACTTCCGTTGATGCGCACCAGACCATCACCAGGCGATCGCACTTGTTCTTTTTCTTGAAATTCCGGATGTCCTCGCGGATCTGTTCCGCCAGATCGAGCTTGTTTTTCGCTTTCTTCACGTTCGGGCCCTGCAATTTCTTCACGTAGTTCTGGTCGAAAGCGGCTTTCATCGGCTCGATGCCGGCGAGGAATTTCTTCGCTTTATCCAGGTCTTTCGATTCAAGGACGCCTGCTTTGCGGGCTGCTTCATATGCGTTGTCGGGGAAGACGTCCCAGCCCCCGAAAACGATGTCGTTGAGCTTCGCAAGCGGGAGGAAGTCTTTGATTTTTGGGGCACGCGCTTCGGTACGCTTTCCCAGGCGAATGGTGCCCATCTGAGTCAACGAGCCGATCGGCAGCGATTCGCCGCGCCGAACCAATTCGACTCCCGCCATCAGCGTTGTGCTGACGGCGCCCATCCCGGGCGTCAAAATTCCCAGTTTCCCCTTCGAAGGAGCAATCTGCACGGGCCTACGCATTCAGTTCTCTCCCTGGACAAAGTTCTGGTAGCAATTTCTCATCATCAGCTTCAAGAGGAGCGGCTCGACGACCGTACGCGGGCGCAACCTGCCTTCTGGCAGTCAGACCTCAGTGCGTTGCGCGACGGGAAACAAAGCGGTCGGCAAGGTCAGCTATGATGCTGCATGCGAAGACGATTTGCAATCGCTCGTATTGCGCTCGCAAGGTCTTTCAGGGTCGTAGATAACCGGCCATGCCGGTTCCGAATTGCGGTTGAACTCTCCCAGTTGCGCACATAAAATCCGTGGACATGAGATCACTCAACGCATCGGCCCTCGTTTTCGTTCTCGCGATTACTCTTGCGACGCCGCTCGCGGCACGGCGCACCGGCCAGAATGCAGACGCCACCGTGCGCGCCTCGACGCAGCAAATGATTGTGCCAAGCCACGGCAGCATGCTCCTCGGCATATTCTATCTCGCGGCCGGAGCGGGTCCGCATCCGACTGCCGTTTTGTTCCACGGCTTTCCGGGTTTCGAGCAGAACCTTGATATCGCGCAGGTGCTTCGCGCGCACGGATGGAACGTGCTCGCGATGCACTACAGAGGTTCGTGGGGAGTGAAGGGCGCCTTTTCGTTCGAACACTCCGCCGAAGATGCCGACACGCAGGTCGCTTTCGTGCTGGATACAGCCAACGCGAAGAAATATCGCATTGACAGAAGCCACGTTATCGTGATCGGGCACAGCATGGGCGGATACATGGCCGTCTCAGCCGCCGCTCACAACAAAAGCGTCGCTGCGGCTGTGCTCATCTCGGCATGGAACATCGGCGAAACGGCATCCAAATTGACGGTCGGAACGAATGGCCCAGGAGCGGTTGCCAAATTGGCAAAGTGGCTGGCGGAGGATCACAATCTCTTGCCTCTCGCAACAAGCGCCGATGCACTCGCTCACGAGATGTACCAGCGCGAAGCAGCGCTGAACATGAACAAACTAGCGCCCGCGATTGCGCCACGCCCCGTCTTCGTTATCACCGCAAACGATGGCCTTGCTACCACGGACGAAGCCTTTCTAAATGCCCTTCGCAGGGCCGGCGATACGCGCCTGATGCAACGTCATTGGAACACGGACCACAGCTATTCCGGCGAACGCGCTGAGTTATCGCAGGCCGTGCTGGAGTGGTCGCAAAAGACGTTAGGGCAATAGGCCCAATTGCGATCTTTCGACAAATTACCGCTCCGATGAAGTCACCTGGCTTCATCGAATGTAAGACGAACTCTACCGCAATCAGGTCTTTTCGATGTGAATTGAGCCGTCGCCGGAGCTTATCCTCAGGAGTCCGCCGCCTGAATTCAGCTTGCCTCGAACAGATGATCCGTTGAGCGTTCCGGAAACGGTTATAGGAACATCCACGCTGACGCTGCCGTCGCCCGTATGAGCATCAAGTTCGGCATTCAGGTCACTGGGGACGCGCAGGGTGATCCTGCCGTCGCCGGAATGCAGCGCCCATCCGTCGGCTACTTTCGATCCTGCCGCAGCAGACGCGTCGATGCTTCCGTCGCCAGTCTGCGCCTGCAGCGAATCGAAGCGGCCGTCGATCGTGATATGCCCATCGCCGGTATCGACCTTGAGAGCGCCGTCCATACTCGAGCTTTCGATGCGCCCATCGCCGGAATGCAGATAAATCTGGCCGTGCAAGCCATTGGCGGTGATGTTCCCGTCGCCGGTTACGATGCGAATGTTGCCTGCCACGGGCTCGGCGCTCACGTTGCCGTCGCCCGTGTTCACGTCAAGATTCAGATTGCGGGGAACACGCACATCCACGCGGATGGTTCCGCTGCTGCCCCAGAATCCCCAGTGAAAATGCGGTGTGCGAACATGAATATCGATGCTATTTCCATTCTGGTTCTGTTCGATGCTGACGCCGCTCGACCCGATCGTGTAGCGCGTGGTCGTCACATGCACGTAGATCTCATTCTGATCGGCCGATGTGACTGAGACGTTGCCGTCGTCGGTCTGCACGTGCAGATCGGCGTGCCCGTTGACGGCATATGTCTTCGACCAATCGTCGGCGTGCGCCGCTGGCGCCGTGATGACAGCCGCCGCGAACAGAAGCCCTGCGCAAAGCGCGACTCTATGGCTCATCTGAATCCTCTCTCGAATTGCTATCCATGGTACGCAGCGGCATCGCGAAATGTTCCATGAACGATAGCAAGTAAATGACGCACAGGGAGGAGAGGAGAAAGCATCATCGCCAAGCGCAGTCACCTCGTGGATCGAACACGGTGTGAAGTAACCCGGCGAGAAACTCGAAGGACAGCTTCCTTCCGTCGCACGCCAGCGCTGACTGCACCTTGAAATACGGCCTTCCTCTACCTCCTTTGCTTCCTCTTCTTCCTTTACCTACTAGTTTTTCGCTGCTTTTGCAGCTGCCGGTTTTGGCCTAAGCGCGGCCATGAATTCACCGAGCGGCAGCGTGTTGATTACATCCTTTTTTTCGGTCCAGCCACGGCGAGCCGTAATCACGCCGTATTTCATGAACGGAAGGTGCGTCGTGGAATGTGAGTCGGTTGAGATGACGATCTTCACGCCGCGCTGCTTCGCCATGCGCAGATGGACGTCGTTGAGATCGAGACGGTCCGGATAGGCATTACACTCCATCACCACGCCGTTCTTCGCGGCGGCATTCAGAATTTTCTCCATGTCGTACTCGTAAGGCTCGCGGCGCATGATGAGGCGTCCTGTGGGATGCGCGATGATCTGCGTGTAGGGATTCTCAATGGCGGCGAGCAGCCGGTTGGTCATTTCCGCGCGCGTCAGATTCATGTAGGAATGGATCGAGGCAACGACGACGTCCAGTTGTGCAAGAACTTCGTCGTCGAGGTCGAGCCGCCCGTCTTTGAGAATGTCGCATTCAATCCCTGCCAGTAAACGAATGCCTTTCACATTCTTTTGCGCGGCGCGAATCTTCTTGATCTGCTCCAGAGTGCGCTTCTCATCCATCCCGTTCGCCACGGTGACGGCTTTCGAGTGGTCCGTAAGCGCGATGTATTCATAGCCGAGCTTGCTGGCGGCTTCACCCATCTCCTCGATTGAATTCCGGCCATCGGAAGCGGTCGTATGCATCTGCAGATCGCCGCGAATGTCAGCCAGTTTCAGAAGGGTCGGAAGCTTGCCGTTTTCCGCGGCGTCGATTTCCCCGGTGTTCTCGCGCAGTTCGGGTTCGATGTAGGCGAGCTTCAGCTTCGCGTAAATCTCCTCTTCGGTCTTGCAGGCGACGGTGCGTCCACCCTTCAAGGTCGTGAGGGCATACTCGTTCAGCGTCCAACCCATGTCGTTCGCGCGCCCGCGCAGGACGATATTGTGTTCGCGTGAGCCGGTGAAATACATCAGAGCCGCGCCAAAGGCTTTTTTGTCCAGCAGCCGGACGTCGACCTGCAGCCCGCTGCCGAGCAGCACGCTTACTTTGTTCTCTCCGCGCGCGAGGTGTTGGTCGATGCCGGGATATTTCTGGATGTAGTCGGCGACGCTGTCTACGTCGGCTTGTTTGTCATGGCCCGGCTTCATCGTCACCAGCAGGTCGACATCGCCGATCGTATCGCGCCCCCGTCGCAGCGATCCCGCCGTCGTGACGGATTCAACGGTTTCGCAATTGCGAATGTAAGCTGAGAGCTTTTCGGCCTCTTCGGTCGCACGGTCTAGCAGGAATCGGCCCGTCGATTTCTTGAAGAATTCACAGGCCTTCAGGATGTTCTGCTCGCTCTTTTCGCCGAAGCCGGGCAGATCGCGAAGCTTTTCTTCGCGCGCGAGTTTTTCAACGTCGTCGACTGTGGCGATGTTGAACGCACTTCGCAGAAATGCAACTTTCTTCGGGCCAAGGGACTGCAGTTGGAGCACGTCGAGCAGCGTGGGCGGATATTTCTTCAGCAGCTTTCGCCGCAACGAGTAGTCGCCGGTTTTCAGGATTTCGCGGATGTGCTCGGCCATGTTTTCGCCGATGCCGGGCAGTTCGCGGAGCTTCTTGTCGTCTTTCGCAAGGTCTTCCACGCGCTCGTGGATGTTGTAGAGCAGTTCAGCTGCTTTTTCGTAGCTGCGGTAGCGGCCGATAATCGCGCCGTCAATTTCGAGCAGTTGCGCCGTCTCGCGCAGGATTTTCGCCACTTCTCTGTTTTCCATAACGGCTCCAATCACAGACCGCTGCCGGTTGCGAGCTAATCGAGTGGATCACGTGGAACGCGAGCCTATCATGTCCACGGCGAGCATGCATTTTATCAGGCAAGGGATGCGGGGGCACCCCGACAGCCCGCTGGAAGCAACCGTTCGCAGGGGTAGCGTCCGATCCCGGACTTCACGAATCGTTACGTGAGGAGGGCCAAGGCGAAACGTAGTGACCGGTGCGGTTATAGTGGGCGAGCATCCTCTGCATCGCACGAGCGAAACCGGGGCAGCGTGGATTATTCGAATGCGATGCCAGTAACTGTCTACAAGACCTAAAATCCTCAAGATCCCCACCGCTTCCGCTTTCCTCTTCGAGCAGTCGCCGAACCGCATCAGTGTTTTCGGGCGTCAGTTCACGCTTGAGCCGCTCAACTTCGTCGAGGGCATTCACAAAATCCTGATGGATCGCCCGGCATTCCTCGCAATCAGCCGAATTTTTCATTCCGGTCAGTTCGTCCGGTTTATGCTTCGCGGTGGAATTTCACGTCGACGGGTTGGTGCATGTGCGGGGAACGAAGGTTCTTCTTCTCGAACGCGGCGATTTCGCTCTCGTGCTGCAGCGTGAGGCCGATGTCGTCGAGGCCCTTCAGCAGGCATTCGCGGCGGAACGGATCGATGGTGAAGGAATAACGCAAGCCACGGTCATCACTGACGACCTGCTGTTCGAGGTCGACGGTAACCTTATAGCCTTCGTTCTTTTCTGTGCGCGCAAAAAGCTCGTCCATCTGTTCGTTGCTCAGGGTGACGGGCAGGATGCCGTTCTTGAAGCAGTTGTTATAGAAAATGTCGGCGTAGCTGGGCGCCAGAATGGCGCGAAATCCATAATCAAGGATGCCCCACGGGGCATGCTCGCGGCTGGAGCCGCAACCGAAATTCGCACGAGCGAGGATGATACTCGCTCCTTTGTAGCGCGGATAGTTCAGCACGAAATCAGGATTGGGTTTCTCGCCGGGCAAATAGCGCCAGTCGTAGAAGAGCACGCGGCCGTAGCCTTCGCGCGTAAGGAATTTCAGGAATTGCTTGGGGACCATCTGGTCGGTGTCGACGTTGACGCGGTCCAGCGGCGCGACCAGGCCCGTGTGCTTGGTGAATGGCTGCATGTTTAATTAGCCTCCGGGCTAAAGCCCCGATCTATTTGGCGCGTCTTTACGCACGGCAAAATGCGTTGGGCGCCGCTTCAAGGCAAAAACGCCGGCGAGGCCTGCGTGCGGCAGGCAGGCGGTACAAACCTTCATTCGGCGCCGTTGACGTTCCACTTGCGAATGTCGACGAAGTGACCTTCGATGGCGGCTGCGGCAGCCATCATTGGGCTGACCAAATGCGTACGGCTGCCTTTGCCCTGGCGGCCTTCGAAATTGCGATTCGATGTGCTGGCCGAGCGCTCGCCGGCCGGCAGAACGTCGTCGTTCATGCCGATACACATGCTGCAGCCCGCGTCACGCCATTCGAAGCCCGCATCGCGAAACACTCTGTCCAGCCCTTCCTTTTCGGCTTCCGCTTTCACGCGGCGCGAACCGGGAACAACGAGCGCTTGCTTGAGCGACTTCGATACGTGCTTACCCGCGACCACTTGCGCGGCCGCGCGCAGATCTTCGATGCGCGAATTCGTACACGAACCGATGAACACACGGTCGACAGGGATGTCCTGGATCGGCGTGCCCGGCTTGAGCGCCATGTATTCCAGAGCGCGTTCGGCCGCCTGCCGATCGACGGAATCCTTGAAAGAATTTGGCGACGGCACGCGGGAATCGACCTGCGTGACCATCCCGGGATTGGTTCCCCATGT
>DASUJR010000212.1:0-3633 GCA_036279175.1 Candidatus Acidiferrales bacterium | reverse complement strand
TTCATCGGCGGCCCATATTGTTATTGCGCAAGAAGAGTATAGGCCGCGGATGAACGCCGATTAACGCTGATCAGAATAACAGGAGCCACGTGAACCACTTTTATCCCGCGCACCCCTACCCCACCGCCTGGCTTAGATCGGGGGGCTGCTCCGATTTTTCTACCGTCACCTTGGCGCGCAGATTCGCGACTCCGGCGGTCGGACGCTCGTCGGCTACCGTGATGGCGATGGCGTCGTCCAGCCAGTCGTGGGCGGTTCCGTCGGGATCGTGCGACGCGAGGGTTAACGTATAAGCTCGGGGGCACAGGTCGCAGAGGAAAGAGAACGTAACGGCTACGCTGTCCCCGGCGGCGCGAGGTCCGATCTTCACCCTCTCCAGATCTGTGTTGGTGCCGTAAACCTCGAACCCGATCTGAGTGCGGATCATGAGCCCGAGCACCGGGTCGTCCACGGCGTCGCGATAGCGCACCAGCGCGCGCACTCTGACCATTTCGCCGCTCTTCCAGACGATGGAAGGCTGTCCGTCCGCGCCCAATGCCTCGATTGAGAGGACCTCCGCGCGCCCATCGCCGCGTCGAAACGAAGGCGTGAGGCGCGGCGGAATCGTTTCCCCCCAAGCCCGCACGCGATCCGCGATATGCCTTTTGTATTTGGAGAGCGTCTCCTTGGGATCGCCCTTCGCGGCGAGCTGGCCGGCGTCGATCCACCAGATTTCATCGCAGAGCGATTCCAGCAGGCCGCCCTCATGCGATGCGAGGAAAACGGTAGTGCCGGAGCGGCGCAACCGATCCAGACCGGTCAAAGTTCGCGCGCGCACCACCGCGTCCTGAGTCGCCAGAGCCTGATCGAGCGCGATCACGTCCGCTGGCGCGAGGTTCAGCGGCTCGCCCAGGGCGACGAAGCGCCTCTGCGGCCCCGCGGCGACTTCCCCCTGCTCCGGCTGCGCCGTTCCCGCCGCCGCTTTGAGAAGCTCCGTCACCCCAGAACCCTTTTCTCCGATCACGCCGATGATGACGCCCGAAGGCGCCATGGCGCGAAATCCCGACAAAGGAGCCAGCGTAACATTGCGAAACTCGACCGGCATAAGAATTCAGTCTACGCTACGCGGCGACGGCCGCGCGTTATCCGAGCAAACATTCCCGGTGATCGTATTCGCCTGTAGCGAAACTCCCGGACCCGCGACGATGCAGCGCGTCTTCATCTTGTGGCCGAAGATGCGATTTCCGCGAATCGTGTTGCCGCGGGTTTGTTCCAGGCGCGCGACGCCGCGCCCCAGGTAAATTCCGGATTCGAGCATCTTGGGCTCGTCGCGCTTGTAAATGCATCCAAACTTGGCCGCGCTCTCATTGCACCCGGAGGTATCGAGGTTCAGGAATTGATTATCCACGATCCGGTTTCCGGATCCCATCACGAACAGCCCTCCGAATTTTGTGCCGTCGATCGTGTTGCTGGAAATCTCGATATTCCCGGAATGCGCGTCCGGGTCCGTATTGTTCATCACGATACCGAAGTGTCCGAAAGGATAGACGTCCGCAGGCTGCTTATTCACGCACTGATTGTTGCGGACGGCGCCATCGTGGAAGCCGTCCAGGTCGAAACATTTCCCATCCACTTCCTGAAAGCGGTTGCCGCTGTAGACGCTCGAATCGACGTTGCCCGCTGTATCGATGGCCACGGGAATGCCGCCGTGTTCCTTGTCCACGATGCTCTCGGGATAGCCGATGCGAATGCCCGAGTTGTTCTCGACGCGCACGCGAGTCGCGTGGCCTACTTCAATGGCGTCGCGGCCGATCGTGTCGAACTGATTGTCCGCGAACAAGCCATCCTGCAAGCGCGGCGAGGTGCGCAGAGAATGCGTCCATAAGGCGTTGCCGGAAATGCGATGGAAAATCGCTCCGGTCACTTCAAAGTGCGACGAGCCTTCCTCGATTAAAATTCCTCCGCTCAGATTGTTGCGCCCGTTGTGGTCCTGCGATCCGGAATCCGAAACGGTAACCGTCGAGATCTTAATATCGGACGAGCGGCTGACCAGAATGGGGAAGTTGAGGACATCTGAAAGTTCGATGTTCGAGATTGTTAAGCCTTGCACCTGGTCGAAGAGAAGTCCGTTTTTGGAATACCAGATGCGGAATGCATTTTCAGGAGGCGCGGCGTCGATGAGGCTCGTGAGGTTGTAGCGGTTCCCGTCGATGGAGAAGTTGCGCAAGCGAATGCGCTGGGCATTTTCGGCGCTGAGGATCGCCCGGCCTTGAAAATGATCGCTAGCCTTGAGCAGCGTACCCTCGCCTTCGATTTCGAGGTCGTACGCTCCGGGCGCGATTTTCAGTTCAGAGGAGATTTCGATCACGCCGCGCGGAAGGTGAATCACGCCGGTTTTTTGCGTCGCCAGCATCTCCCGCACCCGCGCCTCCGGCGACGTGCCGCATCCCGCCATTACCAACGCAAATCCCACACAGAAGAGAAGCGTCCGGCTGGCAACTGGCCACCGGCCACTGGCAACTGCCGTCCGGCTGGCCCCTGTCCCCTGTCCCCTGTCCCCTGCCGTCAAGGCTGCTTCTTGGTCCACTGGCCGATCCAGTCGAGCACCTGGTTATACCAGAGCATGCTGTTCTGCGGCTTTAGGACCCAATGGTCCTCGTCGGGAAACACGATCAGCTTCGAAGGCACCTTCTGCATCTGGAGAGCCGTGAACAACTGCAGATCCTGAGCCAGAGGCACACGGAAGTCCTGCTCGCCGTGGATGACGAGCGTAGGCGTCTTGAAATCCTTGACGAAGTAGCTGGGCGACCACTTCGCATAGAGATCGGGATTGTCCCAGGGCATTCCTCTAAACTCCCAAATGGGAAACCAGAGCTCCTCGGTGGATGCGGCCATGCTGCGCAAGTCAAAAACGCCATCGTGCGAAACCAGCGCTTTGAAGCGGGCTGTATGGCCGAGCATCCAGTCGATCATATATCCGCCGTAGGAAGCGCCAGCGGCCGCCATGCGATCGGGGTCCACATAGTTCAAGCCCGCGACATATTCCGTGACGGCCATGATGTCGTCGAACGGTTTTCCGCCCCAGTCGCCGTTGATGTCGTCGATAAATTTCTGTCCGTATCCAGTCGACCCGCGCGGATTCGGCATCACCACGACGTAACCTGCGCCGGCGAAAACCTGGGCGTTCCAACGGTAGCTCCAGGATTCGCCCCAAGCGCCCTGAGGCCCGCCGTGTATCAAAAAAACGACCGGATATTTGCGGAGATTCGTGAAGCCCGGAGGTTTCACGATGAAGGCGTGAATGCGCGTATCATCGAAGCTGGGAACTTCAATCTCCTCCAGCGGCGTGAGAATCGAGCGCGACAGCAGCGCGTCGTTCAAATGCGTCAAAGGGACTCCGGTGCCGCCCGCGGATGTGGCCCGGAAAATTTCCACCGGGCGCGAACCGCTCTCTTCGGTGTAAATCATTGTGCGGCCGTCGGAGGTGAACTGCACATTATCGAGGCTCGACCCGCCGGCGATAATGTTGCGCGAACCGCCGCCGGTGACAGAGATCATCTGTAATCCCACTCTGCCGCGATCTTCCATGGTGAAGAAGATCCGCGTCGAATCGGGAGACCATGTAAGGCTGCCCACCCACCGGTCCAGGCCCTC
>DASUJR010000211.1:0-7177 GCA_036279175.1 Candidatus Acidiferrales bacterium | reverse complement strand
GCCGACTGCCGGAAGTGCGCCAAAGCGAGTGAAACGTGGCAGCGCGTTGCGCGGACCGCTCACCGGCTACCCGCTTCCGAGCCGCCCGAAGGAACGGTGCGAATTGCGAAGGCGCTGTATGGCGCGCACGGACCTCGGAAGGAAAAGGGGCCGAAATCGCTTGTCGCGCAACTCCTGTTCGACAGCTCAGCCGCGCCGGCCCAGGCTGGAGTCCGGTCGTCGACAGCGAACCCGCGACAGCTGTTGTTCGGCTCAGGCGAGTACCGAGTCGATCTTCGAATCGAACCGCAGGATGACGCTGATACCGTGGCGTTGCTCGGCCAGATTCTGAATGCGAGCAATCCGGGGAAGAGTTTGGGTTCGGTCGCAGTCAGTTTGAACGAAGGCAGGCGCGTGCTTGCGCAATCGCACACGAATTGCATGGGCGAGTTTCAGCTCCAATGCGACCTGAAGCCTACGCTTGAATTGCGCCTGATGCTGCCGGACACCCAACTGTCGATTCCGCTGGTGGAGCCGCTGCGGGACACGGGCAAAAGAAATCTGTATCTACTTGGGACTACAGTATTTAAGGACTTCGGCAGCAAGACGAAAGGTTGAGAGTGAACTGCAGGAATTAGCCGATCGTACCATTGTTCGGCGCATGCCCTCCGGCGAGCCTAGTGGATCAGCCGGACGACGTTCCCGGGCAGCAGCTCACAAGGAGCATCTCGCTCATGAAGCACCGCACTTGGGTAGCGGCACTCATACTTGCAGGATTGTGGGCGCAACCAGCATCGGCACAATTGCTCGGCGGACTGCTTGGCGGGGGTTCATCGAGCACCTCCTCCAGCACCTCTCCAACGGGCGCCACTGGCGGCGTGATTGTCCGCACGATACTTGGGCGCATCGGACTAAACCTTGTGTGCCTTTTGAATGGCTGCAGCGTCGCCGAAAACCTGGATGGCGGTCAGAACCGGGTTTTCCTCGTCAAACCAAAGAGCGGACTGCTTCCCGAAGTTCTCGTTGGCGTTCTCCGGCTAGTCACGGGTATTCTCGACGCGGAAGTGGATCAGGTCGCTAACATTCCCCGAACACCGGCGGTGATCACCACTCTGCCAACCGGTCTCTACCAGCAGTGGCCCGTGAATTACTACGGCACGAGCGTTTGGTATGGATACGCCAGCCAACCGGCCGCACAAATCATCAACCTGTCGAACGCGCAGAACACGTTTAACGTTAGCGGCGCGGGAATCGTCGCCGATATCGACACCGGCGTTGACCCGAACCATCCGGCTCTGAAAGCCGTGCTGCTGACGGGCTACGACTTCACGCGAAATCAATCGGGTGCGTCCGAGTTGCTTGACCTGAACGGCTATCAGCCTTCGACGTGCACTTCCTGCCAGCCGGCATATGTGAATCAGTCGTCCGCAGCGATGCTGGACCAGTCGTCAGCGGCCATGCTGGACGGACCGGGTTATTCGGCATTCGGGCACGGCACGGAGGTGATGGGCGTGATCCACCTGGTGGCGCCGACGGCGAAACTGCTGCCGCTGAAGGCGTTTCAATCTGACGGGAGCGCGAATTTGTCGGACATCATTCGCGCCATCTATTACGCCGCACAAAATCACGCGAACGTGATCAATATGAGCTTCGATATGACCAGCGGGTCAACGGAGCTGGCGGACGCGCTGAACTACGCGACCAGCCACAACGTGATCTGCATCGCGTCTGCCGGAAACGACGGCGAAAACGAGGTGGTTTATCCTGCCGCGATGCAATCGAACGTGGTCGGCGTGGCCTCGACGAATGACGTCGACCAGCGATCGAGCTTTTCGAACTACGGCAATCAGATCGTGTGGCTGGCAGCTCCGGGCGAGCAAATCGTCACGACGTATCCGTTCGCGACGTACGCGGCGGCAAGCGGGACGTCATTCAGCTCGCCATTGGTCTCCGGGGCGGCGGACCTGCTGATCGATCTGAAGGGAAGCGTGAACCAGTCGCAGGCGGAATCGGCGCTCACGCACGAGCAGTACGTCGGCCCGAACATGGGCCACGGCCGCCTCGATGTTTATCGCACGCTGGCGGGCCGGTAGTTCGGTAGCCAGCCGTGGCAACCACGACCACATCAGCGGGCATTCTCGAAGCAGCTTTTAGGCCGGAGCCGCCGGCCGGAATGCCTGCTCTCACATTTGACCCTCCCAGCCACGGGCCGATCTGGTGTCCTCCAGACGTCCGCCTGAAGCAAGCCGAGGAGCAACTCAGCGCGCTGCGAACGTCCGTAATCTGCGGCTTCAATCAGCTTCTCGACCTCAAGGACCTGAACACAGGCGTCCACAGCACGCGCCTGGCGGAATGGGCTATTCACGTTGCATCGGAACTGGGGCTGGAAGAGCACGAGCTGATCAATATCGAGACTGCGGCGCTTCTTCACGACATCGGCAAAATCGGGATTCCCGACGCGATCCTTAATAAGCCGGCCAAGCTCACCACAGAAGAATATGACCTGATGAAGCGCCATCCCGAGTATGGCTGGGCCGTGTTGCGCCAGATTCCGACGTTTGAGATTGCCAGTCTGCTCACGCTACATCATCACGAAGCCTACAACGGCAAAGGTTATCCAGGCGGTTTGAAAGGCGAGGAGATTCCCATCGGCTCTCGGATAGTGGCCGTAATCGACGCGTTCGATGCGATGGTGTCGTCGCGTCCATATCGCAAGGGAGTGCCCTTCGAAGAAGCCGCGCGGCGACTCAACGAAGCCGCCGGAACGCAATTCGACGCGACCGTCGTGAAGATTTTCCTTCCACTGGCGCAAGCCGAAATGTCCGCGGTATTCGCTGCAGCGGGCACCAGCGTCTCGGCGGCACTCTAAGAGCCGCAACCGCACTCCTTTCAATTAGAATGTTTTCATCCCACAGCTTGCACAGGGGCACCGTTCTTCAGCTCGTCGCGCACGAGCAAGCGTTCTCGCAGGAGAGCGAAACCTTATCGGTCGTAGCCTCGTATAGCCCAAGTGTGGACGCAGTGCTGTTGCTACTGGACGCGGTCAATGAAGACAATATTCTCGATTCGGTGGGTTTTTGTTTTGTGGCTGGCGGCGATTTGTGCGCCGGTACACGCACAACGCGTGCGCATTAGCCGGCTTGATGGGAGCAACATCTCACCGGCTGAAATTGACCGCGCGGTCGTTCAGGTGATGGAAACGTCGCACGTGACCGGAGCGGGCATCGCCGTTTTCAACCAAGGAAAAATCGTTTACCTGAAAACATACGGATTTCGAGACACGCGGAAACGCTTGCCATTGACTCCAGATTCGATCATGACGGCTGCATCGCTCAGCAAATCGGCATTTGCCACGATGGTGATGGAATTGGTCGACGCCAAAATCATCGACTTGGATAAGCCTGTCTACGAATACCTGCCCAAACCGCTTCCCGATTACCCGCGTTATAGCGATTTGGCTGGCGATTCGCGATATAAGCAGATCACGATGCGGATGCTTCTCGATCACACCAGCGGATTCCCCAACTGGCGCTGGGCCACGCCAGACAAGAAACTGAAAATTTATTTTCAGCCGGGAACGCGTTTTGCCTACTCGGGCGAAGGAATCGATCTCGCGCAGATGGTCGTCGAAATCGCGACGAAGGAATCGATCACGGAACTGATGCAGGACCGCATGTTCCGACCGCTTGGAATGACGCGCACAAGCATGGTTTGGGCGCCCCGGTTCGAAAGCAACTTCGCGAACGGCTACGACGAACACGGAAAATCGCTCGGACCCCAGCGGCGTCAAAAAGGCGATGCTGCGGGCGGGATGCAAACCACGCTGCGCGATTATGCCCGGTTCGTGCAAGCCGTTCTCGACGGCAAGATTCCCAACAAGGCATCGCGCCGGACGATGCTTAGCCCTCAAATCCAGATTCTGTCGGCGCACGAGTTCCCTTCCCTCGATTCGGCAACGGATGTCGCCGGCGACCGGGCGATTCACCTGAGCTATGGCCTCGGCTGGGGGCTTTTCTGGACTCCGTACGGTAAGGCTTTTTTCAAGGAAGGACACGATGACGGCTGGCGGCATTACGTCGTCTGCTTCGATAAGCCCCGGAGCGGCATCCTGATCATGACAAACAGCTCAAACGGCGAAGACATTTACGACGGCCTGCTGCGCAGCGTACTTGGCGATGCGTTTACTCCTCTCGACTGGGAAGGCTTTCGTCCCGCTCATTAGCCCCTAAGAATAAAACGCGGGCCCGCATGGTAATTGCACGGCACTCAAAGGTTTACGCTTTACCTCTCAGGCTGGCGTCCTGTATTGTTACCGCCATGAAAATTACTAATGTTTTCGCCGTTCGACGGCCGTTTGTCGTTTTCTGCTGCATGCTTTCTCTACTCATTTGCTGCGCCGCGTGTCCGGCATTCGCGCAGAATCGTCGCGGCGAACAAGCCGCCCAAGCCTCTGCCAAGACGTCGGAAAGCTCGGCCAATTCGTCCAAGGAATCTTCCAAAGAGAAGCCGGCGGCGAATGAATTGCCTCCGCTGCCGCCCAACAAGAGCATCGAGCAGTCGATCGTGCTGAATGGCCAGACGTTGCACTACACGGTTACGGTCGGCACGATAGACGCGCGCGACTCCGACGGCAAAATCGCGGGCAAAGTCGTCTTCACGAGCTACGTCGTGCCCGGAAAGGATCGCCCTGTCACGTTCGCGTTCAACGGCGGTCCGGGCGCGGCTTCTGTATTCCTCAACTTCGGCGCGATCGGTCCGAAGCATCTCAATGGGATCGGCAACAAAGACGACAGCGCCTCCGGCCGCATCGTGATGAGCGACAACCAGGGCACGTGGCTGGACTTCAGCGACTTGGTGTTCATCGACCCGATCGGCACGGGTTTTAGCCGCTCGCTTGTTCCGCTGGCAGAGACAAAGAAGCTGTTTTACAGCACGGTTCCCGACATTCACTATCTGTCGACGGTTGTCTACAAGTGGCTCGTCCAGAATGGCCGCATGACCTCGCCCAAATACATTATCGGCGAGAGCTACGGCGGCTTCCGGGGACCGCGTCTGACCTACTATCTGCAATCGCAGTTGGGCGTGGGCGTGAACGGCCTGATTCTGGTGTCGCCTTACCTGAATCCTTCGAACGAGAGCAACGGATACATCTATTCGCCGATTCCGTGGATGATCACGCTGCCGCCCATCGTGGCCGCGCATCTTGAACGCGAGGGCAAGCTGACAACGGAAGCAATGCAGTCGGTGATTGCGTACGACGAAGGCCCTTACGCCACCGCGCTGATCGCCGGCACTTCCGATCCTGCTTCGCAGAAAGCGCTGATTCAAAAGGTCACGGAGTTGACGGGCCTCGATCCAACCTATGTCAAGCAGTCGGGCGGCCGGCTGGAGACGGGATCGTATCTGCGAGAAGTCGCGCGGGAGCAAGGCAAGATCGGGTCGGTGTACGACTCGAACGTGACGATGCTCGATCCGTTTCCGTGGTCGAACGAACGGCGCGCGAGCGATCCCATCCTGGCGGCCATCGTGGCGCCCACCACTGAAGCAATGGTGAACTTTGTAACCAACGTCGTTGGCTGGAAGACCGATGCGCCCTACTACACGCTTTCGTTTGAAGTGGGAGGAAATTGGAGCCGCGATGAGGAGCTGCAAAGCGGCTCAGTGACGCAGCTTCGCCAGGCCGTAGCCGCCGATGCCGGCCTGAAGGTGTTCATCGCGCACGGATGGAACGATCTTTCGTGTCCATTCATGGGATCGGTGCTGAGCGTCAACCAGATGCCCGAAGCGCTGCGCGAGCGAGTGAAGATCCACGAATATCCCGGCGGGCATATGTTCTACACACGAGGCGACAGCCGGGACGCGCTTCGCAAGGCCGTGAAGGCTGACCTGTTCGGCGCGGAGTGAAGCCGACAATTTAGGCGACCGCTACAGAAGGAATGCCGCGCTGAAGGCCGGCAACGCTACATCTACACCTCAGTCGTGGTCCGTTGTCGAGTCGACAGCGAGGACTCATGCACACGTCATGGCATCGTGGCACGAACCAGCTGCAAGCGCGGTCGCGGTGTGCCGTGCCCCTACACGGAAAATAAATCGACGAGCTACGCGAATTCGGCTACGAGTTCGAAGCGCTTCTCGTGTCCTGCCGGGAAAATAGCGGTGTCGGTGTGAATTCCGCCAATCTTCGCGGCGCGGCCATTTACGGTGACGCTCTGCAGCTTGTTTTTCGCGGGCAAGCGGAACTTCACCTGTACCTCCTGCGGCGCGGCTTCCCTCGCTAACTCGACAGTCGCCCGCACGCGCTTTGCCGCCGCATCTCCGGTCATGCTGAAATTCACGGCGCCCCAGCGTGTCGGTGCCTGTTTGATGCTGATTTCTTTGCCCGACGTGACCCACGCCGCCGGCAGTCCTCTACCAAAATAGAGCCGGTCGTCGTCGGAATCTTCGAGAACGAGCGCCCAGCGGACCAGCTGAGGAACGGTCTGTTGCGCAGGGACGCAGAAAATCGCACTGCCGCCGGTGATGCCGGATACTTCACCTGCCGTCCACGTTCCGCGTGTGTGATCGTGGTAGCGGTGGGCGTACATGAAGAGCAGAAATTCGTCGGCGCGATCAAGCCGCAAGAGCATCTGCGCGTAACCGTAGGAAATAAAGCCGAGGATGTCTCGTCCCTCCGGATGCGGCCGCTCGACGTTTGCAACGATTCCCAGCGTCGTTGCGCCGTAAGCGCGCATGCAGTCGATCACCAGATTGGCGAGATCCGGAGGCAACATATCCGCATGCAGAAGCTCCGCATACCCGCGATGCGGCCACTGCTGCGGGCTCGGCCGCTCCTTCTGCATCGATTCCCAAAATGTGCCCTGCGAACCGGCATACGTTCCGATATAGGGGGGCTTCATGTCCTGGTGGACGTTTTTCCGCATAGCGGCGATCACGGATTCCTGGAGCGTTTTACTGCGCTTCATCCAACCGGCGCTTGCCTCCTTGGCGGATGCTGCATTTCCGGTGATCGCCGGCCACACGCGCGCAAGATCCTTCAGGCCGCGCGCAGCAAAAGCATTGTGCGAATAGTATGGCAGCCACCACGTCATCGGCTCCGCCGCGAGACACGAATCCGATTCGCTCCAACCGTGAATCAAGCCATAGCCGGGATCGTCGGCGGGAAGCTCCAGGCTTTTGTCGTGAAGCTCGGTGAGCAGCG
>DASUJR010000210.1:0-8353 GCA_036279175.1 Candidatus Acidiferrales bacterium | reverse complement strand
TACAGGCACGCTTGTATTTCGGATTCGGCACTCCGCACGCCCGCCGAAATACGCTTGCATAGCGATCCCAAGAACGAACGGCGGGAAGCGAAACTTCTCCGCCGGAGGGATCAACCCCATTGCATCCAGATAAGCTTTGCCGATAGATGCCGCCGAAATGGCGCGTTCTGGTAGCAAATCAATTGGGTGTAACTGAAAGTGAGCAAGCTCTGCATTCAACAGCGCGACAGATGCGCGTACATCTTGCCGACAGTACTCGATTTCTTCAGGTGTGACTTGCCCCGACGGCGAATGATCTAACTTACCCGGAACGCCGAACCTGTCGCATGCGGTGTCTAACTTGTGCGACTCGTTCAGAAGCGCCCAGGCGATCTGACGCAGATCAAGGAACCTGCCGAGCTTGCGCGGTCCTTCGCTTCGTTTCGTTCCGTTCCGTCCCGCAAATCTGATGAATGCGGCTTTGCTGTCTTTCGGCTCAATGATGATCCTCGCGCGAAATCGATTTTCGTGCAGACGCCCTGTCTTGGAGTCCTTGTACTGCGATAAGATCAGCGACCAAGCCTTGTTCTTACGTGCTTTACGAGCGTCGACTGCAAGTCTGGATAGATCGAACGGCAGATTGAAACCGCACACTAACGCGTCGGCTTCGTACGCCAACTTGTAAAAAACGTGCTCGACAAACTCACTGCGGCTCAGGACGCGTAATCGATTCGGGTAGCCCTCAGCAACATGCGGTTTGTGGGTCTGACTATACTCACGAATGATTGCCTGTTCGTTTGCCGTTGCTTCATCCGCGAAAACTAGACCTTCCTCAACGCACACGTACAGGCCTTCCCCGTTCCTGCGGCAGATCTGATAAACGCATAGAATTAACGCTTGTCCCGCATCCAAATGCGTTTCGCAGTCGAGGATGAGCGCGTATTCCGGATATTTCTCTGGTTTGTTGCTGTTTCCGTTTGGACGGAGTCTGTCACGAAAAAGAACGGTATGTGCACGCAAATAGATCGGCATCTTCACTTGTCACGCTCCAGCAACTCCTTTGCGAGCTTGTCCAAACTTTCCGCATATTTCCGGAAAAAGACGGCTGCACTGAGTAGCGCGTATGCCGTGCGTTTCGTCGAATCACGTTCGCGCGTCATAGGGACTCCCGCCCGCATCAGATCTTCAGTAATTTCTGCGTGACAGTTGCGACACAGAGTGACTATCAATTTCGATTCGCGCAGTCGCCCAATCAGGTGGTGAGCTTCCAGTAGCGTTCGGGGTACGCGAATGAGCGCAAAAGGATTCCGATACCCGCACAGGGCACAAGCACAGTCCTGACCCAAGCGGTCGGCTCTGCGCTTGTGCCTTGCGGCTGTACGCGCGGGATCAGCGTCCACGCGTCACCCCCGCATAGAGCTGGTCGAGCGCCAGCAAGCCCGCGTCGGCGAGTTCTCTAAGTTTCGCGACGTTGGTTATGAGCCTGAGACCAGCGACCGATTTGCCCCGGAACTGTGCCAGGCCAGAAGGATCGTTTTTGTAAATCAGATTGCGTACAGCGTTCATGTATCGCGAGATTTTCGACGCCGATCTGGAACTCCGTACCCCGAGCGTCTGCATTCCCTTCGGCCCGACCACGTTCAGCGAACGCGGGATGCGGTCAAATGTCTTTACGCGATACTTTCCTTTGTGCTTCTCTAGGACCGAAGGGGCGTAGCGGCGTATTGTGCTGAGGCGAGTTCCCTCAATCTTTGCAGCGGAACGAAGGTCCAGACCCTCGCGGCGGGACAGCGAGATTGCTGCTAGGACTTTATCTAAGACTTGCGCCTCGCGTTTAGTGCGGGGAAACGGAGACGTCTTGGATTTGGCATGAGTTCGCCGATTCTGTTTATTCTTTGACCGGTCATGGCCTTCGAATACCTGCTTCGGCATTCGCAGTCTCGATTTTCGCCGATGGCCTCTTCGCTGTTTCATGCGCAAACAGATACAGTTTTCTGGCAAACGGCGAAAGGACTCGAAAATTGATTTCGTGTCCACCGGGACGGGGAGATTCATAAGTGGCAAAAGCGCCCATGTGGCGGGAGAAGCTCTATGCCATTTTCTTCGAACTGGCCGAATTCAATCTCCAGTTCGAGCGTGAGTGGAAGGACCTGCAAATACAACACTTGCAGAAATTGCTCGCTCTGGGGGAGAAGCCTGATCCTGGCCTTTGGCAACAAACCCACCATGAATTTGAACGGAAAGCGCAGGAGCTGTTGGACAGAAAAACAGTGCAGCTCGTAGAAATCAATCAACGGTACCTACCCGGTCCAATTCCTTACGATCCCCTCGCATACAGCTATCTTGCTATTCGCCCCGGAGAGCTGCCCGACGACGCTGAGAATCTCGCTGCTTACATACATTGGGAGCGCCACGGCGAGTCTCTCCAGGCTACGACTGAAAAAGATCAACACGGGGACATGGAGGCATACCGTAAGCTCGCCCGTACAGGAGAGGATTTTCGCCGTGTGACGTTCAAGAAGGGCGGAGTCAAACCGTTTCAGGGCGACGAAATACACCGTCAGTTGCTCGAATTGATTCTCTGTTTTGAAAAGGAACGCCTGACCGCTGATGAGCTAGCGGAATGTCTGGATAGGTATTGCGTATGCGGGAAGGACCATGACGCTGGTGCGGCAAGAAAGCAGATGAAGAGACTCAGGAAAGATCTTCAGGAATCTTCCAGAGTTCTAAGAGTCGAGACGCAGAACGAGTGCCCTAACGGACCGCCAGAGCAAAATGATCCGAAAAAGAGATCGACCACATGAACGAGGACTACCAGTATTGCCAGGATGGTTTGCTAAAAGTCTTGATCATCCAGTCGGAACGCTTCAAGGGGTCGACATTGTCCGCGTGATGCACGATCCACTGCGCTATCTCTAAGATTCCTTTCTTCTGGTCGACATCCAAATCAGTGGTTTCCGTGCTCTTGGCAACAGCAGCTGCGAGTTCGCGAAGTCTCCTGCTCTCGCTCCAATTTTTCAGGAACTCAGCTACAACTTTCGCTTTGCGTTCATACTCTTCCCGCCGTCTGCGTGCTTCTTCCGCTCTTTTCTCTTCCTCCTCCCTCCGAAGGCGTTCGCGTTCGGTTTCTTCTCTCACGAGTTTTAGAGATTTCGCTATGTGAGGAAGAACCGCAACCATATCGCCCAAACATTTTTCGACACGCCGCGTCTTGCCGTCACTCCACGATTTACGAACGTGGCTGAGTTCGTAAGGTAAATTATCAATTGTGAGTCGCAGTTCACCCGTTGCGATGTAGTCCCATTTTGGTCCCCAGTAATAGTGATGCTTCTCACGGTCCGCCAGCTCTTTTGGTGTAAGCGCGTGTGGTTTTTGCGAAAAAATCTCTGCTAGACAGAAGCTAATCTCTTCAC
Source organism: Candidatus Acidiferrales bacterium (assembly GCA_036279175.1). Classification (GTDB taxonomy): domain Bacteria; phylum Acidobacteriota; class Terriglobia; order Acidiferrales; family UBA7541; genus Palsa-295. The sequence goes on along the minus strand of DASUJR010000210.1, from coordinate 4,961 downwards.
CGTCGACGACTACTGAGAGCGTAGCATCCGGAGTCTTGTCCCACTTCAGCGCGTTGCCTTGTTTTTCTATTCCGGAGAAGAGAGGTCCGCTCGACTGACACTCTGACTATCACTCACAGTTCACCTCTCCGAGTACGCGCGAAAGCCAGAGTTTAATGCAGGTTGGTGGACGATGCGCACTCGGAGCTGGCTCGCGAACGCGCTCGCTGCCCAGGTGGGGTACTTTTGAGTGTCGAGTCTCTTACCCCGTCAATGGAACTCGGGGGTAGCTTACAGGGCCGGGAAAAGTGATCCGGAAGTCTCATCGCTTCCGTCTGTATTCTGATTCCATGATCTTCCTGAGTTCTGGGCTTTGCACTTGCGCCAGAGCCTTTTCGACATCCAACGTTTTGCGTTTGCGCCAGAACTGCCACCATTTCGGTCTTTGCTTTTCTTGCCAAGCAGCAGGCTACGGGGACCAAGTTGCTCGCGGAATGGCACTGGTCCAAATTCTCGATGACTGGCAATATTTTGGATGTCTTCAAAAAGTCCGATGGTGATCAGCCTGTCGATCTCGGGGTCAGGCTGCTGGAGAATATCTTCGATCGTGGCGAACAAATTCGGTAGTTCTGACGTGGAGTTCTGCGACTGGCAATCGACAACATAATGAGCAAGTTCGTTCATCCCGATATACCAAGGTGGTTCTCCATCCGGTTCCCATTCACTCAAGAACGAATCCCAACGAGACCGAAATTTCGGAACCGAAGTGACAATTCTCTCCAACTGTTCGCGATCCACTGCACCATTCCTCTGGTTGGCCAACAATATAACATTTGGCAATGCTAGTTCCCGGTTAGTTAGCTAATCGAACATTTGGGTGATCGCGGAACCTCCGCTCCTTTTCTGAAAATTGCGAGCGTTGCTCCGCGAACCGGCTTACCTGTTCTGACTGCGTAAACGGCTTTTTGGCTCAGGCCTGACTACGGATTCCGGTGTGTTTCCAGGTGACGCTTGTAAGCGTAAATCACCGCGAGTACCGGCGGCGCGAGAAACACGCCCCAAAATGGAATCACGAACGCCAGCACAATTGGGGCCAGGATCGACGCCCAGATCGGCACTTTGGCCGTTCGCTTCATGATGTACGGCTGCAGGGCCAGCGTGTCGACCACCACGATTCCGGCATAGAGTATCAGCACGTATAACGGGTGTTGCCAGTCGCTCCAGTGGATCGCGGCTGTAATGGTCGGCGCGACCATGCCCAGCGCGGGCCCCAGATGCGGCACGAACTGCAGCACCGCCGCCAGTCCCGCCCACAGCGGCGCCAGCGGCACACCCAAGCCGCGCAAGCCGACGTACCACATTGCGCCCACCACCAGTGAGTCCTCACACTGGGCGATCAGCCAATTCTTCAGCGCGCTTCCGGTGAGCCGCAGATGATCTTCGATCTTCATGTTTAGCGGAGATGTCTAAGCGCTGCGTCCGCGTGGACTCTTTGGCTGTCCATTGTGCCGTCGAGCGTTCAAGTGGCTCCCCTCCTCGCTCTGACGCCTTATACACCCGAACCGCTTGCCCGCGGACCGCTTGTTGTCCCGACCCATCTTTCGTTTGTCGCAAAACATTCATCGGACCATCTTGTTCTGCTAGACTCCCTCGCATTCGCAAGACGCAAAACAGGAGGCGCGCGTGAGTCGAATTCGAATGCTGTTCATTGCTGCTTGTTTTCTGATCGCCGCTCATGTCACGCACGCTCAAGCCGCGCGGCCGGTTCCAGGGCCGCGCCCGTCTTTGACTGCCACGCAAATCAACGCCATCGATCGCTTCGTAAAGTCCGAGATGTCGCGGCAGCGCGTTCCCGGAGTCGAAGTGGGCGTTTACAGTCGCGGGCGCATTCTGCTGGCTAAAGGCTACGGCTTGGCGGACGTCGAACTAAACGTGCCGGTGACGCCCGAAACGCTGATGCAGTCCGGTTCAGTAGGCAAGCAGTTCGTTTCCGCGGCGATCATGATGCTGGTGGAAGAACATAAGCTCTCGCTGGACGACAGCATCACGAAATATTTTCCCGATGCGCCGGCCAGTTGGAAGCCGATCCTGATCAAGAACCTTCTCTCGCACACTTCCGGCCTATCTGAATACGAAAGCGACAACCGCACTGGGCCAAACGGGCCTTTCTATCTGCGGCTCGACTTCACCGAGGACCAGCTGATCAAAAAGTTCTACGCCATGCCGATCGAGTGGGCGCCGGGCACCAAGTGGGCTTACCGCAACACCAATTACGTCATCCTCGGCGTCCTGATTCACAAGCTCACCGGCGAGCGATACGACCGGTTTCTGCACGACCGCATTTTCGCGCCGCTGGGGATGGACTCCACGCGCCTGATCAGCGATCGCGACATCATCAAGAATCGCGCGTCGGGCTACGAGATCGACGATCACGGCCAGCTTAAGAACCAGGAATGGGTCTCGCCGACATTCAACTCCACAGCCGACGGCGCGTTGTATTTCAATGTACTGGACATGGCGAAATGGGATGCGGCGCTCTACACTACGCGCCTGCTGACGCAAGCCAGCCGCAATCGCATCTGGACCGTGTACCCGCTGAACGATGGCAACCCGAATCCCGGCAATTACGGCTTCGGGTGGGAGATCACGAAATTCCACGGTCATAAACTGATCGAGCATGGCGGAGCATGGCAGGGATTCACGTGCGACATCTCGCGCTATTCCGACGACTCGCTCACCGTCGTGGTCCTCACGAATCTTGATTCCGGCCATTCCAGCCCGGAGGTTATCGCGCACGTCGTCGCTGGATCTGTGGAACCCGCTTTGATGCCGGCGAAACTCACAGCCATTCCCGACAACGATCCGGCTGTCGCGAACGCCCTTCGAAAACTTCTGGATGAACTCGTCGCCGGAACCGATATTCGCGGGCAGCTCACACCGGAGCTTGCCACCCACATCACGCCAGCGATGAAAGGACGCGTGCAACAAGTACTGGCGCCCGTCTGGCCGGGTGGCACGCTCACTCTCGTCGATCGCAAGGCTGCTCCCGGCGTTTCTGGCGCCATTGCATCCACGTTCCGGATCAGCAAAGGGTCTAATTCCCTGCTGATTCGCTACGGCCGCAACGCGGCGGGAAAAATCGCCGTCCTCGGAGCCCAACCTGACCGACAGTGGGAATAGACGCGACTGATACAAAGCGCGAGCATCCTGCGTCAGGTATTCGTGTGCCGCGGCCTCACGCGAGCAACGGCTGTCTTGGTCGTCCCACATAGCATTCTGCTCAAGACCCGAGCCAACTACGAGAAATCAGTCGTATTACTCCGCACCTGTCCGGGCGCTACAGCGAACACCGCATTGCGATCGCGCAAGACACGCAAAAGAATTGTGGTAGAGGTGACGAATGATCAAGAAAACCAAAGGCGGCTACAAAGTTCTCTCGGAAAAGAAACACAAAAATCTCGGAGGCCCCTATAAGACGAAAGCCGAAGCGGAAAAGCGTTTGCGCCAGGTCGAATACTTCAAACACCACAAGTGACAGTCTCACCCGCTTGCAATCGTTTTAGCAAAAGCACGCCGGCAATCGTAAGCCTCTGCTACGGGTAGCGGCCGGCGTGCTCGTCCAAACGCTTCTCGCCACTGGCTCTAAGCGCCTGCCACTCGTAGAATAGCGGCGAACAATATGAGCACACCGACTATTCAACAGGAATCCGTCCAGCCGCTCGATCTCGCCTGGGTGCGCGCGCAATTCCCCTCGCTGAAGCTGATCGTCAATGGCCACGCCGCCGCCTATCTTGACGGCCCTGCCGGCACGCAGGTGCCCCAACGCGTGATCGATGCTGTGCGCGATTATTACGAGCAATCGAACGCCAACACATGCGGCGCGTTCGCCACCAGCCGCCGCAGTGACACCATGATTGCGTCAGCCCGCGGTGCCATGGCCGATTTCTTCAATTGCGCACCCGACGAACTTTACTTCGGCCCGAATATGACGACCCTCACCTTCGCACTCGCTCGCGCGATTGGCCGCGAACTTCAGCCCGGCGACGAGATCGTCGTAACGACGCTCGACCACGACGCGAACGTCGCGCCATGGCGCGCTCTCGAAGAGCGCGGCGTCGTGATTCGCCAGGTCGATATCCGCGAGGACGACTGCACCCTGGATATGGACGATTTTCGTAGCAAGGTCACGCGGAGAACCCGCCTCGTCGCGGTTGGTTTTGCTTCGAATGCCGTCGGCACCATCAATCCCATCGAAGAGATCGTTCGCCTGGCGCACGATGCGGGCGCGCTTGCCTTCATCGACGCGGTGCATTCCGCGCCGCACTGCCCCATCGACGTGCGGGCTCTCGACTGCGACTTCCTGGCCTGCTCGCCCTACAAATTCTTTGGGCCGCACACGAGCTGCATCTACGGAAAGCGCGAGCATCTTCTACGCTTCCGTCCGTACAAAGTTCGCCCGGCAACCGATGCTTTGCCGGACCGCTGGGAAACGGGCACGCAAACCCACGAGCTCATCGCAGGAATCGCCGCTGCGATCGACTATCTTGCCGACCTAGGCCGGCACGGTTCACGCCAAAACGGTGAGGTGCCGCGCCGCGACGCACTCCTAAGTGCCTATCGCGCAATCAGACAGCACGAAATGTCGCTCGCCACGCGATTGATTAAGGGGCTACTCGACGTGCCGGGCTTGCGCTTCTTCGGAATCTCCGACCCCGCGCGATTCGCTCACCGCGTCCCGACTGTTGCCGTGCGCTTCGCCAAGCACACGCCGCTCGAAGCTGCCACCTTCCTTGGCGACCGCGGCATCTTCACCTGGGACGGCAATTACTACGCGTTGAACCTTACCGAACGTCTCGGCGTTGAAAAAGACGGCGGCTTCCTTCGCATCGGCGTCGTCCATTACAACTCCCGCGACGAGATCGATCGCCTCCTCGAAGCACTGCACCAACTCGCGAGTTCTTAAACATGAAGTACCAACTCGT
>DASUJR010000209.1:0-27017 GCA_036279175.1 Candidatus Acidiferrales bacterium | reverse complement strand
GCCTACTTTGCTCCCGACCAGTTCACGGGAGTAACGGCAGCCGACCCAGAGAACGTTTGCGGAGCGGCGGGCCAATGCACGAGCAACGGACTGGCGGACTATCACCCGTACGGCACGATGGTGATCGGCGGACAAAATGTGAATGTGTACGGGACGAATGCGGTCGAAGTGGAGCAGCACGCCGGTTATTCGAACTACAACGCAATGGAAGTGATGTGGTCGAAGCAGACGGGCCGGCTCGCCTTCAATACCAGCTTCCTGTGGTCAAAGTCGCTGGGCTTCCAAAACGCCAACATCAACCCATTTGACCAGAGAGCGAACTACACGATCCTGAACATCGACCGTCCATACGTTTGGAACACCTCTTACAGCTTCGATCTTGGCAAAGCCTACCATGGCGACAACAAGTTCGTGGGCGGGGCGGCGAATGGGTGGACAATCGCCGGGTTCACAACGTGGCAAAAGGGCGCCGATATGCAGTCGCAGGTGAGCGAGAACTTCGGGATGAACTTCGTGTACAGCGACGGCTCAAACCTTACACAGCGATCGTTCTTTGGAACGGACGCTGCGATCAACGTTCAGCCAGCTATGACGTGCAACCCGACGAGCGGATTGAGTGGAAGCCAATTCGTGAAGCTGTCCTGTTTGGCGCCACCTTCAGTTCCAACGGGCACCGCGATCGTAGCGAATGGGCCGACGCAGTTGCCGTATATCGCGATGCCGGCCTTCTTCGATTCCGATTTGGCGTTGTATAAGACGTTCCACGTAACGGAGCGGCAGACCATCGAGTTCCGCGTGACAGCGCAGAACTTCCTGAATCACCCGCTGGTCGGTTACTCGAACAACAACCCCATCACACTCAAGTACAGCCTCGACAAGACGAGCGGGCAGTACACATACACTGGCAGCACGCCGGCAGCGGCTTGGGGCATCACCGACACCAAGTTCGAACCGGTTGCAGCGAGCTACGGACGCATTTTGCAGTTCGGTTTGAAGTATAGCTTCTAGCACCCACCCCCAAAAAAGGCAGAGGGGTTCCGCGAGGAACCCCTCGTGCTTTTTCCGCACGCAAGTCGCCCCAGGTTTGCCACAGAGACACAGAGCCACCGAGGGAAAGCTTCAAAACTATGCTGAGTGATAGCGCACTTCGCTATACTGCGCCTTTCGAGGCGGTGATCTGGTGACTCAAAGGATCGAGTGCGACCCAGGCGAGGAAAGCTCCGGCGCTGATGCCCGTGACCCGCTGACGGCACGCATTATCGGATGTGCCATCGGAGTACATCGAACCATCGGTCCCGGGCTCCTCGAAGCCACCTATGAAGAAGCAATGTGCGTCGAGTTAAGCATCGCCAACTTGAAGTATGCCCGGCAGGTGGCATTTCCGATTCTGTACAAGGGTAGAGCAATCGGCGAATACCGGCTTGATTTGCTCGTGGATGATCAAGTCATCGTCGAGATCAAGAGTGTGGAGCGCCGCGATCCCGTTTTCGACGCTCAGGTCCTGACCTACCTACGCGCCACTGGCAAGAAAGTGGGGCTGCTGATGAATTTTAACAGCCGGTTCTTGCGCGACGGTATAAAGAGATTTGTGCAGTGAGGCGTCTATATTCTTTGCGGAAGAAGAACGGTTCCCAGCGCCCGAAGACCCGGAGCGTTGCAAATACTCTGTGCCTCTGTGGCTCTGTGGCTATGACAGCAGCGCTAGCGTGTGGGGCTTGGGGGCAGGCGGCAAAGCGCGCGGCGGGTAGCCAGAACACGCTGCAGCGGGATTACCAGCAGGCGCAGAGCTATCAGGCGGCGGGCAAGCTGCAAGCGGCAGCGGTCGAGTACAGGTTGTTTGTCGGCGAAGCCCTGCATCGAATCGCGCTGGGGCAAACGAACATTGGAAATGTCGCTAAGGCGCTTCCGCTGTTTGAGGAAGGGCAGAATCTGGTTCCATCGGACATGGATCTGCGGGTCGATTACGCCGAGGCGTGCCGGCGAGCGGGCGACCTGCAGAAGGCGAAATCGCTGGCGCAGGATGTGGTGAATGCGGAGCCGGAAAATGCCGGCGCCCATTTGACGCTTGGGCGTGTGCTGTCGGAACAGGGACAGCATCAGCCGGCTATCGAACAGTTCGAGGCTGCCGTCGGGCTTCACCCGGATTTAGAGGATACGTTTGCCCTGGGAAACGAATACCTCCGCGCGAAGGAAGAGCCTAAGGCGGCCGGGGTGTTCTCGAAAATTCTGAAAGCAGCCGAAGATTCGTCTGCGATTCAGCTTCGAATCGCAACCGCCTATGCGGAGCGCGGTTATCCGGACCAGGCCATCGCCGAATTTAAGAAGCTGGTTGCGAAGGACCCGAAATATCCCGGCGCGCATTATTCGCTGGGCGCAGCGTATCTTGTGGGCGCCAGCGACGCGATGTATCCGCAGGCAGCGGAGCAGTTCAGGGAAGAGTTGGCGCTGAACCCGAACGATTACTTGAGCCGGTATCAGCTCGGTCACATCGAGTTGAGCCAGCACAAGCTGAGCGAAGCGGAAACGGACTTGAGGCGCGCGGCGGAACTCGATCCGGCAAATCCGGATGCGTTCCTGGAGCTGGGGCAACTCTATATGGAGACGAATCGCGCGGAGCAGGCTGCGGCGGCGCTGCGGAAGTCGATTTCGCTGACTACCGATGTGACCCGCAATCATTATCAGGTGCAGCGCGCGCACTATATGCTGGCGCGGTTGCTGCTCGAGTCGGGGCACGAAGCGGAAGGCAAAGCCGAGATGCAAATCTCGCAGGAGCTGCTTCGGAAAAGCGTCCTGCAGAACCAGGGAAGAAGCGTCGATGCAGGTGCGGGCGACGCGTCGGGGCCGGCGTCTGCCGGTGTTGCGCCGGAGGCCCCGACACCTGCCGGCACGCGCGCGCCAAGCCGCATGCCGCCCGCCAGCCAGGAAGAAGCGGAGCAAGTGGCAAAATTCGAGAAGCAGATAGCGCCCGCGATCGCGGACAGCTACAACAATTTGGGTGCGATCGCAGCGGGAAGTAACAGCCTGCCGGAGGCGCTGGATTACTTCGAGAAGGCGTACGCTTGGAACCCTTCGCTATCGGGGCTTGACTACAACTGGGGCAAAGCGGCGTTCACAGCGGGACAGTTTGACGAGGCGATTGGGCCGCTGGGACGGTACGTACAGGCGCATCCGCAAGACTCGTGGGCGCGGTCGGCGCTGGGCACCAGCGAATTCATGTTGCGCGATTACGCCGGCGTGGTGAAAACGGCTCAGCCGATCGAAGGGAAAATGGGGACGAACGTTCCGCTCGAATATATGTATGGCGTTTCGCTGATCCGGACGGGGGAGATCGAGCGGGGCGTTGCGGAATTGAAGGCTGTTGAGGCGAAGAACGCAACGTTTGCGCCGGTGCACGAAGCGTTGGGCGAAACGTTTGCGTCGAGTAAGAATTTCAAGGATGCGGCCGGGGAGTTCCGGCGGGTGACGGAATTGAGTCCGGGTGACTTCGGCGCAAAGTACAATTTGGCACTCGCGTTGATCGAGCTGCAGGAAAACGCGGAAGCGCAGACGATACTGACTGATCTGGCGAAAACATGGCGCGATCCGCACGTGTTTTACACGCTGGGAAAGCTGCAGTTCGACCGGGGCGATGTCCCGGGGGCGATCGTTAATCTGCAGAAGGCTGTGGCGCTGAGCCCGAACAGCGGCCCGATTCACCGCGAGTTGGCGGAGGCGTATCGTCGTGCCGCGCGCGTCGACGACGCGAATCGCGAGATGAAGTTGTACGAATCGCTGAAGGCGAATGGGTCGAAAGCGCCGGGCCAAGTGAAGCCGCAGTAGCGGTTCTAAGGCGCCGGTTATCGATATGGCGCCAGGCGCGAAAACATGAAATTCGCGAGACGTAAGACGCAGCGCGCCTGGAACAGAATCAAAGCGACAAAGAACTGCGACTCGCTGGAGACGCTGGAGAAAATCGACATTCCGAGATCAAGATTCGAAAGTCGCAAAGTGCCCGCCAGTATCTGCGCCCTTCTTCTCGCCTTTTGTGCGTCCGGATTCGGATTTGCGAGTCGTTCTGCTCCAGAGAATTCCATACGGTTTCGAGACGTTGGGCCGCAGGTCGGGCTTACCACCGTTCCACATGCTTCCAGTGATCCGCGCTACTTGGTCGAAATGATGGGTGGTGGTGTGGCGTTGCTCGACTGCGATAACGACGGCCGGCTCGACATCGTCGCTGTCACCGATTCGACGATTCCGCGCTACTTGAAGGACGGGGGCGACTTAATGGTGCGCCTCTATCATCGAGACGGCAAAAATGGCCAGCTCCATTTCACGGACGTTACGGAATCGGCGGGGCTCGGAGCGCGCGGCTGGGGCATGGGAGTTTCAGTCGGGGACTTCAACAACGATGGCCTGCCGGACATTTACGTAACCGGCTACGGGCACAATGTTCTGTATCAGAATCTCGGCGGGTGCAAATTCAAAGACGTAACCGCAAAGGCCGGGCTGCGCGCCGGTGGATTCAGCGTCGGGTCGGCGTGGGGGGATTACAATCGCGACGGGCTGCTCGATCTATTTGTCGCGCGCTACGTTCATTCCGATATTCGGCACTTGCCGCAGCCGGGCGACAAGTCATTCGACTACAAAGGCTTGCACGTGGAAGTGCCGGAGGCGGAAGGCGAGAGCGATTTTCTGTTTCGCAATCGCGGCGACGGGACGTTCGAGGACGCATCGGAGAAGGCCGGCGTCGCGAACCCAACGCCGCAGCGCGGCATGGGCGTCGTTTGGACGGACTACGATGGCGATGGCTGGCCCGATCTTTTCGTGGCAAACGACGTGGGGCCGAATTATCTGTATCACAACAACGCAAACGGAACGTTTACAGACGTGGGCATGCTGGCAGGCGTGGCCCTGGGCCTTAGCGGACACTCCATGGGAAACATGGCGGGCGACTTCGCAGATTTCGACCGTAAAGGGCGCCTAGGACTGATCGTCACGCGGTATGGATTTCAGCCGGTCAGCTTGTTGCGCAATGAAGGCTCGGCTGGATTTCAAGACGTGACTTGGGCGTCGGGAATCGGACAAGTGAAGTCCTCGCCGGTGCGCTGGGGCACGGGCTTTGCGGATTTCGATAACGACGGCTGGCCGGATATTTTTGTCGCGAACGGAAATGTGACGCCGCTGGTCGAAAAGCTTCCAGACGAAAATCCGTATCGCGAGCCGGTTCAGTTGTTTCGCAATCGAGGAAACGGAACATTCGAGGAGATTGCCAACAGCGCGGGGTTGAACGACGGGCCGCTGCAATCGCGGCGGGGCGCAGCGTTCGGCGATATCAACAACGACGGAAACGTGGACGTCGTGGTCTACAACGAGGGCGGACCGCCTTCGCTGTTTTTGAACGAGAGCCGCAACGAAGACCATCGAGTCGAGTTGCGGCTCGTTGGAACGAAAAGCAATCGTGAGGCGGTTGGGGCACGGGTCAGTGTATACACGGCGAAGCTAACGCAGGTCGATGAAGTACGCGCGGGCGGAAGTTATCTGTCTTCCAGCGATCCAAGGTTGCATTTCGGACTGGGACAGGATTCGAAGATCAGCAAGATCGAGATTCGGTGGCCGAGCGGGCGCGCGGAAGAGATGCGAAACGTTCCGGCCGACGCCATTTACACGATAACGGAAGGGCAGGGAATCACGAAGACGACAAAACTGCCATCGCCAGAGAAGCCAAAATGAGTGTAGGCAGGTCGCAAATTGTGGCAACCGTCGTCCTCGTCGGTTTGTGCGCGGTTGCGGGCGTGCGCGGCGGAAGAGCCTCGCAGGCGAAGCCGGTGTTTGCAGTTCCCAAGTTCGAAAATCTTGCGCCCGAGGTTGGCCTTACGGTGCCGCACATCTCGTCGCCAGAAAAGCTGTACATCGTGGAAGCTATGAGCGGCGGCGCGGGATTCATCGACTGCGATAACGACGGCAGGCTGGATATCGTTGTCGCAAACGGTTCGACGGTGGAGCGCTATCGCAAGGGCGGCGACCTGATGGTCACGCTCTATCGTCAGGATGGGAAAGACGGCCAGTTGCACTTCACGGATATCACGCGAGAAGCGGGCCTTGTGACGCACGGCTGGGGCATGGGCGTGGCGGTGGGCGACTTTAATAACGACGGCAAGCAGGACATGTACGTCACCGGATATGGCGGCGGCGTGCTGTATCAAAATCTGGGGAACTGCAGATTCAAGGACGTAACAAAGGAAGCTGGGGTACGCGCCGAAGGTTTTCAGCAAGGCGCAGCGTGGGGAGATTACGATCGCGACGGCTACGTCGATCTATTCATCGCGCGCTACGTGGATTTCGACGTCTTTCATATTCGCGACGCGATCAAGAATGGATGTCCAATCATGGATGTGCCGGTGCATTGCGGGCCTCTTGGCCTGGCGGGCGAGACGAACGTTCTTTTTCATAATCGCGGGAACGGCACGTTCGACGACGTCACGAAGAAAGCAGGCGTGGATAATTCGCCCGGCGCCTATGGGATGCAACCGTTATGGTTCGACTACGACAACGACGGCTGGCCCGATCTGTACGTCGCGAACGACGCAGGGCCAAATTATCTGTATCACAACAAGCACGATGGCGCGTTCGAGGACGTCAGCACGATTTCCGGAACTGCCGTTGACGCTACAGGCCAGCCGCAAGGCTCGATGGGCGTTGACTCAGCCGACTTCGACGGCGACGGCTTGCTCGACTTGTTTGTCGCAAATTTCAAATTTACGTACGACACGCTGTACTGGAACCGCGGCGCGGCTGGTTTCCAGGACATCAGCGAGCAAGCGCACCTTGTGGCGCCGACGTCACCATACGTGGGATGGGGCGGCGGCTTCGTCGATTACGATAACGATGGCTGGCCGGACACGATGGTCAGCAATGGACACGTGTATCCACAAGCGGACCGCCTCAAGGGATACGGAGCATATCATCAGCCGATCAAGTTATTTCGTAACGATCGCAACCGCGTGTTCACGGACGTATCGACGGCGGCAGGACTCGCCAAAATGCGGCGGTCGTGGCGCGGGCTCGCATTCGGAGACGTAAACAACGACGGAAAGGTCGATGCGCTGGTAGTAGATGCGGACGGACCGCCGGCGCTGCTGATCAACGAGACGCCGACGGCGGATCATGCGGTGATGTTTCATCTGATCGGCGAAAAGAGCAACAAATTGGCAATCGGGGCGCGCGTTACCGTTACGGCAGGGGACCTGAAACAATTCAACGAAGTGCGCGGAGGAAACAGCCTGTTCTCGCAGAGCGATTTGCGGCTGCATTTTGGACTGGGGCGCCACACCACGATGAACGCGGTTGACGTATCGTGGCCCAGTGGGACGAAGCAGACGTTCCACGATTTGCCCGCCGACTTTATTTATACAATCGATGAAGCCGCGGGTATCCAAAGCAAAACGCCGTTTCAGAAGACGCCGGCCGGGCCGGAAATACATTGACACGCGGAGTTGGAGCCAACCGTACCAGGCTTGCATGCGACTGAAGGACGAACCAGCGGCGATCACGCGCCGGGCTACATTGAGTCTACGATCCGAGTTCCGCGACGCGGGCGCGCAATTTTGCGAGTTCGGTTTTGCGCTCGGCGACCGTTTTTTCCATGTTGCGCACCACTTCAGGGGGCGCCTTGCTGCGGAAAGAGCGGTCGGCAAGACGCGCTTCCTTCGATGTAATGTCTTTTTCGAGCCGCTCGATTTCCTTCTTAGCCTTCGCGATTTCGGCGGACTTGTCGATCGCTTCGCCATACGCAATGCGCAGATCGAAGCGGGCGGTGGATCGAATGACGGCGCCCGCCGGGTCCAGGCGGCCAGCTGAGACATTCAGGCCGGAGAGCGTTCCCAGGCGCAAGACCGGCTCAATATTTGCTTCAACCAGGGTTCGAACGTTCGCATCGGTCGACGAAAAATCCGCGGGAACTTTTTTCTTCGGATCGATCTTCATCTCCGCGCGAATGTTCCGTGCGGCGATGATGATCTCTTGCAGTAAGGTCAATTCGGCTTCGGCGCCGCCATCCGACCAATCCGAATTTGGCTGAGGATAATCGGCCAGCGCTATCGAAAGCGGCGGTGGTGCGGTTCTTCGTCCCGTTCCATCGGCCAGTTCAGACGAGGCAAGCGCCTCTGCCGCCACTCGCGAAGCGCCGGCGCGCTGCGGGAATCGGTGCCATAGCTCTTCGGTGATGAACGGCATCACCGGATGCAGCAGGCGTAGCGCCGCGTCAAAAACAGCCAGAATATTCCGCCACGCCGCCATCGCGGCCGCTCGGTCTTCTGACGCAAGCTGTGGCTTCAGCCACTCGATGTACCAATCGCAGAAATCGCCCCAGAAAAAGTGATAAATGGTCTGGCAAGCCTCGTGAAAGCGAAAGCCCGTCAGCGCGTCGCTCACCTGGGCCGATACCGATGACAGGCGCGAAAACATCCAACGGTCCACCAGCGCAGCCCGTCGATTAGACGCGTATGGCGCTTTCGCGCGCACTTCCGGCGCGGCCAGTTGCTCGAGCGAAACCCCGTGAGCCTCGATTTTTTCCAGGTTCACGAACAAGAAGCGCGCTGCGTTCCAGATCTTATTCGCGAATGCACGCGCGCTGAGCAGCCGGTCTTCGCTCAGAATGATGTCGGTTCCCGGCGCGGCCATGCTTGCCAGCATGTAGCGCAGAGCGTCCGTGCCGTACTGCTCGGTCATTTGCAGCGGATCGACGCCGGTGCCCTTCGTCTTCGACATCTTCGCGCCTTCCGCCGTGCGCACCAGCGAATGCAGATAAAGCTGGCGAAAGGGAATTCGCTGCGAAACGTCTCCGGTCAGCAGCGACGGATCGGCCATCAGATGGATGCCCATCATGATCATTCGCGCGTCCCAGAAAAATAAAATGTCGTAGCCGCTGATGAGGAGGCTGGTCGGATAGAATTCCTTCAGATCCTTCGTCTCGTCCGGCCAACCGAGGGTCGAAAACGGCCACAGACCCGAACTGAACCATGTGTCGAGCACGTCAGGATCTTGCGTCAGGTTCGATCCGCCGCATTTCGGGCATTTCGAAGGGACACTGGCCGCGCGCGCGTGTCCATCGACGATCCGTACCTGCGAATCGCGCGCCGGGACCATCTCGCCGCAGCCGCCGCAGTGCCAGATCGGAATCCGGTGCCCCCACCACAGTTGGCGCGAGATGCACCAATCGCGGATGTTATCGAGCCAATTCAGAAGAATTGTCCGTTGATTATCGGGAACAACTTCGATCAGCCCTTCACGCACAACCTGCTTTGCGGGCTCGGCGAGCGGCAGCATCTTCAGGAACCACTGCGTCGAAATGCGCGGCTCAACGATCGCCTTGCAGCGGTCGCACGTCCCGACGGCATGCACGTGTTCCTTCACCGACTCGACCAATCCCAGGTTTTTCAGGTCTTCGACGATGCGTCCGCGCGCCGCGAATCGTTCGAGTCCCGCGTACGGACCCGCGGCCTGGTTCATCAGGCCGGTTTCGGTCATCACGTCGATTTCAGGCAGGTTGTGACGCTTGCCCACTTCGAAATCGTTGGGATCGTGCGCCGGCGTGATCTTCACCACGCCTGTTCCGAATTCGCGATCGACGTACGGATCGGCGATCACGGGAATTTGCCGATTCATAAGGGGCAGCAGAACCTTGCGCCCCACGAACCGCCGGTAGCGATCGTCGTGTGGATTCACCGCCACAGCCGTATCGCCGAGCATCGTTTCTGGACGCGTCGTGGCGACGACGAGAAATTCCGTCGTGCTCGGAGTTCCCGTCGAATCGATCAGCGGGTAGCGGATGTTCCAGATCTCGCCGGTGCGCTCGTGGTGAACTACTTCCAGATCGCTGATTGCCGTCTGGCAACGCGGACACCAGTTCACCATGTACCGCCCGCGATAAATCAGCCCTTCGCGATAGAAACGCAAGAAGGCGTGCAGCACGGCGCGATATAAAGCGGGCTCCAGCGTGAACCGCTCGCGCGTCCAGTCGCACGACGCGCCCAGCCGGATCATTTGCTGCTTGATCACGCCGCCGCTTTCCTGCTTCCATTTCCACACGCGGCGCTCGAACTCCTCGCGGCCCAGGTCCTGCCTGCGGACTCCTTCCTTTGCCAGCATGCGTTCAACAACGAACTGTGTCGCGATACCGGCGTGATCCATGCCGGGCAACCATAGAGTTCGGTGGCCGCACATGCGGTGCCAGCGGACCAACATGTCGATTTGCGTGTGCTCCAGCATGTGGCCGATGTGAATCGACCCCGTCACGTTGGGCGGCGGCAGAGCGATGGAAAAGCGTGGTCCGTAGGCCGAGTTCTCCGCGCGGAAAAGTTTTCCGTCGTACCAGGCCTTTGCCCAGCGCTGCTCGACTTCGTTCGGCTCGTAAGCCTTGGGTATCTCTCGTGCCATCCGCTTCCTATTCGACCGCCTACAAACATGGGACAGTTCTTCTTAACCGCCCCGGCTGAAACCGTTAAGACGCTTCACACAACAGAATTTTCGCTAAACGTTGAAACACTCAATATAAGCGGCATGCGTTAAGGCCGTCAATGCGGAGGCGAGCTGCGCGGTCGCGACGGCGGTTGCAAGCGGGTACGTAAAAAGCGGTAGTTCAAAAAAGAGAGGGCGGTAGCTGCGACGGATGTTGCTGTACGCCCGATGCCGAAGAAGCGTAGGAATTTTTTCTGAATCGGAGTGTGAGTTCCTTTCTGGTCCACACAAGGTCCACTCAACGGCGACGGCTCCGCGTTTCCTCCCGCGAGCATCGGCGGATTCGCGCTAATTCTCACAAGCGGAGTGACAACTGGTGTGGCCGCGCATTTGCTCACTCCAGGACGGGTGTGAATCTCGATCTCTGGGGTGAGGGGTACATGAAAATCCTGAGTTCCTGCCTTGCCGGAATTGTGCTCGCGGTTTTGATCTTTGCCGCACCGGCACGAGCCGATTCGACTGAGTTTGCGATTTCGATCGACGGTTCGTGGCAGGCTAACCAATTCTGCCTCAGCCTTTGCACATCGTCGTCGCCAAACCCGGTCGTCGATACGTTCTCCGCTACCTTCGACCTCTACGCGAATGGGATGGTGGTTCCCGGCACGATGCAATTCACATTCACGGACTATTCATTTCTAACGACCTACGGCGCGTCGCCATTGTCGTTCGGTGCGCCGCCCGCTTGCGAGCCGCCGGGACCGAGTTGCGGAGACGGGTTCCCCGGGGGAACGTCCTTACCCGGGCAGCAAATGTGGTCCGATTCGCAGGGCTACTTCGTCGATTTCGTTCCACCAACCTGGCCGCCAACCGGCCTCGGAAGTTTCAGCGCAACGCAGACAGTTCCATTGAGCGTATTTGGAGAGACGACCCTGGGATTGGATTGCGTCGGGGAGCCGGCGGGCCAAGGCTGCGCTCCATTTTTGTTTTGTTACGACATCGAGTGCGCGGGAGGAGGCGATGCGCCGGCATCGAGCGGCTTCATCACGATTTCACAGCTCCCCGTGAAAACGCCGGAACCCGGAGTGCTGTTGCTTCTGACTTGCGGAGTGCTCCTTTGTTTCATACGGCGGCAGCGCATCGCGGCCAGGCTGAGTCGCCGATCGTACTGCGGCGAGTGATTGCCGCGAGCAAACTGAAGTTGTGGCCGGCACGCGGCACCGTACGATTCCGCGGCGACATCGAAGCCGTGCATTGGAGCACATTCATCGGGGGTGACGAAGCGTGCCCTGCCGCGGCCACCCGTTTGTGATATATTTGCGCCAGGAGGCAGATTATGCGGACTGCCGTTATTCCAGCCTTTTTTGCCGCACTTGCCTTGATGTGTGCCGCCAATCCCGCGGCAGCCCAGTCGAAGCCAAATTCTACTGCTTCACATTTCTCTCTTCCGGAGAGTTTGCTCACGAATGCGGTACCGTCGCCGTCGCCTTTGCAGTCACGCGATGCGCTATCGCCGAAGGCGGCGAACGCGTTTGGCTCACTGAATGATCGATCGAAGAAATCGAATCCCTTGAGCGATCCTCAATGGCGAATCGTGCCGCCCAAAAATCGATTGCAGGCGAAGGCTCTTCCGCCGGCCGGCACCTGCGCGCACATTCTGATTCATCGCGTGTGGAGTCCTGATTCGAATCCGATGGTCATTCAACCGAACGGATCGGCGACCGCATCCCATCAATGAAGGGACTGCCAGTCTGCCGCGAGGACATCCGCTAACACATTCGCGGTTTCCATTCCTGACCTAAAGCTGTCCGTTGGACCAGTCGTCCTCACCAGCGCAATTATCTATCGTGAGTTTGCGTATGTTGCGGTTGGATTATATTTCGTGCGTGCTGACGATTGTTTCGACCGTCCTGGTCGGCAAGAAGATGTGGCACGGATGGATTATCGCCGCGGTGAACAGCGTCGTGATTTGCTGGATCGGCCTACGGACGGCACAATTCGGATTTGTGCCGGCCAATCTCTTCTGCATCGGACTCTACGCCAATAATCTGTCGCAGTGGCGCCGCCCGCAGTAGGGCATTCGGGGGGACAGGAAGGGAGGGGCTGGTTAAGCCCTGTTTTGTACGATATCCCGCGTAATTTCGCGCCCCGATGCCCGGTGCCCGCCGCCTTCGATCGAGGTATCGAGGTCCTGACTGACGATGTCGATTCGGCCGCCGAAGCGCCTCTTCGCCCAGCTTTGATCGACAATCGCTCGACATCGCAAATGCAGTCCACACGTCCTGCTTATTCTCCTCGTAGGTGGATAGTTCGACTGCCTTCAGAGCAACGTCTGGAGCGCTCTCTGCGCAGGACGTCTTCAAGAATGCGCGCGGCGAGGTTGTAGTGAATCTTGCTGACGAGCTGAGCTACAGGTGTTGCGGTGAGCGTACAGGTGGCCAGGTGAGCTGCGGGTGGCGAGGTTAGCCGCAGGGTTATCCGAAGCGTTCGGTGGTCGAAAGGCGGGCGCCGCTGGCGAATTCGCGCGCGGTGACGCGCTTGCGGCCCTCGAGCTGAACGAATTCCAGTCCCAGAATCGTGCCGCCGCCACACGCGACTGCAAGGTCGCGATCCGCGACAACAATCGTTCCGGGCGAGGCATCGGTTCCTGTTTCTACTTTTTTCTCCCGTTGTTCCAAGACCGGACGGCCCCAGACGTCGCATGTCTTGCCACGAAATGTGGTGAACGCCCCGGGCCAGGGCTGGAGTCCGCGGATGCGGTTGTAAATGGCCTGTGCGGGCAGCGACCAATCGATGCGGCCGTCCTCCTTTTTCAGCAATGGCGCAAGCGTGGCTTGCGAATCGTCCTGCGGCTGCGGCGTGACTTCTCCTCCAGCGAGTTTGCACAGGGTTTCGACGATCAGAGGTGCTCCCATCTCGGCAAGGCGCGCAGCGAGTTCCTGCGCCGTTTCGTCCGCGCCAATGTGCGTCTCGGATTTCAGGAGAATCGGTCCTGTATCGAGGCCCGCGGCGACTTGCATGGTGGTCACGCCGGTTCGTGTCTCGCCATTGATAATCGCCCAATTAATCGGCGCAGCTCCGCGATATTTCGGCAGCAGCGACGCATGTACGTTCACCCAGCCGAGCCGCGGAATATCCAGCAGGCGCTGCGAGATGATCTGCCCGTACGCGATGATCACGATGAGGTCCGGCGCGAGGCGCTGGAGAAAATCGTTCGCGGCATCCGACTTGATCTTCTCGGGCTGGTAGACCTGGATGCCTGATTCGACCGCTGCGGCTTTGACTGGCGAAATCGATATTTCGCCGCCACGGCCGCGAGGACGATCCGGCTGCGTGATTACCGCTTCGACGCGAAAATCGGGCTCAGCGATCAGCGCGCGAAGCGATGGCAGGGCAAAAGCGGGCGTGCCGCAGAAAACGATGCGCAGCGCCACGGGCCGGCTACCACTCGCCAGCTTTTCTCAGCTTGCGGACTTTGCGCTTGATGAGGTCGCGCTTCAAGATGCTGAGGTGGGTGATGAAGAGCACGCCGTCGAGATGATCCAGTTCGTGGCAGAAGGCGCGGGCCAGCAAGCCCTCGCCGCGCATTTCGAATTCTTTGCCGCTAGCGTCCTGGGCGCCCACGGTAACGAAGAGAGGGCGTGTCACCCGGCCGCGGAAGCCCGGCACAGAAAGGCAGCCTTCCTCTTCGCTCTGCTCGCCTTCGGCATGAAGGATGCGCGGATTTGCACAAACGATCTTCGCTTCGGGATTTTTGCCGGTCGTCACATCGATAACGGCGAGGCGCAAACTGACGCCAATCTGTGGAGCGGCGAGCCCGACACCCTGGGCGGCGTACATGGACTCGAACATGTCGTCGACGAGCTTCTTCAGATCGTCGTCGAATTTTTCAACGAGCTTGGTTGGCGTCTCGAGCACCGGATCGCCGAGCTTCACAATGGGGTGGATCATTGTTCTCCGTGTCAGTGAGCGATTGTTGCGTCAACCGCCTGCGAGTTTTCGTCCTGTCGATCATATCGAAATTAGCGGCTGCTTGCCTCTCCGAGTTTGCGAAAACAGGGTTCTTTACGTTGGGACAAGGACGACAGGGCTTCACGCCCCGCCTGGCCGAGTCTCGCGCCGCATCCACACTCGGTTCTGAGTGAGGGGGCGAACGCCTCTCGGGCTGGACTGTTTCTTCTGTCTCCTCTTGACAATCAGTATGAGCGGTATATCTTTATCCTGACGATCAGGAGGAGCGGCGGGCTACTTCGATGACAGACAAGCCGGGCGATCTCGTGCAGGGCACGCTGGACATGCTCATTTTGAAAACCTTGGCGCTGGAGCCAACGCATGGATATGGCATCGCTGTCCGCATTGAACAGATGAGCAAAGGCGTGTTCCGGGTTAATGCAGGTTCGCTGTTTGTTGCGATTCAGCGGCTGCAGCGCGACGGGCTGATCGGAAGCGAGTGGAAAGACACCGAGAACAGCAGGCGAGCGAAGTATTACACATTGACGGAGCGGGGACGAAAGAGGCTCGACAGCGAAAAGCGACAATGGGGCAGACAAGCGGCAGCGATCGCCCGAATCCTGGAGGCCTCGTAGAGCCATGCCATCTTTGCGGCACATAGCCGGCGGAATTCGATCGTTATTTCGAAAGAAACGCGCTGAGCGGGAATTGGACGAAGAGTTGCGCGGTTTCATGGACATGGCCGCCGAGGAAGGCATGAAGCAGGGCAGGAGCCAGAAGGACGCGCTTCGCGCGGTCCGACTGGAGCGAGGGAGCGTCGATGGTGCGAAGGAGGTCGTGCGCGCCGCCGGTTGGGAATCCTTTCTTGAGACGTTCTGGCAGGACTTGTCTTATGGCATTCGCATGTTGCGCAAATCGCCGGGCTTCACCGCCGTAGTCATCCTTACATTGGGTCTCGGTATTGGTGCCAACACCGCAATTTTCAGCGTGGTGGATGCCGTCATGTTGCGGCCGTTACCCTTCCAGAACCCGAACCAACTTGTAGTTGTCTGGCACACTCCCCCACCGAAAAGTTTTCCAGGGGTCCGTCGGTTCGTAGTTTCGCCCGCGAACTACATCGACTGGCGGCGACAGAACGACGTATTCACGGCGATGAGTGCAATAGGAATCCACCGCGCTAACCTGACCGGAATGACGCAGCCCGAATCCGTCCAGCAGAGACTGGTCTCGTATGATTTCTTTTCCATGCTAGGTGTTTTGCCGACTGCTGGAAGGGCGTTTACCTCCGTCGATGATCAACCCGGCCATGGAAGCGTTGCCATACTGAACTGGGCCTTTTGCCAGGCTCACTTCGGGGCCCCGAAAAATGCATTGAGGAAAACCATACAGCTCAATGACAGGGCTTACACAATCGTTGGCGTGATGCCGCCGAGCTTCGATTTCCCTTTTCAAGCGCAACTCTGGACGCCGCTCGCTTGGACAGACAAAGAGCACGCCGTGCGCGGCGATCACAATTACATTGTCATCGCGCGACTGAAAAGCGGAGTCAATGAAGCCAAAGCTCAGGCCGATATGAATACGATCTCAAGGCGGCTGGCCCAGCAATATCCAACCGAGGATGCGGGATGGGGCGCTCTAGTGGTGCCGCTGCGCGACTTGTTGGCAGGCTCCATCGGTCCGGCATTGCTCGTGCTTTTCGGAGCCGTCGGGTTTGTGCTATTGATCGCCTGCGCGAACGTGGCGAATTTGCTCCTCACTAAGGCCCTGGGGCGGGACAAGGAGATGGCGATCCGCGCAGCTTTAGGTGCAAGTCGCAGACGGATTTCGCGGCAAGTGCTTTCGGAGACGGCACTCGTTTCCATTGCCGGAGGTGTCGCTGCGCTGCTGCTTGCGCACTTTGTCGTCGCAGCAATTGGTTCACCCATTGCCGGAAAATTGCCGCTAAGCATTGAAATCGGCCTCAATGGATGGGTGCTCGCTTTCACATTCGCGATCTGCGTTCTTACAGCTGTTATCGCGGGGGTGGCACCCGCGTGGCATCTGACCAACACGAATGTAAATGAGTCACTCAAGCAAAGCAGCGGTAAAACCAGCGCGGATAGTAGAGGCCGACGCGCGAGGAACTCGCTGGTTGTTTCTGAGGTGGCGCTTTCACTGGTGCTGCTGGTGGGCGCTGGACTGACCATTGAAACGTTGTACCTGCTGCGGCAGGTAAACCCCGGAATTGATCCCCACAATGTATTGACTGTTCCCCTGGCGATTTCCCAGAAAAGATATCCAGCGGTCTCCCAGCAAACAAATTTCTTCCAACTGGCGCTGGAACACATCCGCGCGCTTCCAGGCGTGATTGGTGCTGCCGCTGTGGACAGCTTGCCGCTAACAGGCGGTTCGACGCAACCAGTACAAGTGGAGGGGCAACCGCCGGAGGCGATGGCAGACCAGCCTGAGGCGGCGGTTCGAGTCATCAGTCCGGGATATTTTAGTGCCATGCACATCTCACTCATGCAGGGGCGTGATTTTACCGACGCGGACAAAGCCGGGGCCGAACCGGTAGTGCTGGTAAGCGAGTCTTTCGCCAGACGCTTTTGGCCTCACGAAAATCCAATTGGCAGGCATGTGGGGCTCACATTTTCATCCGGCCCGCCGCGAACCGTCATCGGGGTCGTTGGCGACGTCAAACTGTACGGCTTGGACGTTACACAGTCCTTCCAGACGGTTTATTCGCCGCTGCTGCAGAATTCCAACAATCCAGTAATGACTGTCGTCGTGCGCACAACTACCCCTCCAAGTAGCCTCATTCCCGCCATAACTAGCGCAGTGCATCAAGTGGATCCGCAAGTCCCGGTCACCGGCGTGCTGACGATGGATGACATCGTGGACCAATCCCTGAGCCCGCAGCAACTCAACATGACTCTGCTTGCTATCTTCGCTGGACTCGCGCTGCTTCTTGCAACGATTGGCATTTATGGAGTACAGGCGTACGCCGTCAGGCATCGCGTGCGCGAGATTGGCATCCGCCTGGCGCTCGGAGCACAGCGGCGCGATATTCTTCGCCTAATTATCGGACAGGGCTTGTTTCTCACCGGTGTCGGAATCTGCGGTGGCCTCGTGCTGGCGGTTGGGCTGACACGTTTGATGGCAAGCCAACTATATGGTGTGACCGCCACCGACCCGCTGACGTTAGCGGCGGTGGTCGTAGTGCTGACGCTCGTTGCGCTCGCGGCGTGTTACGTCCCCGCGCGAAGGGCAATGAAAGTGGATCCGACAGTCGCCCTAAGGTATGAATGAAGGCCATGCCATTACTGCGGAACATCGCCAGCGGACTTCGATCGCTGTTCCAGAAGCAACGCGCTGACCGGGAACTGGACGAAGAGCTGCGCGGCTTCATGGAGATGGCCGCTGAAGAAAGCATGAAGCAGGGCAGCAGCGAGAAGGACGCCCTTCGCGCGGTGCGTCTGGAGCGGGGGAGCGTCGATGGTGCGAAGGAAGTCGTGCGCGCCGCCGGTTGGGAATCCTTTCTTGAGACGTTCTGGCAGGACTTGTCTTATGGCATTCGCATGTTGCGCAAATCGCCCGGCTTCACCGCCGCTGCCGTGCTGACGCTCGCGCTCGGCATCGGCGCCAACAGCACGATCTTCAGTTGGATCAGCTCGACGCTGCTTAACCCCATTCCGGGCGTGGCGCACACAAGTCGCATAGTCAGCGTGATGCGCGGCGAGCGCAGTGATCATCCGTCGCCACCCTTCTCTTACCTCGATTATCGTGATCTTCGCGATTACAACCGGACCTTTACAGGACTGCTCGCTTATCACGACGACTATATGTCGCTCACTGGAGCGGGTAAGCCGGAGCGCGTCTACGGCGCGCTGACCTCGTGGAACTACTTCGACGTGCTCGCGGTCCACCCTATTCTCGGACGCGCCTTTTTGCCATCGGACGAACAGCCCGGCGTAGCGGTAGCCGTGATCAGCTACGCTCTGTGGCAGACGCATTTCGGGCGCGACTCTTCCGTGATCGGCAAAACGCTACGCATCAACCTGCACCCGTACAGAATCATCGGAGTGGCCCCACAGGATTTTCAGGGCTGCAAATCGGGAATACGATCCGACATCTGGATTCCTCTCGGCATGGATCGCCTCGTTTGGGGCTCGAATCGTCCTGAAGAACGGGGGACCTTCTGGCTAAACGTTCTGGGGAGACTGCGGCCGGGCCTTACCGCCGCGCAAGCTCAGGCCGACCTGAACCTGCTGATGCGGCAGATCGTCGAGCATTCGCCTGACGCACACCGCGGAAACTCCAATCAGATCTCGCTCGATCCGCTCTGGCGGTCTCCCTTCGGCGCGAACGTATACCTCTATGAGACGCTGCCCATGCTGCTGTGCCTCGCGATCGTACTGCTCTTGCTGGCGTGCGCGAACGTCGCAAATCTTTTGCTGGTTCGCTCGGTCGCACGGCGGCGCGAACTTGCCATCCGGCTGGCAATTGGCGCCACGCGCGCGCAACTCGTGCGCCAGCTTTTCCTCGAAAGCCTCTTGCTCGGCTTGGCAGGCGGTGCTGTCGCTATCGTGATGACGTTGTGGACTTCTCGGAGCCTGGTTCGCTTGGTTCCACCGAACACGCTGCCGCTAACCCTTGACGCGCACGTTGACCTTCGCGTGCTGTTGGTCACGGCGGCTGCGTCGATTCTCGCAGTCCTGATTTTCGGCATCCTGCCGGCTCTCCGGTCGTCGGGCCTCCCGGTCCAAACAGTTTTGAAAGAAGAGTCTGGCAGCGTCTCGACGGCTTTTCACAAAGGTCGGCTTTCGAGCGGCCTCGTTGTGGCACAGATCGCATTCTCGCTTTTGCTGCTGATTTGCGCCGGGCTGTTCACGCGCAGTTTGGAGAACGCGCAGTATTCCGACCCGGGTTTTGACCCGAGCCATATCCTGGTCGCTTCTTACGAACTGTCGCCGGCCGGCTACACCCGTGAAACTTACGTTGCGTTCGATCGGCAGCTGATCGCCAAGCTCGCGGCATTGCCGGGCGTAAAGAGCGTTACGCTGGCTGATTTCTCGCCGCTCAGCTTCACGATTCACACCGACTATCTGGAAGTCGGAGGATATGTGCCTCAGCCGCGCGAATCGATGGAGATCAGCCGCGCGGTCGTCGGCCCAGACTACTTTCACGTGATGGGCACCAGCCTGATTTCCGGCCGCGATTTCACCGGCGCGGACGGACCCGGCGCGCAGCCGGTGGCCATCGTGAATCAGGCCTTCGTGGACCGCTATTGGCCGGGGCAGAACGCCATCGGCAAGCGCGTCAAAGACGACGAATGGCTCACGGTGGTCGGCGTTGCCCGCAACGCAAAATATCGTCTGCTGACCTATCCGCCCGAACCGATCGTCTATCTTCCCTTATACCAGTCCTACCACTCCACGCAGGACACCGTGATTCATTTGCGCGCATTGGGCGATCCGCAAGCGATGGCGTTTCCCGTGGAACGAGCCGTACACCAGCTGAACCCTGATTTGCCCCTGTTCGACGTGAATCCCATGACCGTCACCATGCAAATGGGGGTGCTCTTTCAGCGCATTGCTGCCGTCTTCGCCGCTTCCTATGGACTGCTCGCTATGTTGCTGGCCGCTGTGGGAATCTACGGCGTGGTGGCGTACGCGACGCGCCAGCGAACGCACGAAATCGGCATTCGCATGGCGCTCGGGGCTCAGCCTCAGGACATCTCTCGGGTCATTCTGGGCCAGGGATTGAAATTGCTGGTTATCGGCGTGGCTGTTGGCTTGGCACTTTCGCTTGCGCTCACGCGCTTAGCGACAAGTTTGCTTTATGGAGTGAGCGCGACGGACCCGATGACGTTTGCGAGCGTCGCGGCATTGCTTGTGCTTGTCGCGCTCCTTGCGTGCTACATCCCCGCGCGCCGCGCCATGAAAGTCGATCCTATGGTTGCTCTGAAATACGAATAGCTCATTCCGATTTTTCGCGGAGGCTGCGCGGCTTATCAAGCGCGACTGCTTTTTGTTCCTGCACTAGCTTCGCGGTGCAAGGAACGGGGACATAAGCAACGCGAACTGTGGGCGGGTCTGAGACCCCTACGGGGAAGACAAGCGGCAGCGATCGCCAGAATTTTGGAGGCTTCCTAGACGGCCATGACGCTACTCCGGAATATAGCCGGCGGAATTCGGTCGCTGTTTCAAAAGCAACACGCTGAACGGGAATTGGACGAAGAGCTGCGCGGATTCATGGAGATGGCCGCCGAAGAAAGCATGAAGCAGGGCAGGAGCGAGAAGGACGCCCTTCGCGCGGTGCGTCTGGAGCGCGGAAGCGTCGAAGCCGCGAAGGAACACGTGCGCTCTGCCGGTTGGGAGTCCATCCTTGAAACATCCTGGCGAGACCTGTGCTACGGCTTGCGCGTGCTGCGCAAATCGCCGGGCTTCACCATTGTCGCCGTTCTCACCCTCGCCCTCGGCATCGGTGCAAACACCGCGCTTTTCTCTGTCGTTAACGGCGTCCTGCTCAACCCTCTGCCGTACCCGGATCCCAACGAACTAGTCGAGCTCGCGGAACATAGTCCGCAATTTGGTGAGTTCCCCATTTCCTATCCCAATTTTCTCGATTGGGTGCGGGAAAACCACGCTTTCCAGTCCCTTAGCGCGTATCGTCAGAATACCTTCAGCCTTACCGGTGTGGGACAGCCACAGCGCGTCAAGGCAGCGCAGGTTTCCGCCAGCTTCTTTCCCTTACTCGGCGTCAAACCCGTCATCGGCCGCAACTTCACCGCTGTGGAAGACACGCGCGGTGCCGCTCCCACCGTAATGCTTAGCGAGAGCCTCTGGAAGACCAGATTCGGTGGCTCGCCGGATATTCTGGGCAAAACCATCACTCTCGACGGTGTGGCGAACACCGTGGTCGGCGTCGTCCCGGCCAATTTCTACTTTTGTTGCCAAAGCACGAACTTCCACCTTGGCGACGTCTACACGCCTATTGGGGCTTGGGCCCAAGCCGACTTCTATCGCCGCAATTATCGCGAGGGTCTGTTTGCCGTGGGGCGGCTGAGGCCGGGCGTCACCCTCGCGCAAGCGCAAGCCGACATGGACAGCATAGGGCACGCCCTGTCGATCGCTTATCCCGATGCGGACAGCCGCTCGGGAATCTGGCTTGCCCCGCTCAAGAGCCGCTGGGTCGTGGGAATCAAGCCCATGCTGCTCATGCTGCTCGCCGCTGTTGGATTCGTCTTGCTCATCGCGTGCGTGAACGTGGCTAATTTACTTCTCGCTCGTTCCACGGCGCGCACCCGCGAATTTGCGATTCGTGCTGCGCTCGGCGCGAGCCACGGTCGCGTGGTTCGCCAGTTGTTGACTGAAAGCACTCTGCTTTCTGTTGTCGGAGGCGTGCTTGGCTTGCTTCTGGCATCCTGGGGTACCACTGCCGCGTTGCGCGCACTGCCGCAGGCTTTGCCGCGTGCGAATGATGTTGGAATCGATGCACGCGTACTCCTTTTCACGCTCGCAATTTGCATCCTCGTAGGCTTGCTCTTTGGGCTTGCACCCGCGCTCAAAACTTCAAAGCCTGATTTGCGAGAAACATTGAAAGAGGGCGGGCGCGGCGCGAGCGGCGGCCACTACCGCACGCAGGGCGTTTTCGTCGTGTCTGAAATAGCGCTGGCCGTAGTCCTGCTCATCAGCGCCGGACTGGCAATTCGCAGCCTCGCACGCCTCTGGGACGTGAATCCTGGCTTCAATTCTCATGATGTCCTCGGGTTCGGCGTGTCTCTGCCAGCTTCCTTCGCCAAGCAAACGCCGGACGAATTCCGCGCCAGCTTGATGCGGCTGCGCAACACTATCGCCACCGTACCCGGAGTGGAAGCTGTTTCATCCGAAGATGGCGCGGTTCCGTTCGGCGGCGATAGTGAAATTCCATTCTGGATCGAAGGCCGCGCCAAACCCGCGACGCAAGCGCAGATGGCTTTGGCGCTCTTGTACCTCGTCACCCCGGGTTATTTGAAAGTAATGCAAATTCCCTTGCTCCAAGGCCGCTTTTTCACAGAGCAGGATAATGGACGGACGCCGCATGTTGGCGTAATCGATGAGAATTTCGCCAAGAAATATTTTAAGGATGAGAATCCCATCGGCAAGCGTATCCAATTCCCGGAAGGTAAGCCAATTGAAGTCGTCGGCGTGGTGGGCCACGTAATGCAGTGGAGTCTCGCCTCGCCTGGGCTAGTGCAAATCGCACTTTACATACCGGTTGTACAGCAGTCCGACAGCGACATATTTGAGAATACTGCCGGATTCATGGTTCGCACTCAAACCCTGAAATACGCCAATGCTGAAGCCATCGAGAGGGCTATCGAAAAAGCGAACGGTGAAGAGATTCCGTCTAACTTCGAATCGATGGACGCGGCCATCTCCGATTCGCTCACTTCGCGCCGCTTCACCATGATTTTGCTCGACGTGTTTGCGGCACTGGCGCTGCTGTTGGCCGCGGTGGGTATCTATGGGGTTTTCGCGTACTCGGTCGAGCAGCGGACACACGAAATCGGCATTCGCATCACACTAGGGGCTCAGCGGCGGGTCATTCTCGAAATGGTTCTGGGCCAAGGAGCGAAGCTCATGCTGATTGGAGTCACGGTTGGCGTTGCTGCTGCTTTTGGGCTAACGCGGTTCTTATCGAGCCAGCTTTATGGTGTCGCGGCGACCGATCCGCTGACGTTCAGCGGGGTTGCCATCCTGCTTGCGCTCATCGCGCTGCTCGCGTGCTACATCCCCGCACGACGCGCGACGCGAGTCGATCCAATGGTTGCTCTGAGATACGAGTAAGGGCGGGAACGCGAACCAAGCTAAGTGGAAGGATTTCCGATCCGCGCGCGCTAGAAGGCGTCGAGCTGGCGCTGGTAGCCGTCGAAGTTGCGGCGCGTTTCGTCCAGCGAATCGCCGCCAAATTTTTCCAGGAACGCGCTTGCAAGCACGAAGGCAACCATCGCTTCACCCACCACACCCGCCGCCGGCACGACACACACATCCGAGCGCTCGTACGCCGCCTTCACTTCCTCTTTGGAATTCAGATCGGCGGTGAGCAGCGCGCGACGCAGGGTCGAAATCGGCTTCAGATAGCCGCGGACGATGATGTTCTCGCCATTTGTAATGCCGCCTTCCAGGCCGCCCGCGCGGTTGGATGACCGATGAAAGCGCTTGTCATCCGGGCCGTAGCGAATCTCGTCCTGCACTTGCGAGCCGTAGCTTGTTGCATTCGCGACGCCTGAGCCAATCTCGACGCCCTTCACGGCTTGAATCGACATGACGGCTTGCGCGATTTTGCCGTCAAGTTTCTCGTCCCATTGTGCGTGCGAGCCAAGGCCGGGCGGAATGCCTCGCGCGACCACTTCGAAAATTCCACCGACAGAATCTCCCGCGCGCAGAACGGTGTCGACTTCAGCTTTCATGCTGGCTTCGACTGCGGGATCGACGCAACGCAAGGGAGATTCGAGATTTTCGCAAACAGCTTCGATCTCGCTCCATTCTGCATCGCGGCCCAGGCTCGCATGGCCGACCGCAATCGTGTGGCTCAAAACGTTTGCCGCGAACTGACGAAGCAGGAGTTTCGCGAATGCTCCGGCTGCTACGCGCGCGGCTGTTTCGCGGGCAGAGGCGCGTTCGAGAACGTATCGCGCATCGTGAATATTGAATTTCAGCGTGCCGGCGAGATCGGCGTGGCCGGGGCGCGGCGCCGTCAGACGTCGGCGAACATCGTCGGCGCCTTCCGTGTCTTCCACCGGCAGAGCTTTCTCCCAATTCTTCCAATCGCGATTTTCGATGCGAATTGCGATCGGGGCGCCTATCGTTTGGCCGTGCCGCACGCCCGAGAGAATATCGGCGGCGTCCTTCTCGATGCGCTGGCGACCGCCTCGACCAAAGCCAAGCTGGCGGCGGTGCATTTCGCGTCCGATGAATTCAACATCGACGGGCACACCGGCAGGCAGGCCTGAAATCCAGGCAATCAGAGCCTGGCCGTGAGACTCTCCGGCAGTGACGAATCGAAGCATAGAGGGAACAGAACCCTTAGGAAAACGACTGATTTTACAGGACGCGGCAGTGTCGGTAAAGCCGAAGTGGGCCTCGGAATTTTACGTTCCCGAGTAGGGACTAAAGAAGTCGCCGTAAATCGAAGTCTGACCGAACGTGCTGCCCATCAGGCGTCAAAACTTCTACAGTTGCAACATCCGAGGCGACATGTTTGACAGGATAGTCCAGCCATACAATTGCGCCGCTGAGCGTGCTGCCGCCGCCATCAGAACTCGTACCGACATACGTCGGCTCGCCTTTCACGTGCTGGGCCAGGAATTCGGTTCCGTCCTGCATGAATTTGACCTTGAAGTCTCGCCAGAAATCATCCGGGCGAAGGCGCGCGCCCTTCGCATCGCTTGAAACGATAGCTGTATATGACGCAGTTAAATCAATACGAACGCGAACGTGGAAGATAGCGGGTGCGTTGAGGAATTTAGCCACTGCGTCGACCGCGGAGAAGTTCCTTGCCGTAGTTGAATACTGAACGATCCGTGCGTATGGCGTATCGAGAGTGATTTCCGCGACGTGCGGTCCTGATTTCGGCATCGGCAGCACGTGCGAGTATTGCGCTAGAAATTCGTGGGTATCTTTGTTGTTGGCCGCTCCCAGAAAATATGCCTTGCGGATTGCTGTGTCAGAAAGCGGGTATTCGTACGCGAACAAGGGCGCGGTGATCATCGCGATAAGCACGACCAGCTTTAAATACTTTGTCATGCGGAGAGCATATCGAACGGTCATCTAGCAGCGAACAAGTAGTGCCGATACGGTTAACCCGCTGGCGGCCGTATATCGGCGATCAGTCAATCTGCACAGTCACTGTGCACGGAGGGGCGCATGGCCGCCTCCGCCGGGAGACATGTTACTTGACCTACAAGCTCCGGGATCCGAATAAGCCTTTTAGCGAAACATCGGCGTCGACGATGAGGCTCGTGCTCATAGAGAGCGGACTGGACCGTGCCCAGGGTAAACGCGACTTGCGCCTCGGCTGCGGAGCAACTGCCAACTGGCAGCAATCGTTGCACCGTCGTGTTCGCCAGCCAGGGCAGGATGCGTGAGATCGCCGGTGAACACCGATCCGTCGTCAAGAAGCAGGGAAACGCTATCGGCAGAATGACCTGGAGTGGCCAGGATTTCACCGGCGATATTCATTTTCGCAAGGAAAGCGCGGCTTTGGGCGAACGAGAGTGTGACGTTGTCGTTTAACGTGATGTCAATGTAGTGGTCGGCCGGCTTCATATGAGCTTTCATGCGCGGAATCGCATCGATTTGGTTTTCGAGCACCAATAGAGGAACGCCGGCGCGCTTGAACTCCTGCGCCAGCCCTGCATGGTCCATGTGATAGTGCGTGGCGACCGCGTAGCGGATCTGATCGAGAGGCACGCCCATGCGGTCGAGATTCGCGCGCATTGCCGGCATCGTGCCCGGCCAGCCGAGATCCACGAGCAGGCGCGAGTTTCCGGCGCTGACCACCCAGTAGTTCGTTGAGCGGTATCCCACGTTGACGATGGTATGGCGGGAAGCCATGGTCGTGTCGTGCTTGGCAGCTTAGCGCAGAGTTGGCGGACTCCGCGATGGCACAAAGCACCCACCGTCCAACAGGGCAGGGCAAGTATCGAGTCGGGATGCAGCGCGGGCGGGCCTCGCCGCGGCGAGCAGGCTGGGACCCGCCTATTCACTCATCAATGCGGTTTCGGCGACAACGACCTGGTTTCGGCCCAACGCCCGGCTTTCGGCGACATCGACCCGCGGTCTTACAGTGAAGGCTCTAATCGCAACACCCGCGCGATTAAAATCCGTCGCATCCTATTGATTGTAAAGGAGAAAACATTTTCTAACCGCTACAGGTGCTGAAGTTGTCTTTCTCCTTTTTTTCGCCCGCTCGCTTTCGCTTTGCGTCCTCGTGTCACCAAGTCGCGGTGGGGCCACTGATTCGGCAACCAGAGCACGAGCGGTGCACGGGTTTGCTTGACGCGAGTAGCTGTGGACGATACCCTTGCGAAGATTCGCCCGCCCCGGCGCGGGTGACGCATCTATGGTTGAAGCGGCCGAAACCGTGTCCATTCCGTCGCTTGTGGGCGACAGGCTGAAGCGTTGGGTTTTTGCTCTTCAGGACTACACGTTTCTTTCCATCCAGTCGATCGGGAATATTTTTACGCCCCCGCAGTATTGGGGAGACACGGTCGAGCAGATGGATTTGATCGGCGTCGGGTCGTTGCCGATCGTCGCGATTGCCGCGGCTTTTATTGGCGGCGTGCTGGTTCTGAATACGGCCGCGCAGTTTTCGCGCTTTGGCTCGACGGCGCTGACGGGCGAAGCCGTGTCGCTTGCGCTGGTTCGCGAACTGGGGCCGACGATTACCGCGCTGCTGGTTGCAGGCCGCAACGCTTCGGGGATCGCATCGGAATTGGGCTCGATGGTGGTGACGGAGCAGATCGATGCGATGCGCGCTCTCGGCACCGATCCGATCCGCAAATTGATGACGCCGCGCGTGCTCGCCACCACGTTTGTGCTGCCACTGCTGGTGGCAATCGCCGATTTTCTTGGGCTGGTGGGCGGATACATCATGGCGTATATGACGCT
>DASUJR010000208.1:0-4380 GCA_036279175.1 Candidatus Acidiferrales bacterium | reverse complement strand
ACCGTCCCATTTTCGTGCGAAGGACTGCGTCATTTAAGAGGG
The DNA here is from genome assembly GCA_036279175.1 of Candidatus Acidiferrales bacterium. Classification (GTDB taxonomy): domain Bacteria; phylum Acidobacteriota; class Terriglobia; order Acidiferrales; family UBA7541; genus Palsa-295. The sequence continues at coordinate 4,338 of DASUJR010000208.1, read as the reverse complement.
CGACGATTCTCCGGGCGATAGCACTGCAGTCTCCGACTGGAACCAGAAAGCCTTCCTTCCCGTCCGCGACCAGCTGTTGATTGGCCTCGATGTTACTCGCGATCGACGGGAGCCCCGACGACATCGCCTCAATCAAAGAGCACGGAAAGCCCTCCAATGACGAAACCAGCGTGAAAACATCTGCAATCTTCAGCCACGCAGAAACCTCTCCCGGATCCACTCGGCCGGCGAACCGAATATTTCGATTCTCCAGGCCCAAGCCCACGGCCTGCTTTTCCAAGCTATCTCGCATCGAACCGTCACCCACTAAGACAAGCAACGCGTCCGAAACTTCGGTCAGAGCTGTCGCGAACCCTTGAAGAAGTGACGGCAGCGCCTTTTCGACGGCGAGGCGGCCGCAATACAGCACGATTTTGCTCTCTTCGGGGACGCCCAAACGAGATCGCAGCCGCTCTTTTTCCTCGGCGGTCGCGGGCGAAAATTCCTCCGTGTCCACTGGATTTGGCATCCAGAGCAGTTGATCGTTCGCGAGGCCGGCAGAAAGCGCTTCGCCTCGCATGCCTTCGTTCAGGATCATTACCCGGCTGGCCCATCGCCGCAGCATCCATAATTCAAAGCGTCCGATCAGCGACCTCCCCATGCGATTGACTTCGCCGCTGCCTGAAATTTTCATCAATGTAGGCTTACCAATCAATTGAGCGGCGCAGAGTCCCAACGCGACGTGAAGTCCCGGCATCAAAAAGTACACGAATTGATATTTCTGCCGTTCAGCGAACAACATTGAAGCAACGCAAAAGGCGAAAACCAGATTCTTGATCGCGCCCTCGCTGTGACGCGCATAAATCCTCACTGGCACGTTTTTGGGGTCAACCCAGTCCTTTACGTCCGGCATTGGCTCTCCGCCGGCGCACACAACGGTTACGTCATGGCCGCGATGAATCAGGGCCTCGCATATGCGTTGTGCTTCGAGCTCTGACCCGCCGATCACCGGAGGGTACGACTGGCACACTAGGAGAAAACGGTGTCGTTCCGTCGAGAACCGCTCCAGGCCATCCTGAGCGGGCTCTCTACAATTGATGGGATTGGTCGTGCCGAGGTATTCACCACGTTCGTCCATTATGAGATCGCGGGCTGCGGATCCGTGTAAACGCTAAGCGGCCTTGCTGTTCGAGGCGTCAGGTAGTTCCGATTCCAAAGCTCAAAAGCAAGCAACTGCCAAAGCACCATCGAGTTGTCGCGTTCTCCTCGATGGTGCTCGCGTAGCAATCGTTCGACCGCGCTTTTTCGAAAATATCCCCGACCGATCGTTTGCGGTTCAAGGAGCAGATCCGTTACCTCGGCCTTCAGTTCCGCGCGCATCCAATGGCGCAGGGGGAGCGAAAAGCCCTGCTTGTGTCTATAGAGAGTTTCGCGCGGCACACCGATTTTTTCCGCCAGTCGTCTCAATAAATACTTACGAACGCCGCCGTGAAACTTCATGGACAGCGGAAGCCTTGTCGCCAGTTCAACCATTACGTGATCGAGAAGAGGACAGCGAACCTCAAGTGAGGCGAACATACTCATTCGGTCCACCTTCGTCAGTACGTCAGCCGTAAGGTACATCTTCATGTCTGCGTACTGCATCCGGCTCACCACGTCGCTCGCGGGAGCTCGTTCAAAATAGCTCCTCAAAAGAGCCTTGGGAGGTTCGCTGCGTGATACTGCATCGAGAAACTGCCTCGAGAGAACGGTTGTATCGTCATCGTAGCTAGCTAGCAGCGACTGTGCGTACGTGAATCTCTCCGCGAATCCCAGCGGGAAGTTGTACGCCATCTTGCGAGTCCGCAACTTCAACGGCAATCGCGGGTAAATGAAACGGTGATACAGCGGGCCAATCCACCTGGGAACGAGATCCAGATACCGCCGCGCATACTGAATCCAGTAAGAGTCGTACCCGGCAAACAATTCGTCGCCGCCATCGCCCGACAAAACTACCGTCACGTATTGGCGCGCCATTCGCGATACATGGTAGGTTGGGATAATCGAGGAGTCCGCGAATGGTTCGTCGATTACCCTGCTCAATTCTTCCAGTGTTTCCCAAAGCTTTGCTTCGATAATCAATTCGCAATGCTCGGTTCCAAACCTCTTGGCCACAGCCCTCGCGTGTCGCGACTCATCGAAATCCATATCCTTGAAACCGATCGAAAACGTCTTCACCGGGCGATTGCTGCACCGCGCCATCATTGCAACCACCGCGGAGGAGTCCACCCCTCCACTGAGAAGCGCGCCTAATGGCACTTCGCTGATCAACCGCATTCGGACTGAATCCTCTAGCGTAGCCTCCAATTCCTCCAGGCATTCTTTTTCCGCCAGGCCTGACGAGCAAAATTCCGGAATATCCCAATATTGCCGTACTCGCGCATTTCCGTTTGTGAATTCCAGCCAGTGTCCGGGAGGCAGCTTTCTTACTGCTTTAAAAGCGGTTGCCGGATCAGGAATGTAGCCGTAGAAAAAGAATTGTGCTAATGCATCGTTGTCAACGCCGCCTAACTCGGGAGCAACGGCTAACACCGACTTGATCTCCGAACAGAAATACAGGCAGCCATTGTGCACCGCGTAATGGAGCGGCTTCTTGCCCATCCGGTCTCGGGCAAGTATCAGCTTGTGCTGTCGGAAATCGTACAATGCCAGCGCAAACATTCCGCGCAACTTCGCCACGAAAGCCGCGCCGTATTCTTCGTAAGAATGGACGATTGCCTCCGTATCGGAATGCGTATAAAAAATGTGGCCTTTCGCTTCTAGATCACGCCGGAGTTCGAGAAAATTGTAAATCTCCCCGTTGAAAACGATCCAAACGGACTTATCTTCGTTGTGAACCGGTTGTTGCCCGCCGGCGACGTCGATGATGCTGAGCCGGCGCATTCCCAGTCCAACGCAACCGTTTACAAACACACCTTCGTCATCTGGTCCCCGATACACAATCGCATCGCACATCTGGTGGATGCGATCGGCGTCAATTATTGCGTTGGTGTCGGAAGCAACTATTCCGGCAATTCCGCACATCTACCCTCTCCGAGTTCGGTTCCAGCACTTCTGTGTTTGGTCGTTCGCATTCTGTGCAACCGAGACGTGTAGCTTTAGTCGGGCTTTGTGTTCGAAAGTCCCTCAAACGCGCGCCTTAAGCTCTCCACTAGAGCATGCTGGCTGTATTGTCCCACGACAACCGCCTTGGCTGCCGCGGCAACCGACTTCGCTTTTTGCCGATCCGTCAGGAGCGACGTCACTTCCTCCGCAAATGCGCTCGGGCTGTCCGCCAGCACGATCTCAGTGCCATTCTGCAGGTTGAGGCCTTCAGCGCCCACTGTGGTCGAGACCACAGCCTTACCGGCAGCACATGCCTCCAGAATCTTTATGCGCGTGCCGCCGCCAACTCGCAGGGGCACGACAACAAGAGTTGCCGAATCGAGGTACGGGCGCATATCCGGCACGGTACCCGTGAATTCGACTCCTTGGAACCTCGTGAACTCGGCGACAAAATGCGCAGGAGGATTTCGACCGGCAACGATAAATTTCACTTCCGGAAATCTCTCGCGCACCTTGGGAAAAATGTTCCTGACAAAATGTTCGACGGCGTCGCGGTTGGGGTACCAATCCATGCTTCCCTGGAATAGCAGGACCGGCCCAGCCGAAGATCCGTTGCAATGTGAAGATTCGTAATGTTCAATGTCAACAACGTTTGGAACAACGTAAACGCCTCTTTCTGAACAAAGAGCTGTGAGCAATTCGCGATCCACCGCTGAACATGTGAGGACGATGGCGGCACGGCAGCAGCTTCGTTGCTCTGCCCCTTTCAGAAGCCGCTTCTCTATCCCAGCGTATTTCCTTTTGATAAGGCTGCTCTCTACCGTCGTGTATCTGTCATAGATCGCATACTCGACGTTGTGAGTGTTTAGCACAATCGGCACACCCGTTTTCGGTACGTTCGCCAGTGCATAAATGCTGTCAGAAACGATGACATCCGTCTCGCCTTTTTCCAGATGCTGCGAAACTTTGTCCTGCATCGAAGGGACGTGGAATCGCTCAAGCGAATAAGGCTTGCATTTCAAAAGCGATATCGCCCGGCCTAGATAGGCCGATCCCTGCGACATATTGGCTACGGAAGATCCGACAAGATCAACGGAAAGGCAAAACTGGTCCAAACCATTCTTCCGCTCTGAATGTCCCCTGGGCACCAAGGAGACGAAGGACAGATCGTGTCCTAAGGAAGCGAGCCCCCTGATAATCGACAGCGTGCGAATAGCCTGGCCATTCGTCGGTGGCACCGGCAGGTTCGTGGTTACAAAGAGAATTCGCATACTC
>DASUJR010000207.1:0-5275 GCA_036279175.1 Candidatus Acidiferrales bacterium | reverse complement strand
AGTCGTGCGATGGATGCGGCTTCCGCGCATGCACGACAGTTCGTAACGTGCCGTTCAAGCTCCGCATCCCAGAAGCCGGTGCGCGCGCACCGAATCACGCGAGGTTCGTTCGGGCACGCGTTCGCATTCCAGCGGGTCATTGGCGCATCTCGGTCGGGGTCAGCCCGCGGCGGTGCAGAAGCTTCGCGAATTTGGCGCGGGCTCGAAACAAAAGGCCGCGAACGCTCTGCTCTCGTAGCCCGGCAAGCTGCGCGATTTCGCGGTGGCTTGAGCCCTCAACGTAAGCGAGCCACAAGAGCTGGCGCTCGCGCGGCTTCAGGTCGTGCATCGCGCGCATCACGTCCGATTCTGCAGACGGTTCCTCGTGTGCAAGAGCGCCGGCTTGCGCGATGCGCGAATCTTCGTGCGTTTCGGGAGCCGGCGGGTCCACCTTCGCATGCCGCCAGTGATCGCGGAGCAGGTTCGTAGCGATGCGAAACAGATAGTTCTTCATGTATTCCGGATCGGCCTCGGAAAAGCGGACGCGCAGGAAACGGTAATAGCTTTCCTGCATCAGGTCGTCGGCGAGCGTCGCATTGCCCGAGGTGCGATACAGATAGGACCAGAGAGTGCGACCCGTGGCTTCGTAGAATGCGCAGAACGTCTGCTCGTCCATGTGGAACGCGTCAGCAGCCGCACCAATCGCGCTGTCGAGTTGTGCCGTCCGCGTCAAGCTGACCTGTTTCAGCATGATTCCCTTTTGGGCTGACGTTCCCTTCCGCGTTCGATTCGCGCGCAACCCGAGTTCCGCGACTCACGCATTGCGCTCGGATGCTGCCAGTTTGTCGCGTTGTTCGAGAAGACCGAAATGCTTGGCTAGGACATACGATACTCCGCCGGAGACGATGAAGCCAACGCCGAGGGTGAGAACCAACGTACCGAACACCTGGAAGCCCATATCAGCGTCCGGAGAAACCCTGCCCCGAAGGAAAAGAATTCCAGCTCCAAAAACCGCGGCAATGATACCGATCTGCACCGACCAGAGAATCCGGCTGAAGGGCAGGCTTGAGGCCTGTCTGCGCTGGCCCTCGAAGACCGGCGTTTCGAGAAATTTCTTGCCTGCATCGGACTGCATGTACGTGAGCATTTCCTGACTGGACGCGAAGCGGTCGAGCAGCTTGGCGTGGGTGTCGGTTTGAACCCTCACGGTTCTGTACCAACGGCGGTTATCGAGAACAGCGCGAAGAATCCAGAGAAGCGCGAGCGTCACGCCGACAAAGACCAGGAAAGGAATCAAATCATTTATAAACCCGCCCACCCCGTAGTTGGGGCGGCCGTAGCGCATGCGATTGATTGCCTCCTGCTCGAATTGGTGCTGAAGATCGTTCAGCTGGCTCTGGATGTCGGGGGCAACGGGAGCTTGCTCCGCGGATGCAGACTCCCCAGGCGCAGCTTCCGGACGTTCCTGAGCAGGCGGAGCTGGCTTTACAGCCCGGCGCGGAGTCGCTTGCTGGGTGGCAGCGTCGTGGTCTGCGGCAGAACGACCTGGCCTGGCATCAACGAATTGAGCGGCAAACAGTACCAGGAGCACCAGCAACAAGATTCGGGACGTTCGTTTGAAGAAGCGCATCAAGTTCCTCCGGCGGTTTCAGCCGCCATGGTTGGTTTCTAGGCGGTATAACGAAGCCCAGAGGACATTTGTTGACAACTTTTCAAATCGGGCCATGCGGAAGCACAACGAAAAGGGGAAGAAAGCCGTTACGCCTGTTCGCGGGACTTGGGAACGCGACCAAGCGCAGAACACTCCAAAGCGGTTGGAAAGCTAGGCTAACGCCTGATAGCACGTTCTTTAGAGGGATTATTCGAGCCTTCGAGCGCCAGAGGCCGCCTGCCGTATCGAAGTCACGGCCCCTCAGGCACAGGCGGCGGAAGCTTCTTCAGCTGCGGGGGGCTCTTCGCGCGGGACACGCGGTGTTAGACGGCGAATCGCGGCTGCCGGGATCCGGGCCTTCAACGCGGTCCCGTTTGGACCGGACCAGAGGTCCACGTCCCCACCCAGTTCCCGCACTCGTTCGCGAATGGCCGCAAGGCCGACACTCGAACCCGTCTCCCCGCGTCCAAACCGATCGACGACGTGGCGAGGCATGCCGCAACCATGGTCGCGCACTTCTAGCGTTGCGCCCTGCGCGTCGAACTTGACGCAAACATCCGCGTATTTCGCGCCAGAATGCGCGCGGACGTTCGCGAGCGCCTCGTCAAGAATCCAGAAAAAAGCACTCTCAATTTCAATGGGCAGCCGGTCGGCGCATACCCATTCCGCATTGACGTCGATTCCCGTCCGCACCCGAAAGTTCTCAACCAGCCACTGCGCCGCGGACGCGAGGCCGATGTCGACGAGCAAAGGCGGATCGAGCGATTGCGAGAGCGCCCGCATCCTTGCAACGCCGTGCCGCGCGAGATGCAGCGCTTCCGTGAACAGCGGATCGGCGCCGTGCCCGTTTGATTTCCCCATGAGCTCAAGATTGAACGCGATTCCCGAAAGATCGCGGCCGATGCCTTCCCGCAATTCATGGCCGATGGTTTGCCGTTCCTGGTCCTGCCGGTGCAACAGGTTGGTCGCCAATTTTTGGAGCGCAGCGGTTCTTTGCTCGGCCTGTCCCTCAATTTCGATGCGGTCCATGGCGCGCCCGTCCGCTCCCAACAGAGAATGGCCGCTGGTCTGCCACTTTTCGGAGAAAAAGAACTGATGATGCGAGACAGTTTCAATGGCACTGACCAACTCGTTCGCGACATTTGACTTCACGACATATCCGCGCGCGCCGGCTTCGAAGGCGTGGCGCACCATCTCAACGGATTCGTGCTGCGTCAGAATCAGCACTTCCGTCTCCGGAGACCACTGGCGAATCGCGAGCGTGGCTTCCAAGCCATTGAGCTTCGGCATGCTTACGTCGAGGACTGCGACATCCGGTCTTACGTCTCGTGCCTTATCGACGGCATCGGATCCATCAACAGCCTCGGCACAAATCTCCCAATCGGAGCGTCCCTGGATAACAAAGCAGACGCCGCGCCTCAGGAGTTCGTGATCGTCCGCCACCAAAATTCGCATGTACTTGTTTTCTCCGTTTCTGGATGGCTCGTTCGGCGGAATTTAAGTGGCGCTTGCGTGCGCCGTGAGCCCCAGCAATTTCGCAGATGTGAAAACGGTGCTGAAACAACCGCATCTCCCCCGACCTGATACCCAAGCAAGGGCACTTCGCTTGAGCGTAAGATACCGAATAACATGCATGGACCGTGCCCGTAAATACAGTGAGGGAAGTAGGCGCATTTAGTACTTCATTTCATTTTCCAACGGGGCAGATTTAGAGGGCGTCAGGTGTTCCCACTGTCGCGGCGGCTTTTTGGATGCGCGCCCAGGCGGCTTTTACGTGGCGAAATTCCGTTCGCGTTTGGCCAACGCACAAACGAAGTGTGAAGCGGTTGTTCAAGCGCGTATGCGTGAGGAACAGTTCGCCGTTGCTATTGAGCGTATCCATGATTGCCTGATTCACGGCATCTCCGGAGCGGTGACGGAAGCAAACCAGGTTCAGGGGAACGGGCGCGGCCAGCTCGAAATCGGCATCTTGCGCAACCCACGACGCAAATTCCTGCGCGAGTTCTACGTGGCGCCTGATCTGCCGTTGCAACCCGCTGATTCCGTAATGGCGGATCACAAACCACAGCTTCAGCGCGCGGAAACGGCGCCCCAGTGGGATGTGCCAGTCACGATAGTCGATTACCGCGCCGGACTCCGTGGCTTTGTTGCGCAGGTATTCCGGCAGCACGCTCAGCGCCTTGATCAGGGCGGCGCGATCGCCCACATAGAAGCAGTCGCAATCGAAATTCGTGAACATCCATTTGTGCGGGTTGAAACAATAGCTGTCCGCGAATTCAATTCCCTGCTGAATCCAGCGAAACTCCGGGCAAAGTGCGGCCGTGCCGGACATCGCAGCGTCAACGTGCAACCATAAGCCGTGCTGCTGGCACAGCTTTCCAATCTCAGGAAGAGGGTCCATCGCATTCGATGAGGTAGTACCGACTGTACTGCAGACAAAAAATGGCAGGCGGCCGTTCCGGCGGTCACGCTCGATCTCGGCCGCGAGCGCGCGGGGACGCATTGCAAACCTCTCGTCGACATCGATCAGCCGTACATTCGCGCTGCCGATGCCGGCCACTTTTGCGGCCTTCTCAATCGACGAATGCGCTTGCGAAGACGTGTAAGCCACCAGCCGCCCGTCGCAACCGCGCTGATTTGACGCGAAATTTGTGGCCCGTTCGCGCGCGGCGAGCAACGCACAAAGCGAAGAACTGGAAGCCGTGTCCTGGATAACCCCTCCTCCGGTACTTCGCGAGGAGAACTTTTCCGGCAGCGCCAGAGAGTCCGCGAGCCAATCAAGCACGTGCGTCTCCACTTCCGTGCACGCCGGACTCGTAGCCCACAACATTCCTTGCACCCCCAAGCCGGATGAAAGCAAGTCGCCAAGAATCGACGGGAACGAGTTGTTCGAAGGAAAATACCCGAAGAAGTTCGGCGATTGCCAATGCGTGATACCCGGGAGAATCAGTCGATCCATATCCGCGAGCATGGCGTCAAACGACTCGCCTTCCTGAGGAGCATGTGCGGGAAGTGCTGCGCGAATTTCGCCCGACTGCACGCGCGAGTTGACGGGAAACGACTCGATGCGCTCGTAATAGTCCGCGATCCAGTCGATCACTTTCTTGCCGTGGCGGCGAAACTCCTCCGGAGTCATGTGCTTCGCGCCGCCTTCGTTGTTCGCTGACATATCAGAACGATCCTTTATCACGAAACTCCAAAATGCAAAAGCCGCCGGTACCGGCGACAGGGACTGCTTAGCTTGGACCGCACCGCAGAGGCAAACGATCGTAACGCAGTCAGCATGTATCATTCGCCGAGCGTTCGGCGCTTCGATTCACTTTCGCTTGACAACTTTGTTTACTCAGCACAGGATACCGCTCCAGTTTCCCACTCGATCGCTCGGAAGAGAGTACCGGGCCAATCATGAAATGACAGCAAGACGCGAGGGCCTACGTTCGTCTTCTCTGGACTTAGCTCGCCTGCTGCGATCATCGGCCCGACGATTAAAGGAGCATCCATGCGTATTCACGTATCATTAATCGCGGTGTTGACCATTTTCGGCTTTCTTGCCGCGCCAACGGTTTCGCTTGCGCAAACACAAACCACGGTTCCAGCAGGCGAGGTCGTGTATGTTTCGACCGGTCACGGGAACCAAATCCTGCG
>DASUJR010000206.1:0-11777 GCA_036279175.1 Candidatus Acidiferrales bacterium | reverse complement strand
GTGGCGGCTGAGCACGACGTTTCTTATCTTCTCGTGGGCGCGACGGCTCGCGATCTGCTCCTGTTTCACGTCTTCGGAATCCATACGGGTCGGGCAACGGCCGACGTGGACATCGCGTTTGCGGTGAACACTTGGGACGCCTTTCACGAACTGCGGACGGCTCTCCTTGAGAGTGGTGATTTCACAGCAGGCAGGATCCCTCATCGCATCTACTTGGTGCCCCAACTGGGTGTCGGGCAAAAGATTCCCCTGGATCTGATCCCGTTCGGCGGTGTCGCCGAGGCGGACATGATTCACTGGCCGCCAGACAGAGATACGGCGATGACAGTCGCCGGATTCGAGGATGCCTTTGAAGCGGCAGTGCATGTCGAACTACGCTCTGGTGTAGACGCCACTGGGGCATCGCTCGCGGGCCTTTCGGTTCTGAAACTCTTTGCGTTGCAAGAACGGCGCCATAGCGATAAAGACGTCGTGGATCTATACCGCCTGATCTCCACCTACGCCGATGCGGGAAACCTCGACAGGCTATACGATGAAGATCTCGAATTGTTGGAGCAGGCGGAGTACGACCTTGAGCTGGCGGCGCAGCCCTCCTTGGCACCGATGCCCACCAACTCTGCAGCCCGCCAACTTTGAAGAAGCTGTTACGGCGCTCGACATAGAGCCGGGGGCAAACACACTGTTTCAGTTCGCGCGCAAGCCCGTCCGGCTCGTCCGCCGCCGAGCGCTTTGGTGACTTGCGTGCCTTCTCATCGGTTGAGATTGGCAGGGGAGCAAGATCAAATGAGAAAGCTCGCGGTAGGCATCGGTTGGATCTGGTTGATTTCCATTCCGGTGCTTGCTCAGATGGACAGTCTGCCTAAAGCTGAAGAATTGTATGGTCAAGCCCAATATAAAGAGTCGCTTTCGCTGCTGGATACGCATGCCAGTGTGCCGGCATCGTTGTTTCTGATTGGCCGCGATTACTATATGCTCGGCGAATTTAAAAAGGCTACACAGTACCTGGGCAAAGCGGTCATTGCAGCTCCGAAAAATAGCGAGTATATCGACTGGTTGGGGCGGGCCTATGGCATGCGCGCAGAAGCGTCGAATCCGCTAAGCGCGGTCGTGCTGGCGAGAAAAGCCAAGGAGAAATTCAAGCGCGCTGTCCAGTTGAATCCCAAAAACGTCGATGCACTTTCCGACCTTTTCGAATACTATCTACAAGTGCCGCTAGTCTATCTACAAGCCCCGCTAGTCCTTGGCAGGCGGTATGAAAAGGCAGAAGCCGTTGCCGAAAAGATGTCCGCAATAGATCCTCCGAAAGCCTTTTTCGAAGAGGCAGAGCTGGCGCAAAAACGCCGCCAACTCCAAACCGATGGCCCAACGCCCCGAAATTCGGTGGCTCTTGCGCCGAAGAGTGTTGGGGCCCTCGTGTCCGCCGCTGGTGATGCACGATAGCTTTGAGCTGTAACCCGCCGACCGTTTGTGAACGATTACTTGGCGCAAAGGCGCACTTAGTAACGTTATTTCGTCGGAATGGAGCGACAACGAGCCGCAGCTCACGAGATAGCGTCTACGCTCGTCAGTGTGCTCGTTCGAGCGCGTCGCTACGTGCTCCGCTGCCGGGCGAGCCGCTCGAGATGGCTGGATTCGGTCGCATTGGACGGCCGCATGCACTGCTTAAAATCGCGGCGCAAAAATTGCACGGATTAATCGTTTCGCTAGGGGGCTCGAAATGTATCGAGAAACGAATGTGAGGGAAAGAGACAAGCAGACGACGACTAACGGGGACACATGGAATGTATGGAGGCGCCGATCGTGAGCAGCGGTGTCGCTATTGCGTTTCCGATCTCGAATCGTTCTACTGCTGGATTGTCACAGCGTCCACGGCCCTGCCGATTGAAGAGCAGGGCCGTGGATTCTCGACTACTTCAAGGACATCGCCGGGCTCAGCCAGTCTTCAAGGCTCGTCTCTCCAAGCCGCGCGTCACCGCCAGGAACAAGCGTAGTCTCGCTCAGCTTGATGCCGTAGTAGCGCGCTTGCGGGTCGGCAACGACCTCGCGGGGATCGTTGTACGCGGCAAGAGCTCGCCGGATCAGCTCATCCAGATGAAACCTTTCCGGGCCTCCGATCTCAAGCGTGCCATTCAGGGGTGAGCCCAGTGCGGCGCGGCATACACCACTGGCGACGTCCTCGGCCGCCATGGGCTGGATGAGGGCAGTTGGTAGGCGTACCGTATTACCGTCGGTGGAAAAATCGGCGATGCCCTTGATGAATTCGAAGAACTGCGTCGCACGAACGATTGAGTAGGGCATTGAGGAACTTTTGATCAAACGTTCCTGAGCGATTTTTGCGCGGAAGTAGCCGCTTTCGAGCATTCGCTCTGATCCCACAACCGACAACGCAACGTGATGTCCCACGCCTGCCGCTGCTTCATAGGCGAGAAGGTTACGAGTTGATGTCTCGAAGAAATTCATCACGGCATTGTCTTCCCACGAAGGGGCGTTCGATACGTCAATGGCTACCGACGCACCTTTTAATACGTCGGCAAGTCCCTCGCAGGTGACTGTATTGACGCCTGTATTGGGCGCGGCTGCGATAGCCTCATGGCCGCGTGCACGCAGCGTCTTGACAACCTTTGAACCGATAAGACCGGTTCCACCAATCACAACAATTTTCATACTCATCCGAACCTCCTTAGTTCGTCGCCATATGGAATGCACGCGACGGTCCAATAGGGGTTCGGAGATTCGAGTCTGGACGATCAGCACTGAGACGGCACTTAGTGGGCAATTCCCGAAAGAACACAAGGATGCATGCACACGCTATTTCGTGGACTGCCAGAGCCAGTCCGGCTATTTGCGAAATGGCGTGACTGCTGGACTGACATCCACTCCAGTGGTCAGGCGCGGCCTGCTTGGCCTCCGCGCTAACCTTCGAACGCTTGGCCGCTGCGTCAGGCTCGCCGAGCAGAGTTGCCGGCCGTGTTCGCCGTTGCGCGCCACTCCCGCTTGCGCTCGGGACTGGCCTCCGTCAACGCACGCTTTACTCCTGTTGCGTCGTAATCTGCGTCATAGACTGGCGTACCCGGTTGTTGCCGCCAGGAATCGCCGAGCGCCCCGGCGTCGACCGGGTCAAACCCGAGTTCGTCGACCAGTCGCATTACGACCTGTTTGGCACGTTGGTCGTCACCCGCTACTGGCAGAGCAATACGCCTCGGAGTCCCGTTAGGGCGGCCAAGTTCCAACAGATGTTTGAAGTTCATATTATTAAACGCCTTGATAACGGATCTGCCGAGCTGGGCCGCTACCCACCGGCTTTCGATCATGCCGTTCTCGATGCCGGAGATCCGTCCGTCCCTTTGGGGATAGTAATTGCCGGTATCCACGACAACCACATCGTCTGGGACGCCAGCGAATAGATCCTTCGGCAAGTTTGGGATCTTTCCCTCGGGAATGGTGACGATGACCAGCTCGCCGGCTCTGGCCGCATCCCGGACCGTTACGGCTTTCGCGCCGGTCTCCCGCGCCAGGCTGGCCAATGTCTCTGGGCCTCTTGAGTTTGCTACTGACACATCATGTCCCAATGCGGCGAGCCGACGCGTGAGCGTTTCGCCGATTTGTCCTGCGCCAATGATTCCAATCTTCATGTCTCTGCTCCCGCTGCAATGCTGAGGTGGCGGTTTTCGTTTGCGTGCGGCCTAACGCCTTTTCGACCGCTCCATCTCAAGAAATGCACGCGGCTGCCCAATAGCGCGTCGAGTCCTCAAATGTAAACGATCAGCGCAGAGACGAGGCACTCAGCGGCAATACTCGGTAGAACGCGCCGTTGAATGGCGACGCTATTTCATGAATTACGACAGCTATCGGCCTGCTACTCGCGAGATAGCGTGACTGCGAGACTGTCCGGGGATGGACACGTCGGGCGAGCATTGGTTGTAACCGTTCGAAAGCAATGCGGTTTCCCCTTCTGTAGGGCGATACCTTTCATCTACTCTGCAGCTTGAATTGTGGCACTTCAAATGCAGTTTGGCAGTTCGATGAGGACGACGAGGAATACATCCGGCGCGAGTTTCGTCGACTCGGCCTGCTGGATGATATGCGCGGCGCTAATTCTGACGATAGTATGCCCTTCCGCAGACGCACAAACGGCGGTCAAGCGGCCTCTCAGCATAAAGCAGGCAATCCAACTGGCGCTGAACGAAAATCCACTTCGACGGGCGGCGAGTCTCTCAGTGAGCGAGCGACGGCAGGAGAAAGATGTGGCGCGTTCTGCCCTGTTGCCTCAGGCGACCTTGATAGCCGCGCAGGGCGTCAAGAGCTTCAATATGCAGAACATCATTGGGGGACCGAATCCGACCCGGATCGGCCCATTTCAATCGATCGATGTCGGACCGGCTACTTCCATAACTCTTTTCAATCTGCCTCTCCTGCGCCGCTATCAAGCAAGCCGGGAAGACGTGCGCACGGCGGTCTCGCAGGAGTCGGCTACGCGCGAGCAGATCACGGCTATAGTTGTTGCACGTTATTTCATTGCGTTGCGGGCCACCGCAAATCGGGAGGCAGCCGCCGCAAGAGTTCAGCTTGCGCAAAGGCTCTACGATCAAGCCGCGCATTTACAGAAGACTGGCGTCGGGACAGAAATCGACGTTTTGCGCGCCCAAGTCGAGCTTCAAAACGAGAAACAACGACTAATTGATGCCGACGCGCAACATAATTCTGCAATTTACGCCCTAGGACAAGTGCTGGATCTTCCGGTGGGGCAGGAGCCTGAGCTAACGGATGTCATGGAGTTTTATAACTTGCGGGCCTTTAGCGCCCGAGACCTCATAGCTGAGGCGCTGCAGGATCGTCCGGAGATTAGGGCGCTCGATTCTGCCGAACGGGCTGCCAACCTACGGACCAAGGCGGCCCGTGACCAGCGTTTGCCGACGCTTCAGATTTCCGGAGCGGTTGACTATCAAGCTAGAAAGCCCGACGACGGCTTAGGCGCCTACGGCTACTCCATTGGCCTGAAGGTTCCTTTATGGACGAGCGGCCGCATCAAAGCGCAAGAAGAAGAAGCGAAACTCGAGGAACTGAAGATTGCCGAGCAGCGGCGGGAGGTCGAGAGTGTAGTGGAACAGCAGGTCAAGACGGCTCTTGACCAACTGAACGCCGCCCGCCAAGCCGTGCGTGTAGCCGAATTAGGTCTCAACCTTGCGCACCAGGAAGTTGAACGCGCACAACGCCGGTTTGAGGCGGGCGTCGGTACCAACGTTGAAGTGACTACGGCACAGGATGCCCTCGCTCGCGCGGATGACAACCGAATCGAGGCTCTATATCGGTTTAATCAGGATCGGGCCGACCTGGCGCGCAGCGTTGGCCACGTGGAGGACGTGTATGGGAAATAATTCATTTGAATCCGTTGCGACACAGCAGAGCTCGCCTGACCCACCTTTAGGGAATCACCCTTCACCTAAAAACCGGCTTCCCTCGCGCAGGATATGGGCGCTCGCCGTTGGCGTTGTGGTTCTGTGCGCGGTCGTCGTTGTTACCGGCTTTGGCGTATTTTCGGATAAGGTCACTACCGATGACGCACAAGTGGACGGGCATATCACGTCAGTATCGCCGCGGATATCGGGATATGTTGACAAGGTTGCTGTAAACGATAACCAGCACGTCAAGGCTGGCGACCTGTTAGTCCGCATCGATCCACGTGATTACCAAGCTGAAGTCGATCAGGCGATCGCTGCTTACCGCGCGGGGTTAGCACAAGCGCAATCCGCAAAGGTAGCGGTACACCTGACTCGGGACACCGTCGCCTCAGCAATCCAAGGTTCTCTCGCGGCCGAAGCGGCCTCTGGATCCGAATTGTTGCGGTCGCAAGAGTCGCAACAACAGGCGGCCAACGCCGCGCTGAAGGCGGCAGAGGCGGCCGTCGAAGCCAAACGCGCCATCAATCTGAGATCTCAGGCGGATCTGGCCCGCTATCGGCCACTGCTCGCAACCGCTGATATTTCCCAATTGAAATTCGATGCCGTTCAGGCGACAGCACAGGTATCTGCCAGCGAACTTGCATTGGCGGAGCAGCGCCTGGCCGAAGCCCGCAAAGCTGTGGATATCGCAAAGGCTCAAACGGCGGCGGCAACGGCACAGCTCGATCGTTCTCGGGCACTCGTGCGCCAGAGCCAGGCGAAGCGGCAGGAAATCCAAGAGAGGAATGCGCAATACCATTACGCGATGGCGGAGGTCGGGCGGGCCAGGGCCAAGGTCAATCTGGCAAAGCTCCGCTTGAGCTATACCGAGATCCGCGCTCCTATTTCAGGGGTCGTCACTCAAAAAACAGTACAGCTTGGAGACCGCGTTTCACCTGGTCAGTTACTGCTTACGATCGTTCCGCTCGACCAGGTCTACATTACGGCCAACTTCAAGGAGACCCAGTTGGCTGGCGTCCACCCTGGACAACGCGCCGTGATCCAGGCAGACATGTACAGTGGCGTAACGTTCGAGGGGACGGTAGATTCTATTTCGGGAGCGGCGGGTTCTCGGCAGGCATTGCTTCCTCCTCAAAACGCCACTGGCAATTTTGTTAAGGTCGTCCAGCGTGTCCCGGTGAAAATCCTCTTGAAACGAACCGCACACCCAAATGCGGTATTGCGGCCCGGGACCAATGTTAGAGCAAGCATCTATGTTCGCTGACAACCATTCTCGCGTCCTGGCGCCGCGCATTGTTGAAGAGGGAGAACTCTTCGACCGCGGTATCCGTCAGACGCTGCTGCGACTAACCGCCTTCGAAAAATGGATGATCGTGGTGGGGTTGAGCCTGGCGACTTCCGTCGAATTGGGAGTGCAATTCGCGACTAACATTATCCTGCCCGATATGCAAGGAAACGTCGCGGCCAGCCAGGACGAAATTAGCTGGGTAATCACAGTCTACGCCGCAGCGTTTCTAGCTGTGCTGCCGTTAACCAACTGGTTTGTACGCCGCCTCGGTCACAGGAACTACCTGGTACTGTCACTCCTGCTGTATGCCTCAGGCGCTCTGGGCTGCTTCCTCAGTAGCACTCTTCCCTCCCTTTTAGGTGCCCGCGCGCTCATGGGCGTCGGTGGAGGGGCATTCCTAGTTCGGGCGCTGTCGGCGCTATTCCGACTGTACAGCCCTAAGGAGCGCGCTCGTGCCTTGTTACTATTCGGGTTACTTCTCAACGCTTCCCGTGCGCTGATGCCAATTTTATTCGGTGTTGTGGCCGATGCCGAACGGTGGAAATTTGCATTCCTGGCCATCGTTCCGCTCCCGCTGCTTGCGGCTCTATGTCTGTATCTCTTTATTCCGCGGCGACTCGAGTTTGAATCCGAACCTCCGCCGGCCGATTTGATTGCGATCGGCCTTCTCGTAACGGGCTTGGTTGCGTTCCAAGTGACAATGAGCCGCGGAGAGCAGGATATGTGGCTGCAATCGCCTTTGATCCGCTTGATGCTATTAGTTTCGATTCTTTGCCTAGCTGTGTTCGCGTGGTGGGATACGCGCCGGAAGAATCCAAATCCGATCCTAAGCCTCCGTCTGTTATCTCAGGAACCAGGGCTTGCGTCAGGGCTAGTTCTCGCCGTAATTCTTGGCACGCTTCTTACCGCAAGTGTATTCGTGCTGCCGCAGTATTTGCGGAGAATTGAGGGCTACAGCGCTACGCAGGCAGCTCTTTTCTTCTGTTGCGACGCGGTTGCAACATACCTCGGCATTATTTTCGGAGCAAGATTCACCCCCAAGCTGTCCGCAAGAGCCGTCATGCTATTAGGATTGGCTCTTTTTGCTGCCGCCAATCACCTTCTAGTAGTTCAATTAACTCCGGATACCCCGGCGTCCAATCTGCTCTTGATCCTCGCGCTACATGGCAGTTCGCTGGGCATGCTGTTGCCGGCCGTAACCGCCATTTTGGTCGGCCACGCGAGGCCCCGGTTCCTTTCATTTGACATGACCATCTATTATTTCTTTCGAGGACTGGGCGGCGTTGTCGGCATCGGCGCAACGATAGCCTTGCTGGATGTCCGCGAAACCATCCACTCCAGCCGTCTGCTGGACACCGCAAATCGTATCAACCCAATCGTCCATCGTTTTATAGTTCACCTCGGTCATGTGCTGTATGCGAAGGGGCTTACACCCGGAATCGCTGAGCATTGCGCTTATCAGCTATTTCGACAGCTAGCTGTTCGTCAATCTGCCCTTCTGGCCTTTATCGATGTTTTCTGGTGTTTTGAAGTCCTAGCGCTCGTAAGCATGGTTCTGGTTCTTCTTACTTCGTGGCGACGCAAACCAGGTAATCAGTGACGCGGCCGCCAGATTAATGCGAACCCGGGGGGTACACTCAGGCCCAGGAGAGCGCGTCGCTATCAATTAGCAGCAGACGAAAGATTCATGTCCTGTCGCGCCAATGTTATGCGACGGGCCCTTGTCTGCTTCGAAGAGCCAATTCTTTCGCCAGAACCCGTCGCAGGATGATTTTCCCGCGAAAATGCCGGCTTTTGACGGCCTCGATACTTAAATTGAGCAGACGCGCCGTCTCTTTCGTCGTCCGGCTCTGCATCATCCGGAGTTCCACGACGACACGGCAACCGTGCGGAAGTGTCGCAACGGCAGCTTGGATACGCTGTCTGATCTCACCATTTTCGATGGTGGTAAAAGGTGAGGCGCATCCGCCGTCCGTACAGATGTTTTCCAAAAACTCTTCGTCGAAATCGACGATCCGTGACCGCGAGCGGAACCGCGCATACTGCCGTACCTCATTTAAGGCTATCCGGCACAGCCAAGTTCGGAAACTCGCTTCATATCTAAACTGATTAAGATGGGACAGCGCCTTCAGAAGGGTCTGTTGGATAACATCATCGACATCGCAACAATTGATACCATGAGCACGCACCAACTTGGTTACAAGCCGCATGTGTGGGCGGGTGAGATCGATAAATGCTTCCGTGCGTCCCTGGAGTACATCACGTATCAAGCCGACTGGATCGTCGCTGTTTGTGTTTGTTTGTACGACGTTCATGCAGCTAATCAAGGCAATTGTTGTTCCAAACTCACTGCACAGCGCTTTTATGGAATGTCGATTGCGGGACATCAGGCATGTCAAGCGAAAACTCCAAATTGCTCCGATGCGTCCTCGTTTTGTCGAGCGTCGGATCGATAAACGCCGCAACGTTGCGGCCACAAACCATTCAGGCCTGGCAGCGTTATATTCAGACCGTCAATAGGCGAATGGCTAAACGCCTTGAGCCAAGCGGGCAGTTTTTGTGGACCGACGGAGATCCAGAGCGACGCCGCAAGGTACGCAACGGT
Organism: Candidatus Acidiferrales bacterium; assembly: GCA_036279175.1. GTDB lineage: Bacteria > Acidobacteriota > Terriglobia > Acidiferrales > UBA7541 > Palsa-295. The sequence continues at coordinate 2,485 of DASUJR010000206.1, read as the reverse complement.
GCCATTCTGGCCGTACCGGCACATAGGCATAATCCCGTTTCGGTGCCGAACGGACTTATCCATGATTGGATAGGGGCTGTTTTTCTCCCGCACGCTTCCTTGCAGGATGTTCTGTCCGTTATCGAAGACTATAGCCGCTACAAGACCGTATATTCCCCGCAGGTTGTTGCTTCAACACCTCTCGGCCACATGGGCAACGAAATTCTATTCTCCATGATTCTTGTCAATCGCAGCCTTTTCGCCGAGAGCGCACTCGCTGTAAACGGTCGACAGTACGCTTTCAAAATAGGCGATCGCCAATGGTATGCGATCAGCTACAGCACCCGCGTGCGGGAGGTTAGACAATTTGAAAGCGAATCAGAACACTACCTGCCTGTTGGCCAAGGCAAGGGATACGTCTGGCGGCTATTCGGCATTTCACGTGTCGAAGAACGTGATGGTGGCGTATACATCGAATTGGAGGCCGTCGCGCTCAGCCGAAGTATTCCAGTTTCCGTACGTTGGATTGTAAACCCAATCGTGCGCCGAGTGGCACGAAGCGCAATCGTGACTTCTTTAGAACAGACCAAGCGGGCAGTGCTTCGAACGGGTAGAGCAAAAAGCCCAAACGTGCTCGCGGACTTGCGGTAGTCGCTTGCTCTTGTCTTCTTTTCGGCTCCTATAAATGCAACTGCTGACGTTGCATGTGATCAAGTGACCCGGAGCATTGGCATCCGGCCAGTGAGAGGACGAAATCCCTCGCGGCCCGTATTCTCGCTGATTGCCTATGGTTCTCACTCGGCCGTAAAACGCGCGGGAACCGGGACTCCTGCGCGATACCGATCGCCGCCGCGATCCTTTGCAGAATCCGGGGCACTAACCGGCAATGGTCGGGTAAGAGAGGGTCGCGCGCTTTGACCATCCCCTACATTAGTGTCCAATAACGGGCCGTTCTGCCGCTCTTCTCAGCCGGCCCGAACGACCGCGTGCAGCTAGTGTAGTACGGCAGCCAAAACATCGATTAATTCCAAGCCACTCGCTACCGCTCGTAGTTCTGATTGGCACGACCTCTACAGAAGCGCGACCGGCAGAGAGCGGACTTTTTAATCGACGATATCTCAGCCGCACTACACTAAAATCCTGAACTGATGATCTCGAACAGTGCCAGAGTGACCGCAATGAATCGATGGCAATAAGACCCGTTCGGGTCCCCTATCTATCCTGTTACGAGATATCGTCAATATAAGCAGTTACCATAGAAAACCTAACGCGATCGCGTTTCCTGCCCTACTTCCAGTCGCGGACGTCGCGGCAACAGCGGCTGCGGCCAATATCTTCTTTTATGTAACATCTCTGCTGCGTTGCGGTGTATCTACCTGAACGCGTGATTGACAGGATCATGGAGTGGCCATCGAGTTGCACTCACCGGTCTCGAAGAAATGATGTGCTATGCGAACGATTTCAATGACTTTAGTTGTGATCGCACTTCTTGCCTCCCATTGCCTCTCGGAAAGTAGCTCCAAGGCAACAGGCACAATTCGAGGGATCGTATTCACTGTGGAGCCCGATGGTATCCACTCCGTTCTGCCATACGCCACCGTATCTCTTAAAGGCCCGGTGAAAAGCGAAACACAATCCGATAAGCAAGGCGCCTATGTCTTCGAGTCAGTTCAGCCTGGGTCGTACGTTGTCACCGCTACTGCTCCGGGTTTGAACGCAACAACCACTGTACGGGTCGAGCCACGCAGTGCCTTAGTAATTCCACTTCAACTAAACGTGGATATGGTCACCAGCACAATTACAGTCAAGGCAAGCGCGGATCCTGCTCCGTTCGAGACGTCGGCGCAGAGCGTCACGATCCACGGCTCCGCCGTTGATAACGCGCCCAACAAGAGTGAGCGGTGGGAGGAACTTCTACCGCTTGTCCCCGGTGTAGTCCGTGGGCCCGATGGACGGCTCAACCTAAAGGGGGCCTCATCGACGCAGGCCGGCTGGCTAGTGAATTCCAGCAACGCCACCGATCCTGCCACGGGCGAGGAGGCCATGAATCTCCCAATCGACGTCGTTTCGTCCGTGAAGGTTCTTTCAGACCCGTACGACCCGCAGTATGGGCGATTCACAGGTGCGATTTCAAGCGTGAAAACGCGCACCGGTAACTTTGATAACTGGCACTTCTCCATTCAGGACCTGGCTCCCCGGGCAAGGAAGCGCGGCGGCCATTTTGTCGGCATTGAGTCCTTTACTCCACGTGCGACGGTGACGGGACCACTTATCAAAGATAAGGTGGCGGTCACTCAGTCCTTCGAGTACCGCTTCGTGAGAACCCCGGTAGAAAGCTTGCCCCCGCTTCAGCGCGACCGGAAACTAGAGAGCTTCGAGTCGTTCACTCAGCTTGACCTGAATATCGGCCCTAAGCAGACGGCTACTGCCTCTTTCGCGCTATTTCCGCAGAAACGGGACTACTTGGGACTGAACACCTTCACCCCCCAACCCTCTACGCCAAACT
>DASUJR010000205.1:0-5446 GCA_036279175.1 Candidatus Acidiferrales bacterium | reverse complement strand
AGTCGTGCGATTCCTGTACTCGCCGCCTTAATCGTGGTGGTCATTGCGGGCAGCGCGGCGGGATGGGACGGTGATGGGCCACGGTCTGCGATAATTCCGCAGCTTACGGCGTCTCCCACTTTTTCGAATCCGACACCCCCTGCGAATGGCGACCTGAATCCTTATGGTGTCGCATTCGTCCCGAACGGTTTTCCTCGCGGCGGACCGCTTCGTCCGGGAGACATCGTCGTATCAAATTTCAATGCCGCCAGCAATCTTCAAGGCACTGGAACAACCATCGTTAAGGTGAATAACGACGCAAGCCCGACATTGTTCTTTCAGGGCGAACCGGGGCTCGGGCTGACGACCGCGCTGGGTGTCCTGAAGGCCGGCTTCGTGCTCGTTGGGAACTTGCCCAGCACTGACGGCAGCGGCGTATGCAACGCGGAAAGTGGCCCCGGACAGAATGTGGGCCAGGGCGGCCTGCTCGTAACCGACGCAAACGGCAAGATGGTACAGCAGTTCACGAGCGCGCGCTTCCTGAACGGGCCGTGGGATCTGACGGTAAAGGATCAAGGCGAAAGTGCGCTCGTCTTTGTGGCCGACGCCCTTAGTGGCACGGTGACGAGGTTGGATCTCCGATCGACGCGAATCCATGGGAAGAGCATGCTAACGTTGCAAAACGCAACGCAGATTGCGTCGGGTTATCTGCACCGGTGCGACCCGGCAGCGTTCGTGGTAGGCCCGACCGGGTTGGCGCTGGACGAAAACCGCGACGTTCTCTACGTATCTTCGACGGGTGACAACGCCATTTTCGCAATCCCGGACGCCAGCGACCGCAAGAGCGACGCCGGAATGGGACGGATCGTTGTTCAGGATCAGACACATCTGCACGGGCCGTTAGGTCTGGTGCTCGCAAGGAATGGCGACCTGATTTCAACGCAGGGCGACGCAGTGAATCCGGATACCAACCAGCAGAGCGAAGTCGTTGAATTTAACCACGAGGGAAAGTTCATTGCGGAGTTCTCGGTCGACCCAGCTGCCGGCTCGGCGTTCGGTATCGCGCTCAGGCAGTTCGAAGACGGCTTCGTGTTCGCGACTGTCGACGACACGACTGCTGTCCTCGACATATGGGTCGTAAAGTAAACCCTGAATTCAGTAGCCTAAATTCCCGAAATTCCAGGCGGGCGCACGGTACGTGTTAAGACACGTTGCGCCCGGCCAAACTTGCATCCCGCGGTTTGGAGAGCCGGGTACACTTCTTCACGCTTAACGCTTACCCAGCGGTTGGTATTTGAAAGTGCGGCTACTGCTACGTGCCTTCGTCCCAGGATGCGAGGTACTGCTCCTGTTCGGAGGTGAGCTTGTCGATCTGGAAGCCCATCGATTCGAGCTTCAGCTTCGCAATCTGCTGATCCAAGTGCTCGGGAACGGCGTACACCTGGGCCTTCAAGTCTTTTGCGTGCTTCACCATGTACTCGGCCGAGAGAGCCTGGTTCGCGAAGCTCATATCCATCACGGCTGCCGGATGCCCTTCGGCTGCGGCGAGGTTGATCAGCCGCCCCTCGCCGAGCAGGTAGATGTGGCGGCCGTCTTTGATCGCATATTCGTCAACAAACGGCCGCACTTCCTTCTTGCCGCTGGAGAGCTTCTCGAGCGCCGGAATGTCGATTTCCACGTTGAAATGGCCCGAGTTGCTGACCACCGCGCCGTCCTTCATGCGGGTGAAATGTTCGTGCGCGATCACGTTCTTGTTCCCTGTGACAGTGATGAAGACGTCGCCGATTTTTGCTGCTTCGTTCATCGGCATCACGCGGAACCCGTCCATCACCGCCTCGATCGCCTTCGTTGGATTGATTTCGGTGACAATCACATCGGCGCCGTGCCCCTTTGCACGCATGGCCACGCCGCGTCCGCACCAGCCATAGCCGGCGACAACCACCTTCAGGCCCGCGAGCAGCAAGTTCGTGGCGCGAATCACGCCATCGAGCGTCGATTGGCCCGTGCCGTAGCGATTGTCGAAGAAATGCTTCGTCATCGCATCATTCACGGCGACGATCGGGAATTTGAGTGTGCCGTCTTTGGCCATCGCGCGCAGGCGAATCACACCGGTGGTGGTTTCCTCCGTGCCGCCGATCACGTTTTTCAGCAGATCGGTGCGCTTGGTGAGCAGTTGCGTCACAAGATCCGCACCGTCATCCATCGTGATCTGTGGCTGATGATCGAGCGCCGCGATAATGTGCGCGTAATATGTCGGGTTATCCTCGCCCTTGATGGCGAAAGTGGGAATTCCGTAATCCTTTACCAGACATGCCGCCACGTCGTCCTGCGTGGAGAGCGGATTCGAAGCGCAGAGCACCACGTCGGCGCCGCCGTCGCGCAGCGTGATAGCCAGGTTCGCGGTTTCGCTCGTCACGTGCAGGCACGCGGACATGCGAATGCCCTTCAGCGGCTGTTCTTTGATGAATCGCTTGCGGATCAACTGCAGCACGGGCATGTGCTGGTTGGCCCATTCGATGCGACGCTTGCCCTTGTCGGCGAGCCCAATATCCTTCACATCCCCGTTCAGCTTGGTCGTTTCTGCGGTTTCCACGAAACTCTCCTCGTATTTTTCGCTGGTCAAAAGAGGGCGGCGAGCCTTCACAGTCGGCGTTCAGGCCAAAGCGACGCCCTCGCAGAAATTGTGGGTGCTCAAACCTGGGTTTAGCTGCGCGAGACGGCGGCTACGCCGCGCGTTCCGGCCTCGCTCCGCAACTCGTCTGCCTTGTCAGTGCGTTCCCACGTGAAGCCGGGTCCGCTGCGGCCGAAGTGACCGTAGGCCGCGGTTGCCAGGTAAATCGGACGTCGCAGATCAAGAGCTTCAATGATCCCCTTCGGCGTCAGCGTGAACAGTGCGCGAACAAGTTCCGTAATCTGAGAATTAGGAATCGTGCCGGTGCCAAACGTGTCGACCATCACCGAAACGGGTTCGGCGACGCCAATCGCGTACGCGAGCTGCACTTCGACTTTCTTGGCAAGCCCGGCCGCGACAATGTTCTTCGCGACGTATCGGGCCATGTAGCAGGCCGAACGATCGACCTTCGTCGGGTCCTTGCCCGAAAGAGCGCCGCCGCCATGACGGCTGTATCCGCCGTACGTGTCGACGATGATCTTTCTTCCCGTAACGCCGGCATCGCCCATCGGCCCGCCGGTAACGAAGCGGCCGGTCGGATTGATGTGGAATTTGGTCTTCTTATCGCGCATCGATTCAGGCACCACCGGCAGAATCACTTCCTTCATCACCGTTTCGTGCAGGTCGGCGTTTTTTACCTTGTCGCTGTGCTGCGTTGAAATAACCACGCAATCAACGCGCGCGGGCTGTCCATCAATGTATTCGATGGTCACCTGGGACTTGCCGTCCGGACGGAGGAAATCGACGCCGCCCTTGCGTACCTCAGACAATCGCCGCGTCAGGGCGTGCGCAAGCTGGATCGGCATCGGCATCAGTTCAGGGGTCTCGTCGCAGGCGAAGCCGAACATCAAGCCTTGGTCGCCTGCCCCGCCCGTGTCCACTCCCATCGCAATGTCCGGCGATTGCTTCTTCACAGCCGACACCACGCCGCATGTCTCAGCATCGAAGCCGTACTTGGCACGCGTATAGCCAACGCCCCTAACCACGTCGCGGGCGAGGTCGGAGAAATCGACGTAGGTCGAGGTTGTGATTTCACCCGCCACAACGATGAGCCCCGTGGTCACCAGCGTTTCGCAAGCGACCCGGCCCTTCGGATCGTCCTTCAGGACGGCGTCGAGAACGGCGTCAGAAATTTGGTCGGCTATCTTGTCGGGATGGCCTTCGGTGACAGACTCCGAAGTAAATAGGAAGCGATCGTCCGTGTGCGCCAAAAGGATCCTCCACAGAGTGAAATACGATCAGAACTTACGTTTCCGAACGGGACACGTTCCGGGAACTCGACGGTAACATACGGCTCAAGAATGCGTCAATCGAATGCGGCGAAATGGCCTAAGTCGGGCCTGAAATGCGCGGAGGCGACACGAATTGCGGTCGCCGACGCGCGAATTTCGAAATCTCAACCGTATCCAGGCGTCAGCTTGCCGGTTGGACAGCTGATTAGCTGCGTTATTGGAGCTTTTTGGGCACCGGTGGCACGCCTGTGCCCCGCCAAACAGCGGCAACTGGGGACTATCGGCTGCAGCTGCAATATTGCAAACCAGTCGCTGGCTACCAGCGCGGCTCGCGTGGTTGACGCGCGGAGTCGCGATAGTCTTCCTGCGAATACCCGCGCCCACCGCCACCCCTGCGGCCTCCGCCGCCACCGGCCGGTCCGCGGCCTTCGCGGTTCCCACTGAATCCGCCGCGCGGACTTCGCGAGCCGCCGCCTTCGCGGGGCCGCGCCTCGTTCACCTTCAAATTGCGTCCGCTGACTTCCTTGCCGTCGAGCCCGGAAATCGCTTTGGCGGCTTCGTCATCATTCGGCATTTCGACGAACCCGAATCCGCGGGCGCGCCCGGTCTCGCGGTCCATCGCAATGTGGACGCGCGTGACTTGTCCGAACGGCTCGAAGAGACCGCGCAAATCGTTTTCCGTCATCTGAAAATTCATATTCCCTACAAAGAGATTCTTCACCTGTTTTTCTCCGGTTGGATCGGAGCGCACGACTACCCGCGCGCACCTCCGCATAGAAATGATCGCTGCTTACGAATCGGCTGAAATCGGTGGAGGGAAAACACGTCCTTCAAATCTACCCCGCAGGGAGTTCAGACAATCCCGCTGCTTATTACCAAAATACCATAGGTCGGTCGAAACAGTTCAATCTGATTTGGGGGGGAAGTGACACGCGCCGCGGAGCGACGGTTGCGGGTTCGGAGTCGAGATGAAAGGCGTCAAGGTTGACAGTTGAAAGTTGAAAAACACGAACCGAACGGAACGCGCCATATGCGTTGAGACCGCCCTTCATTTGCGCGATGAGGAACCGTTCGCCCCGGGCGACTCGAGGTCGCGGCGATACAGTAGCCAGGCACGGATGAACTCGTCCAGATCGCCGTCGAGCACCTTCTGCACGTCGCCGCGCTCGACGCGAGTCCGCAGATCCTTAACCATCTGATATGGCTGCAGCACGTACGAGCGAATCTGGCTGCCGAAACTGATCTCAGGCTTCGAGGCATCCAGCTTCCGCGTTTCCTCTCGGCGTTTTTCAAGCTCCGCCTCGTAGAGGTGCGACTTGAGGATTTTCATCGCGAGTTCGCGATTCTTATGCTGGCTGCGTTCGTTCTGGCATTGCACGACGATGCCTGTCGAAAAATGCGTGATGCGAATCGCCGTCTCCACCTTATTGACGTTCTGCCCGCCGTGGCCGCCGGCGCGATAAGTATCGATGCGAATGTCTTCCGGCTTCACGACCACTTCGATTTGATCGTCGATCTCCGGTACCGCGAACACGGACGCGAACGAAGTGTGCCGGCGCGCGGC
>DASUJR010000204.1:0-14645 GCA_036279175.1 Candidatus Acidiferrales bacterium | reverse complement strand
GCTTCCTCGAACAATGGGCCCGCAGCTGCGACCATCGCGTCCCGCTCGCTGCCCAGTCCCACGATGGCGGCGCTCTCTACCATCGCAGTGTCAGCCTGCTGCTCGCCCATGAGGACAAGACCTATCCCGGCGCCCTGATCGCCTCTCTCGCAATTCCCTGGGGCGAAGCGCGCGGCGACAAAGACCAGGGCGGATATCATCTAGTTTGGACGCGAGATATGGTCAACAGCGCCTCCGCCCTGCTCGCCTGCGGCGAGAGCGGCACCCCGCTGCGCGCGCTCATTTATCTGGCCGTGTCTCAGCAGGACGATGGCGGTTTCTCGCAAAATTTCTGGGTTAACGGGAACCCGTATTGGCGGGGAATCCAACTGGATGAAGTCGCTTACCCCATATTGCTGGCCTTGCGCCTCTGCCAGCAGAATGCGCTTCAGGAATTCGACCCCTATCCGATGGTGCTGAAAGCCGCGAGTTACTTGCTTCGGCACGGCCCGGTGACCCAACAGGAACGCTGGGAGGAAGCCAGCGGCTATTCTCCATCCACTTTGGCCTCCAATATCGCGGCCCTGATCGGCGCGGCTTACTTTTGCCGGCGGCGAGAGGACAATGAAGGCGCAGAGTTCCTTGAGCAATACGCCGACTTTCTCGAATCTCATGTCGACGTGTGGACGGTGACAACGGAAGGGACTCTGGTCCCAGACATTCGGCGCCACTACATACGGATTCTGCCAGACGATGTGGACAATCCTTGTCCGGCGGAAAACCCGAACTCGGGACTCCTGAAGATCGCCAACCTTGCGCCAGGCACTAACAACTTATTTCCGGCGAAGGAAATCGTCGATGCCGGGTTTCTTGAGCTGGTTCGTTACGGCATTAGAAAGCCGCACGATCCGGTGATTCTCGATTCATTGAAGGTCGTCGATGCCATCCTGAAAGTGAATACTCCCGTGGGACCCGTCTGGCATCGTTACAATCACGATGGCTACGGGCAGCGGGAGGACGGAGGCCCCTTCAAAGGATGGGGCAAAGGTGGTGCGTGGCCGCTTCTGACGGGAGAACGGGCGCATTTTGAACTCGCTGCGGGACGAGACATAAAATCTTTCATACAAGCGATTGAACGCTTTGCCTCTGCGACGGGTCTCTTGCCGGAGCAAGTGTGGGATGGGCAGGATAAACCCAATGTCCACATGTTCCTTGGCCGCCCGACCGGCTCGGCCATGCCTTTGATGTGGGCTCACGCAGAATACATCAAGCTCCTTCGGTCTGCATCCGATGGTCGCGTGTTCGATCTGATTCCTGAAGTAGCGCACCGCTACCTCGGTGATCGCAAGGCTTGTCAGCTATTCGAGATATGGAAGCCCAATCGGCAAGTGCGTGTCGTCAAGCAAGGTTACACGCTGCGCATCCAGGTTCCGGCTCCGTTCCGTCTCCATTGGACCGGCGACGAGTGGCGTACGGTCAAGGATACAGCGTCCGCGGTAACTACCTTCGGAGTTGAGTTCGTCGATCTCCCAATCACCGCATCCCAAAAGGCGCCGCTTCGATTTACTTTCTTCTGGCCGGAAAGCAATTCATGGGATGGGCGCGACTATATCGTTGAGGTGGGACACTAAGATGGGCGGGAGCTACAGACGGCCAGCATTTCTCAGCATACCACCATCGATGAAATGCGTGCTGCCTGTAACGTAGGCTGCATCGTCGGAGGCCAAATACACGGCAAGCTGAGCGACTTCTTCGGGCTTGCCCCAACGCCCCATCGGGATTTCGGCCAAAATCTGATCGTTCAATTTGGTGTCGCTTTCGACATCTCGGTCGATCGGGGTATAGATTGCACCCGGTCCGATATTATTGACCGTGATTTGATAAGGTGCTAGTTCGACCGCAATCGTGCGCATGAGCATCCGCAGACCGCCTTTCGAGGCGCAATAGGGAGCGTTCGTGGGCATCGGCAGATCCTCATGGATCGACGAGATGTTGATAATTCTGCCGCCCTTCCCTTGCTGGATCATCTGCTTGGCCGCGGCCTGCGAGCACAGGAAAGGTCCGGTGAGGTTGACCGCCATGATCTTCTGCCACTCGTCGAGCGGATAGTCCACGAAAGCAACTTTCTTCTCGATACCAGCATTGTTCACAAAGATGTCGAGCTTGCCAAAGGTGCCGACTGTTTTGCGGATCAGTACATCGACATCGTCCGGACGGGAGATGTCCGCATCGACTCCGAGCGATTGTCTACCCATGGCGCTGATCTTCTTGATCGTGTCCTCGGAGACCGATGCGCTGCCGACGTAATCCACGACGACAGCGGCGCCGGCTTCCGCAAATGCGAGCGCTATGGCCTGCCCGATCCCGGTCCCGGCTCCCGTAACGACGGCTACTTTGTCTTGTAATCTCACTGAGTGGCCTCATATTTCCGGTGCTCGATTTGACTAAACGCGTCCTGCCAGCCGGTCTGTTATCGTAGTTACCATGCCTATGCGATACGACGCAATCGTGATCGGCACCGGAGCGGGGGGCGGGACTCTCGCCTTGCACCTCGCGCGAGCTGGCAAGAAGATTCTGATCCTTGAGCGCGGGCCTTTTATGCCTCAGGAAAAGCTCAACTGGGATACCTCAGCCGTCTTTCTCGACAACCGCTATCACACCAAAGAAGTCTGGCAGGATAAAGACGGTAAAGACTTGCACCCGCAACAATCTTACTTCGTGGGCGGACAAACCAAAGTATTCGGCGCCGCCATGTTTCGCATGCGCGCAGAAGATTTTGGCGAGATCCGGCACCAGGGCGGCGTCTCTCCCGCCTGGCCGGTATCTTACGCCGAGATGGAGCCTTTTTATACCCGCGCCGAAGAGCTCTTTCACGTTCATGGCGATCTTGGCTCGGCTCCCGCCATACCCGGCGGCTACGGAAGCTCTTTTGACCCCACCGAGCCGTTTCATTCGAGGAAATATCCTTTCCCGGCACTCGCCAATGAGCCGCGCATGCAGTCCATCGAAGACTCCGTGCGTAAGCTCGGCATCCATACATTTCCCATCCCGCTCGGGCTGAAGCGCAACGAGGCAGCGGCGCTCGAATCCAAATGCGTGCGCTGCGATACCTGTGACGGTTATCCATGTCTGGTGCACGCCAAATCCGATGCCGACATCAATTGCATCCGTCAGATCCTGCACCTGCCCAACGTAACTTTGATGACGAACTCGCGGGTTACGCGTCTCCTCACAAATCCGAACGGCACAGAAGTCGCGACGGTCGAAGTGATTCACTCCGGCCCCGGAGTCGGCTCTGAAGACTTTGCTCCTCCCGCGAGCGGCGGGAGGACCGTGAGCTACTCTGCCGATCTTTTCTGCCTTTGTGCCGGTGCTGTCAACTCAGCCGTTATTCTGCTGGCCTCCGCCAATGACAAGCACCCCAACGGGCTTGCCAACTCTTCCGACCAGCTCGGCCGAAATTTCATGTATCACCAGGCGGACGCTTTGCTCGCCATCTCGACGGAACGCAATGAAGACTCTTACACCAAGACCTGGGGCACGAATGACTTCTATCTAAGGGACACCGACCCGAATTATCCGTATCCTCTTGGCCAGGTCCAACCGGTAGGAAGCTTCCATTCCGAAATGATGAAAGGCGACGCCCCCCCGCTAACCCCCGACTTCGTCCTCGAAACCATGAAGCACCACGCCGTTCCGTGGTGGCTCACAACGGAGGATCTGCCCGATCCCGACAACCGCGTCACCTTGCACAACACGACGCCCCTCGCCGTCCAAAACGCTCAGCCGGGGCTTGGCGGATCGCATCCCTCTGGAGACACAGGCCACACTAACGAGTCCGAGCGGGTTTCCGACAACGCCCCCTATCGCATTCAGCTCTCCTACACACCCAATAATGTGGAGAGTTTTGAGCGCCTCAAAGATCGCTGGGTCGGTATTCTCAAAAAAGCGGGCCACGCCGCTACATCCGTGCCACTCCACGCCTATTTCAAAAAACGCATTCCCATCGAAGGCGTCGGCCATCAGAACGGAACTTGCCGAATGGGGAGAGATCGGTTGTCCAGCGTTCTCGATCCGAACTGCAAGGCCCATGACATGGACAATCTGTACGTTGTCGACGCGTCATGTTTCGTCTCGGCGAGCGCTGTGAATCCCTCATTGACCATCATCGCCAATGCAATCAGGATTGCCGACCATCTCGTGTCGGAACGTCTCAAATGATTGGCGATAGTGCTCTAGGTTTGGCCTTGAGCAAGTAAATCCCGGTAAACGCAATTAATTGGGAGCGAATCGATCAACTCTGGATTATCGTCATGCCTCTTGAGCGGCTTCCCGTATCAATTCAAAAGAAAAGGGTAGTACCAACCAATTCGGTTGGGTGCAGGCCCTCACAACCAGCCGAATTGATAGTGGTAGTGTTTCAGCCGTAACGTCGCTTCCAGGGTAAGCCTCAACCCCACTGCTTTGGCAACTGCATACACTGTTGAGAGACGTGGATTTCCATTCGCAGACAGAGCACGATAGAGACTCTCACGTTCGACTCCCGCGGCCTTCGCGGTCTTCGCAATTCCGCGCGCTTGGGCCACGTGGCGCAAGGCGAGGAGGAGAACACGCGGTTCGTCAGACTCTTCCAGAGCGGCCCGAAGATATTCAGCCGCAAACTGTGGGTCTTTGCGTATCCTGCGAACCATCACCTCATCGTGAGAAATACTTGCTATGCGCTTCATTTCTTCTCCGTCCTCGCCTTGTAATCGGTCAGGTACTCGTGTGCTTTCAGGATATCGGCCGACTGCGTACGTTTGTCTCCCCTACAAAGAAGCAAGACGCGAGCTTGGCCGATGACATATAACCCCTGCCCCAGCGCCTTACAGTCGCCGAAGTTACCCGCTGCAAGTCGGTTGATTCTCGCCGCGATCTTGGCTTGCGTCCGGGGGTCGGCCAATTCGGAGAGCCAATCATCGAAGGCATCTTTGCCACTCCGGGTTACGTAATAGAGAATGTCGATGGCATGAATCACTGTAACTTATAGATCACAGCATATCAGGCAGATGCAGATGCTACCGACGGCGGATTCTAGATGCACCATGCCGCCAAAAGATCACTCCACTGGTCGGTGTCCCGCCAAATTAGGAATTCTTGCACGTCAAGTGTGCGCTCGTTGAAGCCTCGGTCGCTCAAGATCATTGGGACACCCTCGATGCCCGGGCCGCCCGCGTCTTCACCTGCTTCGCACCCGAGACCTGGGAAGATGTACGACTTCCTCACGCGTGCCGGCAGCATGATTCGCGCGAGCGCTTTGAGCAAGTGCGCTTTATTCAGGAAAGGACTGTGAATGCGAGCGGGATCGCGGACCTCCGCTGAACATCTCACTCTTTCCGCCACGGAAATCAGATCGGCTGAGCCATTTGTGGCGTGATTCGCCTTCAGTTCTTTTTTCCAAACAGCCCGCCAACGGCTTTGCCCAGGTCATGCCCGGAGGAAGGCACCAGCGAAGGCACTCCGGAAACAGCGCCCTTCGCCAACCCGCCTACCATTCCGGTCACATCGGGCACGAAAACCGGATTCGAGGTCGTGCCTTGGATCCGGAATGGAACGGCAGCTCCGTTCCCCTTCGGACCACTGGCTATTGAAGCGACGCTAGCGATTCCACTCATGGTGGAACTGTTCAGATGCGCCGACATCTTAAAATCGAGCGCATGATTCGGAGCGATTGTGCCGTTGCCAGTCAGGCTCGCAATGGCTGGCACGATCAGATCCAAGTTTTCCGCGCGAATGCCCTCTGGCGCGACACGAAGATCGCAGCTGAAGACTTGAATCACGGTATCCGATCCTTTTGGTATACCGCCGAAGGAAGACAATGCGCCCATCTTGGAGCCAAGGTCAAACCCTGTGAGCTTGGCGTTTGAAAGCTTAACTGGTCCGGTTGTCACCAATCGGTTCACTGGCCCGCTGATCGTCAGATTGGCGTTCAGAGTTCCCTCTTTGAGCGACGTACCCGAGGGCAAAATCACTCCGAAAGCGGGGAGCACAGCTTCGAGGTCAGAAGCCGGCATGTTCTCTCCGCTCAACTTCATTTGAACCGAGATTGTCTCTCCCGAGGTGTTGTACGTTCCCGAAAGGCGCGCCAAAGCTTTTCCGATATGCACGTCGCCTTGGTTCATTACGCCAGTCTGCGGTTTCAATTCATAGTTCGTGTCGTAGTCCAATTGTACTGGTTCACGAGCGGCAGCACTGCCCGGTATCAGCTGCAAATTGTTCACGGTGACCGTTCCCTCGGAACTCATGTGGTGACCGTCTGAGCTTAGAGTCCCAACCAAATCCAACATCCCCGCAATTCCGGACGATGCATTCAGGATGCCAGTGGATGCAAGGTTCAGATTTTCCATCTTAAGATTCGCGCTAACCGGAGTTTCCTCCGTATCCACGCGATTCAATGGGCCGGCCTTTCCGGTGAGCTTTACACTCCCGTTGCCAGGAGTGTGGGCGGTGAGCTCAAAGGGAAATTGAGTAGTAAAAGAAAGGTCGGACGCTTCGACATTCACTTCATCGTATTCGTGTGTCTTGACAGTTGCGCCGGAATCTCCGACGAAGAGCTTCCCATTCTTAATGCTCAACCGCTGAACCGAAATATTTACGGCGGAACTCGTCGCCTCAACTCCATTCCGATTCGAGCCGCTTGCACCCAAGGTTGAAAAGTTCCAACTGCCGGAGGCTGACTTAAGCAAGGTTACTTCCGGCTCGTTGATCTTCAGTCCGGTTACATGGATCGCCCGGGACAAAATCAGCGGCAAGAGTTTGACGCTCACGGCTACGGACTTTGCGCTCATGAATGGCCCGGAGTTAAACGCGGGATCATCCGAAATGGAAACGTTCGCGACCGAGACCGCTCCAGACCAAATAGACAACCGGATATTCCCCATTGTCACCTTGCGGTTCAATGCGCTATTCAGAGCCGCTTCGATCTCTGGACGATACTGATTCGCGTTGATCAGAAAAGGCAAGAGACTAACCAGAAGTATGACAGCTACGATTACTCCGCCGACGATATACATAGGTTTGTGAGACATAGTCACCCTCCGGTGCCAGGGTGAACCTGAACTCAATCAACGTAGGTCAATCAGGGCTGGAACCGTCAACCGTTTACGCAGGAATCCGATTGTTCACCGCCGCCATTTATGGTGAACCGGCTGGAGATCTGAATCTGTTCTTTTGCGCACACATGTGGCTTTGGATGGACAAGTTGCGAAGGGCATGTGACGAAAAGGTGTAACTCTGATGTCCAGGGAGAGAAGACCTGTTAGCGGCAACGGATCTCGACGGAGGATGAAAAAACCGAACCGTCCGTTGACCATGTCGGGCAGCATTGATGGCGACACCGACGTGGAATCAATGATCTACGTACCATTTCTGGCGGCTTGGCTCAGACTCTTTCGGGAGCGCTGCTGTCCTTACGAACCGTAAGACCAGCAACATTGACACTTGTTCGGATCATCTTTCACCGAATTGATCGCCGTTGCGACCAGAGTCTTTGGACGAGAGCGGGGATTCTGAACAGAGCAGGGGCGAAGAGCGTTTAGAGATGCGGTTTGTTCGCAATCCCTCCTTGAAAGCCTGCTTTGTGAGTTTGAGGATTGTGCGCCGATTTTCGATGATGGCCTTCATCCACGCGAACCGACCCATCTGCGGGAAATAAATCCCCCGAAAACAGAGGCGCGCGATGAGGATGTTGATGCGATAACCCAGTAACTTGTGGTTGAGTGAGTCCACGGCCTTTTCGATTGCCTGCGGGCTGTATGAGTTAGCCCAGCCAGTTCGCACCTCCCTGTGAGCCTCGTCGATGCTCATCCTCAGCGGCGTATGGGCCATCGCAAACGGTACGAACTCCTGCCAGTGTTTAGGACGCGTGAGCCGTCCAGCGGCTTCCAGTCTCTTATAGAGCGGGGTTGAAGGTAATGGGGTGAGTAAACCGAAAATCGGTAGTCCTGGTGGCCAGGTCGCAATCTCGTGAAGCGTCCGCTCCGCGACTCCGGGCGTATCGTTGTCCATGCCGAAGATAAAAGAGGTGATCGCATAGATATTGCGCTTGGCCAGCCTTCCTAGAACGGCCGCGTATTCGCCGGGCTTGTTGAATCCTTTGTTTACGCTGGCCAGATTCGACGGGTCAATGGATTCCATTCCAATGAAAACCCACTTGCCTCCCGAAGCCGCAATGAGATCCACGAGTTCCTCGTCGCGTAGCAAATTCGCGCTGATCTGAGCCACCCAATGCACTTGTGCTCTCGCGGCGATGATGTCTCGCAGCAATGATTTTGTGCGCTTTATGTTGATGGCAAAATTGTCGTCGATGAAAAATACCGCGATCTGGCCTCCCTCTTTTCTCGCGCGCGCTTTAAGCAACAAGAGTTCGTTAACCACGCTCTCGTTCGTGCGAAAGCGGATGGAGTCACCAAAGAATCCCGTCACCGTGCAGAACTCGCATCCGTAAGGGCACCCGCGGCCGGACTCCATAGGAATGATCCGAAACGTTCCCCAGCCATCGCCCACCCGCTTCAGCAGCGGACGCAATACGCCTGGCAGTAAATTGAATTGGTCCAGCTTGATTCTGTCCCAAGGGATCTTCGGATATGGCTGTAGGGACGGTTTGCGCTCTTGGCCGAAGTCGTCCACCGGCGCGTAAACGTCCTTGAGCGTGCCGCGTGCGGCGTCTTCGACGATTCGTGGCCACGTCTCATCGGCTTCGCCCAAAGCAACCGCATCGGCGTGGCGCGGGCCGCCGTGCCGCCCGAGAGCTTCATCGGGCATTTCGGTGACGTGGGGGCCTCCCATCACGACCTTCACTCCCGGTGCGCGCACCGCGTCCGCCATGCGATAAGCCTTTGCGATCATCCGGGTCATCGCGCCGATACCAACCAGCTCGATATTGTTTTCACGGACGTAGCGCGCGATGCCTTCTTCATCCATAGGCTGGGCGTTGCCATCGATCAGCACCACCTCGTGACCAGGTGGAGTCAGAGCTTGCAAAAGGAACATCCAAAGATGCGGCATGAAGTTGCGCGTCACGCCGTTGTCGGGATTGTAAAGTAAAACCCTCACAGAACTTCCTCGATAGGAAAGCACCCGCTAGTGATCTGGCGCAGCAGCGATCAAGCAAACAAGGGCGAGAAACGGCCCGTCGTTAACGAGAACGGTCCTCCCGCGATGACAAGGAAGGTTGAAACTCCTTGTAACGCGACTTCTTTGCGCGAAGCACGAGATTGGCGGGGAGAAACACTCATCACAAACACTGTTACAGTCCAAATCAGATCGAAGATCGCTTTTCATGAGTAATTCCACTGCAAACCTAGGTTCGTTCCTTACTCGTGCAGAACGACATTGAGGAGGGAATTGTCGATTGTGATCCCGCCGTTGTATCGAATGAAGCCGAGCCTCCTGAATTTGTTCATGAAGAAATTGACCCGAGAGCGCGTTGTGCCAATCATCTCTGCCAGCGTCTCTTGCGAAATGTTGGGAAGCGTCGTTTGAGGCTGGCCTTGCTTGCCATAACGAGCGAGCATCAGAAGTGCACGCGCCAGCCGTTTCTCGCTGGAGTTGAAGAGCTGGTCGATCAGGTCTTCCTCGATTCGAATGTTCCGCGCAAGCATATAAGTGATGAAGCGGTCCGAGAGCTCATGTTCCTCGTGGAGCACGCGGATCATCTCGTTTTTCTCAATGACGAGCAAGTTAGTGGGCGTAACCGCGGTCGCCGTCGCCATGCAGATGGACCGTCCGCCAAGGCACCCTTCCCCCAAAAAGTCACCCGGTCCCAGAATCGCCACAACGGCCTCTTTCCCCGTCTCATTGACGACAGTAAGCTTCACACCGCCTTCCTGAATGTACATGACATTCTTCGCGGGATCGCCCTGTGCGAAGATAGTTTCTTTTCTTCGAAACTTGCATGCCCGTCTCTTCAGACCGGCCGAACTGAGGAATAGGTTCACATCGAAAGCAGGACTTTCCGAATACGCTTTTTGAGGATAGCGACGAGCTTTAACGGATACACGTCGAATTGCAGAAGACACGATGCCAGAATAGCATGAATCGTCCAACTGTTCACAATTGAACAATGCATCCTGGCGGCCACCGTACAGAGTCTGAAGCGGAAATCGAATGAGCCCTGAGGATTAGAAAGAACTCTTAGCGGGTTCGGAGAGCTTTTCGCAACGATTGATGCACTTCCAATCCGCCATCGTAGTTTATAAATCCCTGCTTCCTGAAGCGATTCATGAACAGATTGACTCGTGGGCGCGTGGTCCCAACCATTTCTGCAAGAACTTGGTGACTTAGAATGGGAATTTCTACAGCCGCTCGTCCGCCTTTGTCCAAGTGGGCCAGCCGCAGCAACACGCGCGCCAGACGTTGTTCCGCAGAGGAAGTCAGCAGATGCGCCACATGGTCCTGGTAGTTCTTGACGCTCGACAGCAAATAGGCCACCAGGGAATTTGACACCTTATTATTGTTTTTGCGAAGCATCTTAAGCATCTTGTTTTTCTGGATAGTCCGTATGGAACTGGTGGTCAAGGCGACGGCCGTGGACATGCGAAGGGGGTAGCCTGCAAGGCAAATGTCGCCAAAAAAATCACCTACCCCCAAGATGGCGGTAACTGCTGTTGGCTGCTGTTTCGTTCGGGTACTGAGCCGCACCCCTCCTTCTTGAATGTAATAGAGCGTGTAAGCAGGCGAGCCCTGCTTATAGATGTTCTGTTTGCCCCGATAGCGCGAGACCTTGCCACCCAGGCAGGCTCCTGAAGAGAACGTACCAAGGTGCGAGGCCCGCTGGCTCTTGCGTTTCATAAATCGTTCCACTCCTAACAAACTCGCAATGTACGCGAATGCGAGAACATCATCATCGCTGTAGCTTAACGATTTCGTTTTGGGGCAGACTGTCCAAAAGCGGACAAGTCCTGGATCGTATCTCTGAATCGCTGAACAATCTCAAGTTACCAGCACCAGGTGCGCCGGATGTTAAGGGACACAGATTCAGAAAGAACCAACTACCGGGGAGGAGTAGCCGTATCAGCAGAGGCCTTGAGCTTGGCCAGTTCACTGGCAAAAAGCGGGTTCTCAGGAAACTCCGAGACGAGTTCGGTAAGCTGAGCGCGGGCTATTTCCGGCTTCTTCTCGCGCAGGGCCGCAAGTGCTAGCAAAATCTTCGCAAACGGTTGGAGGTAGTAGCCATGGTCGGCGGCGATCTCAAGCTGCTGGATCCCGAGTTGCCTGTTGCCGTGTATTCCGGCGAAGCCGAGAAAAAACTTCTTGGTTCCCGGCAGACTCCCGATGATGTAATTCGCCGTACCCAACGTGAGGTAGGCATCGGCGGCATCCGGCGCGATTGCCAACAGTTTTTTGGCGTACGTATCCGCTTCCCGGATCATTTTCAGGCTGTCGAGCTGATGTTTATCGATCAGACTGGCATAGTCGGCCTGCATGCCCACGCTCAGAGTCATGGCGAACAGCGCGTTCGTATCATCCGGATTCGCTTTCAATTGGAGCTGCGCCAAGTCCTGTGCCTGCCTGTCCGCGGCAAAGAATGCCGCGCGCAACTGCGGATCTGGTTTCAGAGGGACCTTGCCTAGAAAACGCTTGTCGTCCAGGAAAAATTCGGAGGTCAGGACGCCCTGCCGATAGCACTCCTCAAACAGATAGCTCGCGGCTTCCGAAGCACTTCCAAGGGGGTCTTGCGGATGAGACTTTTGCCACTTCTCAAACTGGGTGAGAGCTTCCTCTAGCTTCAGTTCGTAGAGCAGACGAAAGCCAGCGTCGAGTTCCGGCACGTGCAAGGCACCAGTCGGAGTCTGCCCGGAGGCTGCCAGGGTCGGCCGAACGCCGAGGACCCCCGCCGCCAGGACGATGCATAGAAGCGACAAAAGAACTGACCAGATCGGCGACGGCCGTTTGGTGCTACTCGCAGATATACGCGTCCCTTTCATGCGAGGCAGAAGACTAAGACATCATCATACAATGTCACAAACCCGTGTCCCGATCCGCTTGGTTTGCGCAAACCCCTGACTGCGGAGCAGACCGCGCCGATGAACTTCCTCTGACCGTCAGAAGGCTTTACTCGCACGTTCGGATGTCTATTTGGAATGGCTCGTGCCTGGCGATCTTCTTTGCCGTGGTGCGCGGCGGCAGCATGGTGCGCGTGTGCGACGAGTTCGTAGAATTCGGTTGCTCTTTGGTGCGAGTCATTTAGCAAGGCGTTCCACCATTCTGGGTGACCTTTTCCCTTAGGGTTATTTCATTCCTAAAAATCGTCAATTATGAGACTTACGCCATACGCCACCCAGATTCTTCGTTCGGACTGTGCTAAAGAGAACAGCCAAAGAGTGGGAATCGTCGCACGCTGGCTATTCTCGGTGTATCCAGCAGGGTTTTGGTCTGGCTGCCCCAACAAGTTTGTCTTGAAGATGATTGCCTTTCATGCATTGCAAATACTTGGCGATGGATTTGGAGGAGAAATGAAAGGTCAGAAGCCACGGGTTCTATTCCTCTCTACTGGCGACGCCACGCGAAGCCCGGTTGCCGAGGGTTTTCTACGCAGTTTAACGAGTGACCGATTCGAAGTCGCCAGTGCGGGAGTCGAACCCGGCGCCTTGAATCCCTTGGCAAGCGAAGTTATGAAGGAAGCAGGTATCGACATCTCGGGACAGCAGCCGCAGAGAATCGCGCAATCGTTGAGGGAGCGTTTCGGCTACGTGCTCGCGATCTGTGATACGGCCAGGGAACGGAGTCCAATATTCCCTTTCACGCTGAACTTTCGACACTGGAGCATCGTTGACCCAAATACCGCCGTTTGTTTGCCCGACCGGGGAACAGAAGTTTTCCGCCGCGTGCGAGACGAGATTAAGAACAAGGTTAAACAATTTATAATCGATACCGCAGAAATAAAGACACGTGAACTTTCCATTGCGTAACGATTCCGGAGCTTCGTGAGAAGACAAGGCGTTTTTGTCTCGCCTTGGTCCATACTGTGCAATTGTGGCAGTTCCGCCCTGCCGCAGTTTCTTTCAATCATCATCCGGAAATGAACGGGGATTGTTCGTGGCCCGCGTGCAGCGTGGCTCGCACATCATCCTGGAGGAGACGAATTGTCAGCGGCACCATCCGGGTGCCAAGACATCTCGAAATGCGAGCGAGTGCCAGAATCCTTTTCTTAAAGAGTCTAGAAATTGACAGGATTTTTACTTACTCCGATTACGATCAGGTGACAGACGGCCTATATTCTGTGCGCAGATAGCGATTGCCACCCCGCGGGCTCAAGCCGCACCTAATCATCTAGGAATTTGGGCAACGCCATTACAACGTTGCAGATTTAGATAAATCAACGATATCCCCGGAAGCGACAAACAATAACTCTTCCGACTGTCGCCGCCAGCCCACAAAACGCCAGCAACCGACAATCGAATGTGTGCGCAAGTGAACAGATAACTCCGCCGAACCCACCTATCCTGTAATGCAGTGGAGCGTGAGAGCCGTTTCGCCGAATAGTCTGTTCGCTTCAGCTTTCATCACTTCGGCTCCTAGTCTGCGGTAGGGAAAAGCAGGAGCATCAAGAAAATGATTGCAGTATGCGAGCTGACGTGAACTCGTGGCAGGGTCCAAAGCGTCCTCACAAAGGTTTCCGAGACCGGAGCGCCCACAGTAGCAATTCTGATCATGGAGGTCAGCGATGATACGTAAATCAATGCTCGTTCTCTGTTTAGGGCTGGTTGCCACAGCGTCAATCTATGCAGCAAACAAAGAGCAAAATCGTCTCGAAAATTCCGGCGTCGTGATGCAGGAGATCATGAATACACCGGAGAACATCCCCCAAGAGGTAATGGAAAACGCCGACTGCGTCATCGTTTTTCCGTCGGTTCTGAAAGCCGCGTTCGTGGTCGGCGCTAGCTACGGCCGCGGAGCGATGGTTTGCCGGACGGGGAAGGATTTTAGAGGACCGTGGGGTGCACCGGCAATGTATGCACTTGAAGGCGGCAGCGTAGGATTTCAAATCGGGGGACAAGCGACCGATCTCGTTTTGTTGATCATGAACGAGCGCGGGGCGAGTTCGATTCTCGACAGCAAAGTGAAACTAGGGGCCGACGCATCAGTTGCGGCAGGTCCCGTCGGTCGGGATGCATCTGCTGACACGGATGCTTACCTCCGATCTGAGGTTCTAAGCTATTCCCGCTCGCGCGGTCTCTTTGCCGGCATTTCGCTTGAGGGTTCAACACTTCGACCGGATGACGACGCCACCGCAGAAGTGTATGGCCGAAAACTCACGGCAAGAGAAATCGTGCTGGGCGGAAAAATCCAGATTCCCGCGTCCGGCCGCCACTTGGTTGCTGTGTTACAGAAAAACGCGCCGCGGAACGAATCGAAAGTATCCGCGAGCCAGTAATCAGGAACCACTTTTGATTCTGGTGGGTGTACCGGTTTGGGAGTCAATTCAGCGAGACTCTCATCCGATCGGGATATGAATACGCAAAGACTTGGCAGACTGATGAAATTACCGATAATCGCATAATATACTGACAGTGCGGGCATTCCTGTGCTATGGTGAAGGCATGGGATTTCCAGCCGGAGTACGCAGAGATTTTCAAGCTTTGGAACAGAGACGGATGCGGGCAGCGCGGCTGCTGGAGAAGGGC
>DASUJR010000203.1:0-4515 GCA_036279175.1 Candidatus Acidiferrales bacterium | reverse complement strand
CATCACTTCCACGTTGCCTTTCTGAAAGACCACGAACGCGAGGCCGCTTTCGCCAGGAACTTCGATCGTCTTTTCAAAACCGAGGCGGTCGATCCAGAAGGGAAGAAGCGGCTCGATCGCATCGACCAACAGCACGGGCGTGATTTTCTTCACGTTCATAGAGACATCCTTCGATTGGTTCCGAAATGCCGGTTCAGGTTGCCCCTGGCTCGCCCTGTTGTCAATGCCTGACCCGGCAGTTGCAGTAACCGAGTCAGGCGGATCGACAGATTTTTGCCACGCCTGGACGAACGAACTAATCTGCGGCGCTGGCAGCGAGGCTGCTCTTGGCCGATCGAGCATGCTCCACTTGCTCGAGGCCTTCGAGCAGATCACGCACGAGGTCCTGGGCGTTTTCGCAGCCGGGCGAAAGGCGAATCAGCGTGTCGGACAAGCCAAGTTGCGCGCGAGCTTCGGCGGGAATCGAAGCATGCGTCATGCTCGCCGGATGGCAAAGAAGCGCCTTTACGCTGCCAAGGCTTTCGCCCAGGGTGAAGTAGCGGCGCGAGGAAACAAGCGCGACGACTTCTTCGAAAGTGCCGTCGAGTTCGAAAGAAACCATGCCGCCGAAGCCGGTCATCTGGCGGCGCGCGACTTCATGGCCCGGATGATCTTTTAGCCCAGGATAGTAGACGCGGTGGACGAGCGGATGGCCGTTCAACGCATCAGCGATCGCTGCGGCGTTTTCCGCGTGACGCTCCATCCTGAGTTCCAGCGTCTTCAATCCGCGCAGGGTGAGCCAACAGTCGAACGGGGATGGAACGCCACCCGTCGCGTTTTGAAGAAACTTGATCGGTTCGAACACTGCGGCATCTTTCGCCAGCGCCGCACCCTGAATGGTGTCGGAATGGCCGGCAAGATATTTGGTCACGCTGTGAACCACGATGTCGGCGCCCAATTGGAACGGTTGTTGGAAATAAGGCGTGGCGAACGTGTTGTCGACAACAACCAGAGCACCACGTAAGTGCGCGAGCTTGCTGACCGCTTCGATGTCCGTAATGAGCAGACGCGGATTCGTGGGACTTTCGATCCACACAAGCTTCGTACGGGAAGAAATCGCCGCATCGACAGCGGCGTTATCGGACGTGTCAATCTGGCGAATCACGACGCCCATCGGCTGAAACACTCTGTTGAGAATGCGGTAGGTGCCGCCGTAGACGTCGAGCGGGATCACGACCTCGTCCCCCGGGCGCAGATAGGCTTGCAGAACCGCATTTTCGGCGGCCAGCCCCGATGCGAACGATGCCGCATAGTTGACGCCTTCGAGTTCGGCGAGAACGGTTTCCAGGCGCTGGCGCGTTGGATTGTTCGTGCGCGAGTAGGAAAAGCCTTTGTCGTGCGCCGGCGCGTCCTGCTCGTAGGTGGACGTTTGAAAAATCGGCGCGATCAGTGCGCCTGTCTCCGGCTCCGATGGCTGGCCGGCGTGAATAGTCTTAGTGGCGAACTTCATGTTATTTGCTCCTTTGCTGAAGATGGAAAACGGAAGAGTGAAGATTGGAATTGGTGCGCTTCGAATCGATCGGCAGCAGCTGCTTCGAACGGTTCCTCGAACTGATTCGCATTGCGTATGTCGAATTTCGCATTTCGTTGTTCTTCATGGCGCCACGGCCAGATTTGCCACGGAATCGGTCCACGTTCCGCCCGGAATGGAACTGGCGATCCGGCTGACGCTTGCCTTGTCGTTTAAGCTGCGCACGACGAGAGGCAAGTTCCATCGCGCGGCGGCTTCGAGGGCGGCCCGTTGCACCAGATCACAGCCGTCGTCCGCTAATTCGAGGGCGTGGTCGAACGTAAGAAAGGGAACCGGCAATGCGCCGCGATCACGATGCGGATCGCTGGTGAAATATCCGGGTACGTCCTTGACCAGCTCGCAGCGGTTCGCGCCCAGCCCCGCAGCCAGGAGGACGGCAGTCAGATCAGAGCCGCCGCGGCCCAGCGAAACGACGGATTGCAGGTGATCGACGGCGAGAAATCCGGGAACGATCGCCACCATGTGGTCGGCAAGCACTTCACTGAGGAGGTTTGTTTCGATGCGAACGTTGCCGAAGCTGGGGCCCGGCCCGGCGCTGGCGGCATGAGGGGCGACTAAGCCTGTCTGATGAACGTTCACGCCAATGGCTCGCACATCGAGCGCCTGAAGATGCAGCGCCAGCAGCGCCACAGAACGCAGTTCGCCCGTAGACCACAGGAGGTCGAGCGCCTGCTTTCGCGGCGACCAGACGATTTTGTTCGCAGTTTGCTCGAGAGAATCGGTTGCGCGCTTTTGTGCCGACACGACTACGACGAGGCGCTCATCGGGGGCAGCGGCGAGGCGGTTACGAACGAACGCGGCGGCTCGTTTATAAGCGGACGGGCCGGTGAGAATCGATCCGCCAATCTTTATAACTGCGAGCGGCTCCCGATCGCCCGTACAATCGTCCAAAGGTGCAGACATCCGGTGCCTCCGGAATGCGAATAGCCCTCGCCCCAATGGAACATGGGTGATAGGCAACGCAGCCTGTAGCGCGGAAACCGCGCCATAGGCGACGTTCGCAGCGGCGGACAGAGCCGTTGCGTCACATATTCAGTTTGGGAGTTTAATCTTCAAATGGTCCCGCGTCGCGGAACCCGTTGAGGATCTTATCTTCTCCCCACTGGGCAGGAATTAGCACCTTGGTTCTCGGACCAGGTTGCTGTGGCTTCGTCGGGCCTGTTCCCTCTGCCACTCTGGATAAGCGCTGCCGGTTAAGCAGCGAGGAGAGATTAGCAAATCAAGGTCCTAAGTCAAGCAAAAACCTCCGTGCGGTGATCGGTAGGCTGGCAGGCCGCGTCCTCGTAGCAGTGGGTGATGACGACTCTTTGCGGGGGTCGTGCGTTAGGAATGCGTTAGAAAAAAATTCGCTTCGACTCGTCTTGACCAGGCCGCTAATTTGGGCGCAACGGTTCTGATGGTGACTCGATCGCAACAGATGGTGCCGGAGCGCGCAGTCCTGCCGTGAGCCCCTGCTTTGTCAATTTGGCGATTGTGCGCCGATTTTCGAGAAGCACCTTCATCCATGCGAAGCGCCCCATTTGCGGAAAATAAATTCCGCGGAAACAGAGACGTGCAATGAGGATGTTAATGCGATAGCCCAGCGGCTTGCCGTTAATCGAATCCACCGCCTTCTCGATGGCCTCGGGACTGTATGAACTGTTCCAGCCGATGCGCACCTCGTGATGCGCCTCATCAATGCTCATCTTCAATGGCGTGTGGGCCATGGCAAACGGTATGAACTGTTGCCAGTGCTTCGGCCGCGTGAGCCGCCCGGCGGCCTCCAGCCTTTTGTAGAGCGGGGTCGCAGGCAACGGAGTCATCAAGCCGAAGATCGGCAGGCCCGGCGGCCAACTGCGAATTTGGTCCAGGGTCCGCTCCGCCACTCCCGGCGTGTCATTATCCATGCCGAAAATAAAAGAGGTGATTGCAAAGACGTTTCGCCGGGCGAGCCGATCGAGCACGGCAGCGTATTCACCTGGCTTGTTGAAGCCCTTTTTTACATCTGCCAGGTTGGCCGGGTCGATGGACTCCATCCCGATGAAGATCCATTTGCCTCCCGAGGCGGCAATCAGGTCCACGAGTTCCTCGTCGCGAAGCAGATTGGCGCTGATCTGCGCCACCCAATGCACCTGCGCGCCGGCGGCGATGATGTCTCGCAACAGCGATTTTGTGCGTTTAATATTGATCGCGAAATTGTCGTCGATAAAGAAGACGGCAATTTGGCCACCCTCCTGCCGCGCTCTCGCTTTCAGCAGCAAGAGCTCGTTTACGACGCTTTCGTTCGTGCGAAAGCGGATCACGTCGCCAAAAAATCCCGTCACGGTGCAGAACTCGCATCCGTAAGGGCAGCCGCGCCCGGACTCCACGGGGATGATGCGGAAGCTTCCCCAACCCGCGCCCACACGCTTCAGCAGAGGATGCAACATTCGCGGGAGCAGATTGAACTGGTCGAGCTTGATTTCGTTCCAAGGGATCACTGGATAGGGCTGGAGCGACGGTTTGCGCTCCTGGCCGAAGGCGTCCACCGGCGCGTAGACGTCCTTCAGCGTGCCACGCACGGCATCTTCCACGATTCTGGGCCATGTTTCATCGGCCTCGCCAAGGGCAACCGCGTCGGCGTGGCGCGAGCCGCCGTCGCGTCCGAGTGCTTCATCGGCCATTTCGGTAACGTGCGGTCCTCCCATCACGACCTTTACTCCGGTGGCGCGCACCGCGTCGGCCACGCGATACGCCTTGGCAATCATTCTGGTCATCGCGCCGATGCCGACCAGCTCGATATTTTGTTCACGCACGTAGCGTGCGATGCTTTCTTCATCCATAGGCTGCGCATTGCCGTCAATCAACACCACTTCGTGGCCAGGAGGAGTGAGCGCCTGCAGCAGAAACATCCAAAGATGCGGCATAAAATTGCGAGTCACACCGTTATCGGGATTATAAAGTAGGATTTTCA
Organism: Candidatus Acidiferrales bacterium; assembly: GCA_036279175.1. Taxonomy (GTDB): domain Bacteria; phylum Acidobacteriota; class Terriglobia; order Acidiferrales; family UBA7541; genus Palsa-295. Next base: position 13 of record DASUJR010000203.1, on the reverse strand, counting down.
TGGGACCTCGACG
>DASUJR010000202.1:0-7928 GCA_036279175.1 Candidatus Acidiferrales bacterium | reverse complement strand
GATGAGGTGCAGGGCCGTTCTGCGGTCGATTTCGGCGAACTTCTGCTTGTCTCGGATGCCGGCCGGAATGAGATCGTCGATTTCGCGCCCGGCGGCCGTGATTTCGCGTCCGGATACAGTCTGAAATCCGGTTGGCAAATACAGGCCGGTCGGCCGCACCGCCACCACATTACTCAGAAGCACTTTGTTGGGGGCACAGGGACGAACACGATTGTTCGCATCTGACTGGATAAAGACTACGCCCTGCTCATGCGCTCCGCTCTCAAAGGCGCTGCGCAACGCGTTTTCAAAGTCATTGATGGTGTAGAGGCGATCATAGACATCGCGGGACGTGTAGAAGCGCGTGACCGCAAGGTCACGCCTATCGCGGTTGCCGTACATCCGGGAGTGCTGAAGCACCGTGTCGGCCTGCATCGTCCTGGGGTTGCGGCCGTAGTAAAAAGCAATCAGATTCGGAATCGTGATGCCACGATCGAGAATGCTTCCTCCGACGAAAATATTGAACGGCGTCCGAAGCTTAAGCTCCGCCCGTTCATCGAGGAGCGCCATGACGGCGTGGTCGGAATTCACGGTTTCCCGAACCACGTCGCCGCCTTGCAGCGCTTCGATGAACATCTCGAAGGCTTTGTCGGCCTTCGGCACGCGGCCCTTGTCGGCGGCGATGGATGCGCTCAGGTCGGCGGATGCGGAATCGAAAAGCGGCCGCAATTTCTTCGGATCATTGCTGGCGGCTTCTGCAGAAGCCTCAAAAATCCATTCAATGATTTGATCCTGCCATGCGTGAGCGGCCTTCTGCGTGTCGTTATGGATCACCATCGCGTACTTGCGCTTTTTCTCGCCCGCCTCCGCTTGTTGCCAGCGGCGCAGACACGCGGCCAGGACGAAGGTGATGATTGCGCGCACCAGTCCGTGCGTATTCGGCGAGTCCAGCACTTTCTCCGGCCGGATGCGACGCTGGTCTTCGCGGCGCAAGGCGTCTTGTTCGTCGCGCTGCACTTCGACGATGAGGAAGGACCGCGGATCATTCTCCTGCGGCGCGAGAAAATAATCGTCGCCACCTACATATCCGGCATGTATCGGAAGCAATTCTGTAAACGCCGGTTTCTTGGGCTTAAATACATAACCGTCCTCCCCTTCCGCCTCATAGCTCTCGGGCTGCAGGTAAAGGGAATACGGGGTCGCGGTGACTTGCAGGTAAGCGACTTTCGCGACAAGACGCCGCATGGCGTCCATCTGCTCGGCAATTTTGTCTTGCTCCACATCGGCCTGGTCCTTTTTGCGGACGAACCGGACACTGGCCAGATCCGCTTCATCATCTACGATGAGCACCTTGCGGTTTTTCAGGTCGGGATAATCGGTGTCGAAGAACTGGAGGATGCGCTCCAGGTTCTTCGCCTGTTTCTTGGCGACGATGACGAGCTTGCGCCGCTGCTCGCTCTTGGTGAGCTTGCCCGGCGGCTGCATGATGTCAAACACGAGCACTTCGTCTTCGTCGATGAATTCCCGTAGGTCGTGGCGGAGGCGGGCAACCGTCTGCGCGGAGAGCGTTTTTGTCCCTTTGGTGAAGACTACGGCGATGTCGAAGCCGCGGTCGAACGAGCGAGCGATGACGCCCACGAATGCGCGCGTCTTTCCTGACTGAATTTTCCCCAGTAGCATGCCGGGCCGGTCGCCGCTCGTGGAAGTCTCTTCGAGCTGCTTTACTACGCGGTCGATGCAGGCCGCCAGGGCTTCGTCGTCCTGACGACTATCTCGCAATCTCGCATAAAAACCGGCCGTCATGACTCACTCCATCTTTCGTCCCGCTGCACCCAGAAAGCGCTTGATCCGGGCGGAAAGCTTACCGCCTTCCCGTAGTTCACATTCCCAAATCACAAGCGATTTCCAGCCCGCAGCGGACAAATCCTTCAGATGTTTGAGGTCCCGTTCCTGGTTCCGGCTGACTTTCCCTTTCCAGTACTCGCGATTCGCTTTTGGCACTCGCGCGCCGCGCGCGCAGGTGTGACCGTGCCAGAAACAACCGTGAACAAATATCGCCTTGTGGCGGTTCGGAAAGACTATATCCGGTTTGCCCGGCAGATCCTTGCAGTGAAGACGGAATCGAAATCCCATCTTGTGCGCCAGGCGGCGAACCAGAAGTTCCGGGGCGGTGTTCTTGCTTTTCACCGCTTGCATGGTGCGTCGCCTGACTTCGGGCGACTCCATCAGGCCCTCTGGATCGCGGTTAGCTTTGATTCCCGCACAACCATCCCGCCTCGGCGTACGCTGGTTTTCCGCATGGTCTCGGCGCCCTGATGCTCCACCTCGAAATCCACGTAGTTCACCTCCTCATCTTTCCCACGAAAGCAGGCGTGAAAAGCCTTGAGAAGCTGAACATCGTCGAGGGATTGCGCAACCGGACGCGGATTATTGCGAGGACTCGCAATCGTTGACGGCATTACATAAATGCAGGGCGGAGGTAGGACGTAGTGGGCAAGAGCCGTCGCGCGCTCCGGGGCACCCTCGAGCTTCGGACACGGCCGTCCGACGGTCCCGCAGACCATATCCCAGATCATGACGCCGTCAACCCGCTGTTGCCGCTCAATGATTTCAGCGCTCAGGCGCGTGTGGATGCCAGACCAAGTGTTTTTCTGCGGGTCCGCTCCGGGGTTGGTGCAAACGCTCCAGATTATGAATTCCTGTGCGTTCGACGGCCGCTCGAAAATATTTGTGTTGTTGCCGTCGAGGCAGCCTTTGAGTTCGATGACCCCCACCCTGCCCGTCTTCATCCGCACAACATAGTCGTGCCGATTGGCTTCGCCAGCTGACTCCCAGTCCTGGATGAATCCCTGGTCCTGCATATAATTCAACACGTGGCGGCAGAATTCGCGCTTATCGCGCATTGTCGCGGAAAATTGCCCACGAATTCGCTCGATGGCTCCGCGAAAAACGCCGCTGTTGTAAAACTCCAGCTCACCCAGGCCATGCGCGCCGAGTTTATGCGCCTCGGTTTTCAGAACTTCCGCATAGTCCTGAATAAGCTGCTGGAGTTCCTCGTTTTGTGCGCAGGGTATGACACTCATGCAGCTGCCGTGGCTTGTGGTTGGTCCTCCGCCAGGACTGGCTCGAAAACATGTTCCGCCAAATGCCGTACAACGGGGACCACCACGCCGTCGCCGGTGAGATGATACGCCTCGTTGTAGTTTTCGGGGAGCTTGTAGCTGTCCGGCAGGCCCATCAAGCGCGCCGTTTCGCGACTGGAGATCAGCCTTGCTTTAACGGATTGTCCATCCACCACGACGATGACCTGCCGACTCGACCCGCCCGCTGGCGTCCGCAAGCATCCGGACACATCGTCGAAGCGAATCTCTGCCCGCTGCACTTTCTTGCCGTTCGCGTTCGGCCGCGTTCTCTTATAGACGCCGCCCACCATCTTGCGTCCCTGGCGCTTCGCTTCTGTGACCTTCGCGCGATTGATAGGACTCATCATGGCGAGCAGCTGTCGGGTGTCCTCTGCCGAGAACCAAGTGGTGCTGGTCGGATTCTCTTCGATTACATCAGCGAGCTTCACCTTGCGCTCGGCCGGAAGCGGGAGATTCCACCAGATCCATTTCTCTTTCGTCTTTGCAGAAAGTTTCTGATAGGCGGCTTTCAGTGATCGGGTGTGCCAAGGCGACACCGGACCTTCCACCGTGAGATTTTTTGGCGCCTTCAAATCGCTGTGTACGCCGATGACGAAAAGTCTCGGCCGTGAGTGCGGGACAAATAGCGCAGCGTCAACGACGATGGCGCCGATTTTGTATCCCGCTTCCTGAAATCCGTCGCAGATCGTCGCGAAATCCTTACCGTCGTGCGAGTTCAACGTCCCGCAGACGTTTTCAAGCACGATGAGGCGCGGAGCACGCTTTTCCTTTATCAGCCCCTTCATCAAGTTCCAGAAGGGCCAAAATGTGCCCGAACGATCTCCCTTAAGTCCCGCGCCGCCGCCGGCGAGTGATAAGTCCTGACAGGGGAACGATGCCCATGCGAGCTGCGCCGACCCGGTAACGTCTTTTGTCGAGAGTGTGCCGATGTCTGCGGTCTTGAGCTGGTCGCCTTTCCAGTTGTCGCGGTAGACGCGACTTTTCTTGTGATCGAAGTCGTTGGCGAAGAGGCAGCTCCATTGCGATCCGAGTCCCGCGCGAACCATGCCGCCGCCGGCGAAGAATTCGTAGTAGGAGGGCATAGTCATACCTTTCCTTTGAAGAGCGGCCATTTGTTCTCGATATACTGTTCTGCGGCTTCCCGAACAACCCAGGCAAGCGATACTTTCTTTTCGCCTGCGATATTTTCGAGAGTCTGATAAATCTCAGCGGGAAAACTGATGGTCGCCCGGACGGAAGACACTTCGGTCGGCTTGGGTTTCTCTTTGCGTTTGGCGCCTCTGGTCACGTTGGGAATCTCGCTGGCGGGGAGTATACCATCGCACCACAATTCACCATAACGGTGAATTCTGTGGAAAACAACGATTTTATCCCGCACGTTCTCCGCGATGCCCATCTCAGAAAATGTATCATATTCGCCTTATGTTCGCCTACGCCGAACGGAATGGGATAGTGGAGAAGGCTAGCCCGATGCCGTCTCCCCCATGAGAAGTACCAATCGGAATTCCTCGATTCATCAGGAGAAGTTCGACTGCGTGTTTGGCTTCTTCTCTTCGGGGACCGGGGCCGACCACTATTCGGCGTAACGGGGACGCGGCCTCCGTGAGCTGCAGCGGAATGTCAATGTACGGCGTCAGTCCGAATTGACCGTTCCGGAATTTCACGATTTCGATGCGCCCGCCGTCTCTATCAACGGGATAGAGACGCTCTTAGCCGCCTGGAAAATCACCCTCCACTCCAGTTCCTCGCGAAAGCCAGCGTCCTTGATACGGGCAGCCGCCGTGAAAAATTCTGCGGGCGCGCGCGAAAGCGCCGAAAGAAAGTAATAGTTCGTCTTCTTGTATTCCTCGGTGGCATCGGGTCGAAGGGTTCTAAACGTATCTGGCACCTGAGCATTTTTAGCGCGCATGTCATTGAACCGGGATGCGGCCGTGGCGCCCATTTCCTTGAAAAACGCAATTTTCTCGGGCTCCTCGTATACGCACTGGCGCAGGGTGGCCTTCGCTCTTCGGTTATCTATCTCGACGCGTCCTTTTAGTAGGGCACGATCAAATCCAAGACTGAATCCCTGTACCCCAGGAGCATATCCCCTCCATTGGCTCAATCTGTCGCCAGGATCACCGCTATCTTGAGAGGAAGCGCTGGTAAATGAGCAGACGAAGGTTTCGTGCGCGTAATCAGGGCCTTCAATGATTTCAAGAATCTCCGCGGGACGATTGGAAACTATGCGGTCTATCAAAAGGCGAGCATCCGGAGGCAGATCCGTGGGAAGTCCGGAGCAGAACGAGTTGAGCAGAACCCGCACATAAGTTTCAGCAAAAGCGGTGAGCTGGAAGTCACAAAAATGGCGGCGTTCGGCGTGGACATCGAACCAATTCGTAAGGGCGGCCAGCAACGCGGATTAGTGACGGGATTTCGGGTCTCCTGGTGGCGGAAAGATGAAGCAGAGCTGAAAGAAGCGTACCGAGAGCTAAATCAACCCAAGGTCGGTAGGATGGCGCGATTGCGGCATGAGGTGGACCAAATCGAATTTAATGCTACGGCCCCCTCCCCTTCGCTCAAGGAGAAAATCGACGCTACCGTTGCAGCCATGCGAGCCGGTGGTGCTCCAGAGGAAGACATCGACGCCTTTGTCAAAAGTCAGGCGGCCTGAATCGGACTTCAATTGCTAAAAGCGCGCGAGGCTTCATGTTTGGCAACGAAGTCTCGAATTGCCTCGTGAATCATCTCCTGTTGCGATTTCCGCAGGTCGATACCGAGCTTCTGGAAGGCGATCACGCTTGGATCATCGGGGTTGTAGTAGCCGCCCAGGTGAAGTTTCGCGATCCGGCTTGGCTTCACGGAAGTCGCACGCCTCATCACCGGCTCCGGCGTTGCTTCTTGAATGATTGGTTGTGAAGGGATCGCCGGGCTTGGTTCGGGCACCGCAGGTTTTTCCGTGCGTGCAGGTGCCAATATCGACTTCCTAGCCATTGGAAACCTCCTTTATTTCTTCCGGTTTTGAAGGTGTGCACACCTGAAGCTGTGCAAGTACCTAATCTTTCAGCTCCAGCAGTTTTTGGGCAGCCTTGCTGTCGGGCTCTACCTCGACCACCCCTTTTCCGAGCGGCCACGAGGCACGATACGCGCTTCTCTCGCGAAGGATGACGGGAGCCGCATTGAGCCCCGATTCTTCTGCAATGGAGCGGGCATCCTCCAGCAATGTGATGGCGCTGGGTGGCGCGGCATTAAAAACAACAAACGCGGGGATGCCAGAAGACTTTACAAGCTGGGCCGTACGCTTGATGGCATCGAGATCAACGAGACTCGGCCGACATGGAATTAGAATCAGATTAGCGGACTGTGCCGCTGTAAGAGCCTGCGGGCCTGCCGCAGGCGGCGTATCAATGATTGCCAGGTCAAACGCCCCTCTCGCCGCGGCTTGTAGTCCGTCAGCCAAACGGCGCTCATTAGAAAGTCGACATGGGGATTGTCAGTCTGGCGACGGTCGGCCCATATCGCGGCGCTTTCCTGCTGGTCGAGATCGAAGACAGCGGTTTTCAATCCGCTGGCAACCGCTAGGTTGATGGCGAGCGTGGTTTTACCCACCCCACCCTTCTGGGCAATCAAAGCAACAGTTTTCACGAGCCTTGCAGAAGATGCAGCGTCGGTAGCGATAGGTTCGCGTGCGACGATGAATGACTTTGAAGACGTCGGTTCGTTTGTCTCCACAATAGGGACAATGCATCGAGGTGGACCTCCTCGGATTGGGTTTGGCGATTCCCAGACAAGCAAGATGGGCTGAGAAAGTGGTGAAAAAGGCTAAAAGGCTGTGGGATCAACTAAGCGCGTTGTGAAAACCGAAGACTTTCTTGGATGTCAGGTTATCAAGGATGGAGCTATTTCAAATAGTGCGCCCTAGGGGACGATTTTAGAACTTTTCTGGGCGAATTTCTCGCAGCCGCCTCGACAACTCCAGCTTACCTTTAATTCGTCGGTGGCACTTTTCGGGTTTTGGGTCATCCTGAAGTGCGGTCTGCCCCATCGCGGCCAACCCAATAAACCCGCGCAGCATGTCCGTGATACCCGCCCCGATCCAGATCCCGGTGTGCATTTCGATTGAGCGGGCATTTCTCGACCGGCGTTCCGTTTCTGTCGTAGACAGAGCCGCACACTATTTGCGATCCGGGGGTAGACCCAGATCAATGTGAACCCAGCGGCTCACTTCTTGTGCGTTTGGTCGCCAATCGATCGTTTGTCCATATTTGGCTCCGGGTTGCCGAGAAAAGCCATAAAGCGCACGATATGCGAGATTCGTCTGTCTGTCGTTCCCCTCGCCTTGAGGATTGAATCTCATCGCCGCGCGTCTACTGTCGAAAATCCATACGAACAGGTTCTGTTCAGACGAATAGCGTTTTCCAAGTCTGCAAGAAAGCGCCACGATATGATCGCGTGTCATGTCGGCAGGAGCGACGCTGACGAATAGAACTAGGATCGACCTAGTGGTCTTGCGGGTGCTGCGTACGATTTTGAACGTGGGCACCATCGCACTGGAAAAGTGTTCGCACGTGGCTTGCTCGATTGCCGTCTGACCCAATACAGGAAACGCGAAAGTCAGGGCGAAAAGAAAAAGCAAAACACCTGCAATACGCGTATGGGCCGTCATGTTAGTCTCCGAAACAATGATGCGCTTGAAGGGCTGGGTTTATATCCGCACTTCCTGAGCCTTTTGGTAACCCGAGCTGCTGAGCCACGCGACTATCACCTTTGGCTGTCAGATTGTGAAGGCCTTCGTGGATGATGTTGCCGGGCGTGATACCACACGAT
>DASUJR010000201.1:0-8011 GCA_036279175.1 Candidatus Acidiferrales bacterium | reverse complement strand
TATACTGCAGAAACGTCGCCTCCGAACGAACTAAGCGTACTGTTCGGGTTGTCTGCGGATACAACGAGATCAATCGTCGCACCCGGCGCAACCGCACCCGCCCACTGCGTGTCGACGTCCGCCTCGGATTCATTTCCGTTCGGCTGAGCGCCCGGGTTGGTCGAACTGCTGCCCGGCGTGTAAATTACATTCAGCGTGCCTGCCGGCAGACCAAACAGAGAACGAAAATTCGTGAAATCCGCTTTGTTGATGTCGCTATCGGAGACGATCGCAATTGTCTGGCCGCTGCCGTTGATTGGAGTGCTGGCGGTCCAGAGCGGCAGCACGTTGTAAATCGTCGCAAAATCGTAGGGTGTGAGGGCATAACAATTCGTCGGAGCGCCAGTCGTCTGATCCGTTCCGTTGCAGGCCCCCGCGTACGTGAACTGCGGCCGCACGCCTGTCTTAGCCGCCGCTTTGCGCACCAATTTTCCCGCTTTGTTCCGTGCAAACGTGCCTGCCAATCGGCTCGCGGGCTTGCGCGGAAAATTGTTCAGCGATGCAATGCCCGCCACCACGGGAGCCAGGGCCTCGGGAATTGCCGGATCATTTGCATTGGCCCAATATTGGTTTTTGTCCACCGCGTACTTGTGAATCGCGGTGTGAAACGCCGCCTGCACTTGTCCGGCATTTCCCGAGAACAGGATCAGGTTCCGACCCTTTGCCACGCTGTCGATCGTGAAGCCCTGCGATGTAAGCCAGCCGGTGATCTTCTGGATGTCCGTTTCCGAAGCGCCGAACTGCTCGCCGAATTCTTCCGGCGTGAGCCATTTGTGGTAATTGGGCGATTCGCGGTCCTGCTGTTCCTTCAGCAAATCCTGCAGCTGGGTTGTTTGATTGGGAGTGCTCTTCAGAACGAGCATCATGCGCCGCATCGGGAGGCTCACCGGAGCGGGCCCGCGATCGAATCGCGCCTGCGCCCACGGGTGCACGTTGCCGCCCAGCACTACCGTCCGTGAGTTGTCAATTCGGGCTGTGATTTGTGACTGCGGCGAACTGATCTGTCCAGCGACAACAAATGTCAGACCGCAAACGACGATTAGCAGTACAACGCCTCTTGCCATCTTCATATGTTTGGCACCTTTTGGCGAGTCAGAGAGTTGTCGAGTCGCTCCACTCTTCTGAGAAATGAACGTTGGACTGGCCCCGATGGGTCCGCTGGAACCCGCGCTGAGAATACGGCCTGCTCGAGCGCTCTGCGGCTCAAGACCTGCCGGCGGCAGCGGACCGGCTGCTACTCAGATGCAGAATGCGCAGGGTAGGATGGACCCCAGTCCCTATGCCGAATATCTACCTCAGGAGTATTAACCCGGTGAGGCGAAAAAGTTCCACAGTTTCCATCCGCACACTCGAACGAAATGGGAAGGCAGGAATTCGAGACTTCAGTCCGAACGTGAGGAGGTAATAACCGAACGCAAGTACGGATCTACTCTCTGCGGGACGATAGGAGTGTTACAAACCTCAGGGGTGGAAGTCGCTTGCCGCTACACCCACTCGCCGGCGCGCAGCACTGGTTCCTCGCGGCCATCCGCACTCACGCCGTCCACATCAATGCGGTTCGATCCGATCATCCAGTCGACGTGAATCAGGCTTTCGTTGGCGCCTCGGGAGGCGAGCTGCTCCTTGCTGAGGCTCTTCCCATCCTTGAAGCACATGCTGTACGCCTGGCCGAGCGCGATGTGGCAGGCGGCATTCTCGTCATACAACGTATTGAGGAAAAGCAATCCGCTGGACGCAATCGGTGAAGAATGAGGGACTAGCGACACTTCTCCCAGGCGGCGCGCGCCATCGTCCGTTTCGATCATGTTTTTCAGCACCTGCTCGCCATGTGCGGCGCGCGCGTCGACCACGCGCCCCGCTTCGAATCTCACGGAAATCTCCTCGATCATCGTCCCTTGATACGACAATGGCTTCGTGCTCGTCACGTGCCCTTCCACGCGATCCTTGTGCGGCGTGGTGAACACTTCCTCCGTGGGCATGTTCGGAATGCAGTAGCGCCCGTTGCGCGGCGTCGAGCCGCCGCCGAGCCACAGGTGATCGTCGGCAAGGCCGACGCGCAGATCTGTTCCCGGGCCGCGGAAATGCACCGCCGCGTAGCGCTTTGCGTTCAGTCGGTCCGCGCGAGCGTGTAGGTTCGCGTCGTGCCGCTTCCATGCGGCGATGGGATCGTCCTGATCGACGCGCGATGCTTTGAAAATCGCCTGCCATAGGCTTGCGACCGCTTCATCCTGCGGCAAGTCCGGGAAAACGGCCGCCGCCCACGCCGGCGTTGCGCTGGAAACGATCGTCCAGTTGATCTCTTCGCGCGTGATCAGCTCGAGCGCCGGGCGGTAGGCCTTTGACGTCGCTCGATTTGCCCGGCTCACTTTCGCCGGATCTTCCTTCGACAATAATGCGGGATCATTCCCGGTGATCGCGAGGCGGGCCGCGCCCGAGCGGTACGCAGCCGCCATCCCTTCGTATAGCCATGCGGGAGCCACATCGAAACTTTCGTTTCGCGCGTGATGGAAGCGAAGCAGAGCCGCCTGTTCGTCGGCAAAGAACGTGGTGACCACCGTGGCGCCGGCCTTATAGGCGTGCTCCGCAATGCGCCGCGTCAGCGGCACCGCGTCGAGAGTGGCAGTCATCACGACTTCTTGTCCGGGAGCAAGCCCCAGCCCTACGCGCACGGCAACCTCAGCCAGCTTGTCCAGGTTGCGCGCAAATTCCGGCGTGCCGGTAAAAGTTCCTTTTGCAAAGGCACTCGATGTCATGCGTCCATTATGCCCTGCACCCCTGGCATGCACAACGCACTGCGCCTGTCTTCCTTTGAGGAAAACAATTTCGTTTTTGCGCCTCAGAAGTGCTCGATGCTCAATGCTGATTTTTTGCACGCGGTTCACTAACGGTGATGTATGGACGCAACTTTTTGAAGCGCGATTCTGAAATCCGACGGACGGCGAGCAGGTCTTCGACGCGCTGGAACGGGCCGGTCTTTCGCCGGAAATCGACGATCGCCTGCGCCGTTGCGGGACCGATGCCCGGAAGTTGTTCAAGCTGCTCGACGGTCGCGGTGTTCAAGTCGATCGGCTTGGCGGGCAATTTCTTTTTGTGATTTGCGGCTGCGCATGCCGTAAAGCACAGCAGGCTAACGGCGCAGACAGCCGCGAGGCGCGATAAGCACCAGCGGACGGCGTGACTCATCTAAGAACGTGATGAGCCGGATGAAAGATGGCAACGGCTACGGCGATTGCCAATAAAAGCAGGAGTGCAGTCGCGACGATGATCTCGATGCGCTTCCGTTTTTTCGATCCGGGATTGGCGAGTGCGAAAGCGAAATCTTTCTCGAAGTTTTGTCCCGTGACGAAAGGCAGCGCGGCAATGATTCCGCATCCGATCAGGAGCACCAGTAGGCTTCGCGAGGCGGCGCTTGATGCGCCCGTTATGACCCGCGCCATCATGTAAAACATCGCGGATAAGTAAAGAAGAATCAGGTCGGCAGCGTAGAGGAACCGGTAATGCCCCAGCACCCATTGCCGAAATCCGCGAGCATCCGCAAGGGAGCTGTCGTTTTCGCCGGAGACCTTTGCCGGCGACGAACGCTGTTCGAGATTGTCCTGCTGAAGCATCATGTATCTGCCCGGGCCGTCCGAGACACGTTCTGTGCGGCCTCGAAGCACCGCGGACCCGATTTCCCCCGTCAAACCTTTGCGAACTGTTACGACGCGACCAGTTGGATGGGCTGGCCGTTCGCGTCGAACACCTCAAGGTGCCCGAACAGCGCAGCCTGTTCAAGAATTTGGTCGCGATCGCCAACAACAACGATCTGCGCATTGGCCGAATCGAAATGACGCCGCGATGCGGCCAGAACATCTTCCTCCTTGAGCGCGCGGATGTGCTCGCGATATTTCTCGAGATAATCTTCGGGCAGCCGGTCGAGATACTGCGTCGAAAGCTGCGTGAGCATGCCGTCCTGCGTCGCGATTCCAAGCGAGAAAACACCGATCAGGTAGTTACGCGCGCTTTCGACTTCCTCGCGCGTGACAGGCAGAGAGCGCATGCGGTCCATCTCGTAGAAAATCTCCGTAAGCGTTGCCGCGACCACTTCGTTGCGCACTGCCGCATGTACGCTGAAATAGCCGTGCTGGCGCAGCGGATTCAGGCCGCTTCGCGGGCTGTAGGTGTAACCCTTCTGCTCGCGAATGTTAGCCACGAGCCGCGAGTGAAACGCGCCGCCGTAAATCGCATTCGCAAGCACCGTGCGATACCAATCGCGATCGTGGCGAGTGACAGCCAGATTTCCGAGAACGATCTGCGCCTGTACGGCCCCGGGAAGGTGGACCAGATAAACGCGCCGGCCGGAATGCGGCGGCGGTGACTGGACGAACTGCGGTTCCGGTTGAGGCGCCTTCCAATCGCCAAAAACCTTTTCCACCTGCTCCATCATGGCGGCACTCGTAAAATCGCCGACCGCGATCAGCAGCGCGTTTGCCGGCGTGTAATGACCGCGGTAGAACTCTTCAAGTTGCTCGCGCCGGTAGGACGCTACCTGTTCCGCGGTTGGCGTAATGACGGCATACGGGTGTTCGCCGAACAGCGCGCGGCGGAAACGGTCGCTGGCCAAAAATCCCGGCGTCGTGCGCTCGATCTTCAGCTCTTCGATTTTCTGGCGGCGCTCGCGCTCGAACTCGCCTTCCGGAAACGACGCATTGCGCGCGAGGTCGGATAGAAGTTCGAGCAGTCCACCGGAGAACTCCGCGAGACCTGAGATAGAAATGGCGCTCGAATCAGTTCCCGCGTTCGTAGCCAGATCGCCGCCCATGCGCCGCAAATCCTCTTCGATCTGCCGGCTCGTTCGCGAAGCGGTTCCCGTGCGCACCACAGTGGCCGTGATCTCGGCCAGCCCGGGCGAAGTATGCGCCACGGCAGCATTGCCGCTGCGGAAGAAGAGCTCTACGGAAACTTTCGGAAATGTGTGCGATTCGGCGAGAACAATCTCCAAGCCATTCGCAAGGGTTCGGACCGTGCGCTTGGGCCACGCAACGGAGCGCTCTGCGCCCAGAGCCGGAGCCACAGCGCGGTTGGAGTTGACGGCGGCCGGAGTGCTCATTGCGCCGCTCCTTGCTGGACCGGGCGCCGAATCACGATCGCGCGATTGCTGGGGATCAGGATTTGCTGCGCGAGCGACTGCAGCACTTCGGGCGTAACCGCAAGAAAGTCGTCGAGAACTGTATTCACGCGGTCGGGATCTCCGTCGAATAGAGTGAAAGACGCGAGATAGTGCATCAATCCGAATCGAGGCATATAGGAACCCATCCCGCCTTCCAGCATGGAGTAATAATCGGCGCGCATCTTCACTTTGACCGGGTCGAGCTCCTCGCGCGTCGTTCCCTGGAGCGCCAGTTCAAGAATGATGCCGTCAAACGCGCCGATCGCCTCATCCGTCGAAAATTCGGGCTTGGGAAAAATCCGCGTGACCATTTGCGTGGGCCCGTTCGTCTCCAGCAAGTCGGCGCCACCGCTCGCTTCCACGGCAATCTGCTTTTCGAGAACGAGCCGTCGGTGCACGCGGCCGGCGCGCCCGCCGTGCAGGATGCGGTCCAGCACCGCCGCCGTATACCAGTCCTTTGTGCCTCGCGGCGGCATGGTGTACCCGATTGCAATCCCCGCGAGGGGGCCGAACTTTTCGGAAACCTCGCCGCGGCGCTCTTCTTTCTGGCGTGGCTCGGAAATGTCGGCGCGAGGCGGCTCCGGCCCGCGCGGGATCTCGTCGAAGTAGCGCTTTGCAAGATCAAATGCTTCTCGCGGGTCAAGGTCGCCGACCATGAGAAGCACGGCATTGTTTGGCGCGTAGTAGGTGCGGAAAAATGTGCGCACGTCTTCGAGAGTCGCCGCGTCAAGGTCGGCGAAATCGCCGTAGAAATTGTGCGCGTTCGGCCAATTGCGGAATGCAACGGGAGGCAGATCGAGCCACGGAAAGCCTCCGTAGGGCTGGTTCATCACGTTGACGCGAACTTCTTCCTTCACTACGTCGCGCTGGTTGCGCAGGTTTTCATCATCCACTTTCAGCGCGCGCATCCGGTCGGCCTCGAGCCATAGGACGCGTTCCAGCGCGTTGGAAGGCACTGCTTCGAAATAATTCGTGATGTCGTAGTTCGTGGTGCCGTTCAGCAGGCCGCCGGACGAATTGATCAGGCGAATGTGCTCCATCTTCCCGGCGTTCTCGGAACCCTGAAACATCATGTGTTCGAACAGGTGAGCGAAGCCGCTGCGCCCGCGTGGCTCCAATCGAAAACCGATCTGGTAGTAAACGCCGACGGTGACGAACGGCGCGGAATGATCCGGCGATGCGACGACGCGCAGCCCATTGCCGAGAGTCGTGTGTTCTACAGGTACATGAAGCTGTTTCAACCTGACCTCCGATTGCAGTTCGATTTTCTATTCTGACGAAAAATCCGCGGTTTGCAAACCCATGCTCTGTGAATCGCGGAGTGGGCCTGACTTGTGCCTCCCCGATGACATTACGATTTGCGCAGCGCGCGCCGGATGTTCGCGATCGCCGCGGCAGCATCGCCGGCCAGAACACGCCCGGAAAGAAGCGAGAGCGCCGCATATGCATCTTGGAATTCGCGCGGATAGGCGCGAAGAGCCTTAGCGTGCGCCGAAACGATCGCATAATCGTTTCGAGCGAGCGGCCCAGTCCACGCGGCGCGAGGCCCTGCCGCTTTAAAGTTGTCGAGCATTTGGCGCGTCAGCGGCAACAACGCCTTCAGAGCGCGCTCGCGGCTGAAGCCAGCGCGCGTCAGAATTTGTGTAGCCGTCTCCATCACCGCCAATGCATGACCCGCAGCTAAAGTGCCGGCCGCATGATACGCGACCTTTGCTTTGGGATCGATCATGACCGGCTGACCGCCGAGTTCCCGCGCGATTTGGCCGGCGACGCGGCGAGCCGTGGGCGCTCCTTCAATGGCGAATACTACGCCTGTCAGGTTCGGCGGCTCTTTTCCAGAAAAAGTCTGCATCGGATGGAGCGAACCCGTTGCAGCACCAAGGCGGGCCAAAGGACGAAGCACACGGCTATCCAGGGCGCCGCTCGTGTGCAAGACAACTTTTCCCTTTAGAGTGCGGCCGGAAATACGAGCGAGATCTTCAGCCACCGACGCCAGGACCGAATCACCAGTGGTCAGCAGGAGCACGCGCGCGGAAAATACACCTTGATCGAATCGCGCGAACGGTTTTCCAGCACCGATAAAGCGAACGGCTTTGCGAGCGTGTGCATTCGACCGCGCTACAACTGCTTCGATGCGCCATCCGAGTTGTCGCAGCCGACGGCCAAGCGTCCTGCCAACGCGTCCCGCGCCAATAATGGAAATCGTTTGTTTCATCGGCGGCTACGGCAGTGCGACACAATGAGCGCCGCGAGTCGAAGCACAGATAACCAGGCGCGTTGAATTGGATGCGTGCTTCGTCGGTCCGCACCGCCTGGCAGCGCGTGATAGCATAGCGTGATTTTCAAGCTGTCTTTGGAGGAATTCGCAGCTTGCACATCTTTTGGACGGCACTGTTCGGGCTAATTGCTCTCCTGTGGGCTCTCCAATGCATCGAAATTGCGCGGGGCATTCGCCTGTTACCGCATTTGAAAGACGTGGCGGCTGCGGACGGGCCAAACCTGCCGAAGATATCGATACTTGTGGCGGCGCGTGACGAAGCCCGGAAGCTGCCGGAGGCGCTCGCCTCATTTCTCGCGCTCGATTATCCAAACTATGAAGTCGTTGCGGTGAATGACCGCTCAACGGACGGCACGCGAAAGATTCTTGATTCGGCCGCGCGCGAGCACACGAATCTGAAAGTTGTTCACGTCGAATCGCTTCCGGAGGGCTGGCTCGGAAAGCCTCACGCTTTACAGCAGGCATATGAGCATTCGGCCGGCGAATGGCTCGTCTTTACCGACGCGGACGTCTATTTCGCGCCGGATGTGTTGCGGCGCGCGGTC
>DASUJR010000200.1:0-2639 GCA_036279175.1 Candidatus Acidiferrales bacterium | reverse complement strand
TTCCGCTTCGGAAACGGTGGTGCCGACCGGCAGGCGAACGGTCTCGGGTTCCAGAAATTCAGCCGCTGTCCGAGAGCCGCTCGAGACACCGAAATCGTAGGGCAGATGCGCCATCTGAATCACGCCCGCGCCCGCGACAATGACGGCGCGCTCGAGCACGTTTCTCAACTCGCGTACATTGCCGGGCCAGGAGTGCTTCGTGAATGCCTCAAGAACCTCCGGGTGCAGATGCGTCACATTGCACGAGTGCTTATGGTTTAACTGCGTGATGAGGGTCTCGCAGAGCAACGGCACATCGCTCATCCGGCTGCGCAGAGTCGGCAGTGAAATCTCGAACACGTTCAGCCGATAGTAGAGATCCTCGCGCAAGTCGCCGTTCTTCAGAGCGTCTTCGATGTTCCTATTAGTAGAAGCAATGACGCGAACGTCAACGGAAAGTTCGCTCTTGCCCCCCAGGCGGCGCACACGCGAATCTTCTAGCACGCGCAGAAGCTTTGCCTGTGTGCCGGAGGGCATTTCGCCCAGTTCATCCAGCAATATTGTTCCGTGCTGCGCTAGCTCGAAACAGCCGGCCCGGCGTTCGAGCGCTCCCGTGAAGGCTCCCTTCTCGTGGCCAAAGAGTTCACTTTCCATCAGCGTTTCGGGAAGCGCAGCGCAATTGATGGCAACGAATGGGCCGCCGCGGCGGGAACTCAGGTGATGAATCGCACGCGCTACCAGTTCTTTTCCAGTGCCGCTTTCGCCCGCGATCAACACCGGCGCCTTGCTGGGCGCGACCTGCCGAACGATGGAGAACACCTGCTGCATGGGCGCCGAAGTACCGACCATGTCGACCAGGACCCCCTGGTACGACAACTGCCGCTGCAAACGCTCGGTTTCTTCGGCCAGTGCGCTTTGTGAAGCGGCGCGTTCGAGCAGAATCCGCAACGCGTTCGGCTGGATGGGTTTTTCAAGAAACCAAAAAGCGCCAAGGTCGTGAATGGTCTCGATGGCGGTTTCGATATTTCCGAAGGCCGTGAGGACGATCGCGGTGGGCATGTTACCGTCCGCGCCCAGGCGTTTCATCAACTCGAAACCGTCCATGCGCGGCATCATCAAGTCCGTAATGATGACGTTCGCGGGGAAGCCGCCCAGCTTCTCGAGTGCCTGCTGCCCGTCATCTGCCGTCTCAACGACAAAACCCCACGACGACACCATGGCTGCCAGCGGATTGCGCTGGGATGTCTCGTCGTCCACGATCAAAACGTTAATAGGCGGGCGTGCCGTCTCGTTAGCCACGATTTCCTCAGTTTAGCCGATCAGTGCAATTCCGATGACCGGAAGCGTTGGCGCGGCTGTCATTGCAGCGCCAGTACCTCGGAAAGCACCGTTGTACTAAAGATCTAACTGGTATTTTAGATTGGACACTGGTATTCGATTTTCAGCGTACCTTCAGCGGAGTGGCGCGTGGCCTGAGAAACACTCGTGGATGGAGCCTCCGGGCGAGCGATATGAGCGAAATTCCAAAGCTTAAGGATATCCGGCAGGTCACGGACGACCCGCCTCCGTTTTTGGGCCGCTGGCCGGTCGTCTACGCCGCTGTGCTGTGCGTTCTCGCCGCAGTGATTGCGGGGCTGTACGCGTTCATGCGCGCATTTGCGGCGTGAGCCCTCCATGGCGGGATGGATCCTCCGTCACTAGAGCTATCGGATCAAGAGAGGCTGGCGCTTCCATTCGTTACAATGCCCGTGACCATGAAGCTTCTTGAGGTCATTGTGACTTCCGTCGATGAGGCCCGGGCCGCTGAACAGGGGGGTGCGGACCGCTTGGAATTACTGCGCGACTTGGAAGTGGAAGGACTTACGCCGGTTTTAACACTTGTAGAGGATGTCCTCGCATCGGTAACGATACCGGTTCGTACGATGGTCCGCGAAAGCCCGAACTTTTTTATCCGGGACGACTCCGAGCTTCGTGAACTGCGGCGTCACGCCGAGGAGTTCTCGAAATTGCCGATCGACGGCCTCGTGCTTGGATTTATTCGGAATGGCGGCATTGATACTTACGCTCTCGAACGGGCACTCGAGAGCGGCGGCGGAAGCCGCGCGACATTTCACAGAGCGATAGAAGCCGCAGCCAATCCACGCGACGCGATAGGAGAACTGACCCACTATGCCCAGATCGATCGCGTATTGATCAGCGGGGGAACGGGACCGTGGGAGGCACGCATCGCGTTTCTCGAAGAATTGCAGCGGATGGCGGGGGCGAGGCTGCGCATCCTGACCGGAGGCGGCGTCGACGAAGAGGCGCTTGCTTTGCTGGCAACCTCGGAACTGCTTCAGGAGTTCCACGTGGGGTCGGCGGCCAGGGATCCGTCGCGACAAGTCTCCAGCGCCCGCGTGTCGCGACTGCGGAAAATTCTCGATTCGCGATGACTTCCGCATGCGAAGCGCGCTCATCGGAATGCATTTCGGAACTTCGGGTTACAGTTGAAAACATGGCGGAGCAATACGGGTGAGAGCCCTCGATTGGGTGGTGTTGTTTGCCTGGCTCGCGTTTATCGTGAGCTACGCAATGTATCGCGGCCGCGGGAGCAACACCGTCGATCGTTACCTTTTAGGCGGCAGAACTCTGCCATGGTACGCAATGGGCCTCTCCATTAT
>DASUJR010000199.1:0-20717 GCA_036279175.1 Candidatus Acidiferrales bacterium | reverse complement strand
GTTGTGCGGAGCCCAAAGAAAGCTCTCCGCGCGCTTCTTGGCCCGCAAGGGCGCTGCGAATCAATTGCAGAACATCGGGATGCCGGATCAAGGATACAGCAGACCGGTTTGCGTGGCTTCGATTATCGAGATTCCACAGCCTGGCGAACGCCTCGTTGTAGAACGTAATCTGCTCGTCAGCATTTATTACGGCTATACCTTCAGCCATGCTGCGCAGTATTGCAGCGGTACGATTACGCTCATCGGAAAGCGAGCTAATGGTTGCGCTCAAGCGCGAGGCTGTGTCGTTGAGAGCGCGAGCTAAATCTCCCAGTTCGTCTGTGGCGGATTCCTGGATTAGCGGACGAAAGTCGCCGGTCGCAACCCGTTCTGAAAATTCTTGGAGTTCGCCAACACGCTTCGCAAAACGTCGCGAGAAAAGCACGGAAATGCCGACGGCCAACAGCAAAATCACCAGCGAAACCTCCCACAGTTTTCGCCGCACCTCCGCCAGCGCGCTGTTGATCTGCGCAAGTGGAGTCGCGAAGCGGATGATGACGGGGGGGCCGGGCGAGCGGTCAAACCGCGTCGCCCAGTACACCAAGTCACGATCCAATGTGTGACTGTGGCGCACCGATTCGCCTTCGCCCGAACTCATGGCCTGACGAAATTCGGGACGGTTCGAGTGGTTTTCCATCGTTTCGATGTCATGGGCAGAATCGGCAAGCACCCCGCCATTGGCAGCAATAATCGTCACTCGCGCTCCGCTACGCGACATCCCGGCAGCCCAGGATGCTAATGCCGTTTCGTCGTCGAACTTAGGCGGGTTAGACCGCGCGATCAGCGCCAAAGAATTTAGCCGCTCGTCTGCGGCGTGAATGTAATTTTGTCGAAGGATTCGGCCAGCATAAAAATCAACTGCGGCGAGGACAGCGATTAAAAGAACAAAATAGGTCAGCCCGAGTTTCCAGAACAGACTGCTGCGAGCCAGTTTCAATTTTGCTTAGTTCGCTTTCGTTTCAAAGATGTAGCCCGCGCCACGAACCGTCTTCAGATGTTCTGGCTCCTCAGGATTCTTTTCCACTTTTTCGCGCAACCGGCGGACGTACACATCGACGCTGCGCGGTGTCACAAACCGCTCGGTGCCCCACACCGCATCGAGCAGTTGGTCGCGCGAAAAGACACGATTGGGCCGAGATGCGAGGTAATACAGCAATCGAAACTCTAACGTGCTGAGAGGCAGTTGCTTACCATCGCTTTCAGCTCGGTACGAAACCGGATCGACGCGCAGCGATCCGACCGTGACTGCGCGAGCCTCATCGCTGGGCCACTCCAGCCTTCGAAGAAGCGCTTTCACACGCGCGACAAGCTCGCGAGGGCTGAACGGTTTTGTGACGTAATCGTCCGCGCCCAGTTCGAGTCCAACCACACGATCCGCTTCGTCGCCACGCGCTGTCAGCATCAGGATAGGAAGACGATTCAACCTGTTGTCTCGGCGAATCTCTTTGCAGATTTCCAACCCGGATAGCTTGGGGAGCATGAGGTCCAACACAAGCAAGTCAGGCGGCGATTTCTTAATCTGGGCCAAGCCGCTCGCGCCATCTCCGCAAGCGAGCATTTGAAAACCTTCTTTCTCGAGATTGTAGCGGACAAGTTCTACGATGTCCTTATCGTCCTCAATGATGAGGATTCGTGAATGGGAATTCACAATGGTGTGAGCATAACGGAGGACTCGTCCACCAGCAAGAATCACTCTTATTTGTTAACGAATTTTCACAAGGATGCGGTCGAAGGAGTCGCAGTGCGCCGTAGCAATAATCTCCTGGTACAGGGCCACGAGGTCGCTCGATCCTCAAGTTGATGATCGCAACGGAGTTGGTCGGGGCGAGCGGATTTGAACCACCGTTCTCCTGGTCCGAAACCAGAAGTCGGTGAGCCGAAGGCACGATCTCCCACGTTCTGGGCTAAGCCGCCAGTGGGAGGCTTGGCTCGAGGGTGACGGAGACGGGAAGAATGTAGTGCTGTGCAATTCCCTCCGTGGGCTTGCACGTACGGATTCTTTCCGAACAGATCGAGATCACCCGTTACTTGAAAGAAAACCGATTCCCCTCGCCGAGCAGTAACATAGGAACTTTATCGTGTGTCAACGTACGTGACCTGTTGATCTGTTTTTCAAGCTACACGCGAGCCTCCCTTGAGACTCTTTATGATGAATACCTTTCAAATGAACTCAGGCGAGCTTGTCCACACCTTGGAGATTCCGCTGAACGGCGAGAATCCACATTGAATCCGGGGGTTTCAATCACCACTGCTTAGTAGGCTCGTTGATCAGTATGGCGCCTGCTGCGCAGTCTCTGGCAAACTGGGCTGTTGATACAATGCGTGCAACTCTTGCTGGAGTTGCAGCAGCTGGCGGAGCTCCTGTGCGGTTGGAGGGAACTCCGCGCCGGCCATCCGGGGTCCGTCATGTCTCCTCTGGTTTTCAAGCGAAGTGGTCCCCTTTTCGACGACGACATAAAACCGGGTATTCCCTGGAACAGATACAACGATGTTTCGGTTGAATGCCAGACTATTCAATTGCTGATCGCCGGCGATCCCGATATTTGTTGCAATCTGATCTCGTAGCAAAGCGCCTTCCGATAGCGGCGCATCAACGCCATTTGAGCCAACTAGGTACGCGGCTGCTTGCCCAATGCCCGTGACCGCACGTAGGAGGAAGTTCGCTCCCGTTCGTTTGCCGCTCACGACCCCTTTCAGCGGGCCAAAGCTCAAGCTCATAGCGGTCGCCTCAACCTTTTCTGCCGAGCCGTCGGGCATCTGGATGGTATCAAATCGAATCCCTACATAGCCGGATCGGTCTGCCTGCTGTAGGTTTCCGATCACTTGGGCCCCTGCGGGCACGACAATCTCTCCATCTCGCTCATAATTGTATTCGATCGCCGCCACTACAGGAGTTTTCACGGCGCTACTTACGACCGCTTCCAGGCGAGCCATGAGGCGCGTTCCTGCTGGCAATTCCAGCTTCATCGGATTCTGTTCTACAGCGACCCGTTTCAGTCCTGGGCTGGAGTTCGCTGCATTATTTTGAGCGCTCCGTACAAACACCAATGATGCTTTGCGGAGATCGTCTGACGTGGGTTCTTGAGCCGGTTTCGACGGTCCAGGTTCTTGTACGCGCTGCGGAGTATCGAAATGGATTCTCCCAAGTGCATAACGTCCCGCGGCACCCGGGTTCGTGACGGGGGCGGGAGCTGACGGACCAAGGAATTGAGTCGGCCGTGCGGTTCTGCCTATTTCTTCCGGTGTAACATCGTGTTCCGGAGCCACATCCGTTCGGCTCGTCTGCGCGTTCAAGAGCGGCGTGACAGAACCGGGTTGACCGCTGCGTTGCTGGCCGGGAGTCTCTCTGCGCCCCAAATCGGGCGTGCCATTTGGTCGTGCACCCGTCGTCTTCTTCGTGTTCGAAGATGAAAATACCCCAAGAAACAGCAACAGGACGGCAATCGCAGCTCCGGCAAGCAGAAAAAGGGAACGACTTCGGTCGCGGCCGAGCTCCCGTCGACTGGTTGGCTGCTGTTCGCGTCGGGCTTTATCGAAAGCCTGACGAAATATTTCACGCCACCCAGGTCGCGTTGAAATTTCCGTCTCTTCGGCCTGTCCCTCGTCTAGGCTGGCGGGATGAGTTCCGTTTGCTGGGTTTTTATTTTCCTCGACCATTTTGATCCTCCGACGCAGTGCTGATCCCAAATCCGATAGGCGCTAAGGCGGGACGGTCCACGGCGCCCGATTCGGCCACTTGCAGTAGGAGCGTCTCGTTCGACTGCTTGTACGGTGGTCTCTCGAACAGCACGACGCCATCGGCGCGCTCACCAGGGCCAATCCGGCGCTTGCTCAGCCGGAAATCCATAACCGGCAATTGCTCTGCCGTAGACCACTTTTTGTGGTGAAAGACTTTCCCTGAAGTGGTTTTCCCGCCCAGTTGAACTTGCGGCGGCATGAGAAGAATTGCATGCTTCATGGGATTCACGACGGAGAACAGAACGATTACTTGTTGCCCGCCGTCAATTACGCGACTGACTCCGGCTCGTACCCGATCTCCCGAGACGGATTCCTCCGCTATGTGCTGTCCATAAAGTGCCGGAAGTGGTGCGCTTTCCTGTTGTTCCAAAAGCTGGTCGAGACCGGTTCTGGGCTTTGGATCGGATCGCGTCGCAACCCCTACCAACGGCAGCGGGACTACGTTTCCGACTCGCCCAAAGCTGGGCGATGATTGTGTGCCTTTGGCGATTAACTGAACGTCGGGAAGAGGAACCGTTTCTCCAACTAGTTCGGAAGGAAAGCCCGAGCGTGGGATGGAGAAGCCGCGGGCCAGCTCAAATCTCACTAAAAAATCGACATGATCCGAGGCCCCTGATGGATCATCTCCGCGACTGACTAACAGTAAGCTGACCTGCTGCCCGTTGATCATCGAAACCAACAGATTCGTCTCCGCCGCCTTGGACGAAGTCGCCTTGACGAACACAAGCTTCGGTTCGCGGTCGGAGTGTTCCACTTGGAAGCGAGAGGGATCTCCTACGACTACAGAATTAACCGCATCGGGCAGACGAACCGTCGTAACGAATCGCGGTGCCACTTCGACAACCGTCACTTTTCGTTCGAGACCGGTCTCTGTGACGATCCGCGGCTGCACCTGAGGCGTCTGCGCGAATGCCCGAGGCACCTCGAAACTCCAAAGTAGCAACACGACGGCGGCGAAAGATTTCATTGTCTGCTCCATGGCACTACCACGTTGTTGCTCACTGCCGCGTCCGAGCGCGCTCGCGGCGCATCGCGCGATACAACTGCGCCACCTTGGTGACGTAATTGAAGACTTGTGGAGAGGAATATGCTAGTCCGCGCAAAAGGATCTGCGATTCACCCACATAGTAAGCGGCGATGGCTAACCGCAAGTCACCCCGGAACAATCGAATCAACCAGGCTAGATAGGCCACTCCACCTCGGACGTTCTGTGCGATGTTGAATCGGTCTTCGACGCCAAAGCGAATTGCAGTGTCCGGCATTAGCTGCATCAGTCCCTCCGCGCCCTTGCTTGAAACTGCATAAGGATTCCAACCCGATTCGACTTGAATGACGGCGTCTACGAGTTCCACAGGGACTCGGAACGCCGATGCGTAAACAGCTGCACAGCGGGCCGAGAATTGCCGCATGCTGTCAGCGCTCGTGACGTGAACGAAGGCGAAAGTGAACGCAACGAAAACAAACAACGCTCTCGCAACCGGGCCGACCCAACGTATCTTCAAGCCGCGCATGCTGCGCTCATCGTTTGAAATCGGTCTCTGTAAACTCTTGAATCAACAATAAGACCTTCGAACCCTTCGCGGAGTAGCAATCTGCCCCGGTCTCCTTCGGTCTTCGCTAACAATGGCAACAGCACGTCCCGCAGCTCGGCTGTGATCTCTTTCACGCCGAGAAGCTGAAGAGCTTGAGCCAAATCGAGCATTTCGGCTATCGAAGGTGGCTTTTCCATGTTCCAGCCGCGCAGTGCGTGAGCCAAGCCCGCCATTTGACCCATCAACTGGGGCCCGCTGCCGGCGTTCCGGGTCGCTAGGATCTGGATTTCCCGTTCGGCGGTCGGATATTCGAACCGCAAATAGAGACATCGCCGGCGAAGTGGATCGCTTAAACGTCGTTCTTCGTTCGAACTCAATACAACGAACGGAGTGCTCGCAGCCTTGACCGTTCCGAGCTTGGGGACAGTGATCTGCCACTCGCTCAGGACTTCGAGGAGCAGCGCTTCAAACCCTCGGTCAACCTTGTCGATTTCGTCCACCAATAACACGCAGGGCTTCGGTGTGTGGCGAAGCGCCCGCAAGAGAGGCCCCTCGGCGAAAAAATCGAGAGAGTGCAATCGCCTTCGGATTCCGCTCCAGTCGCAGCCGAGGGTATCCTTCTGCACTTCGAGAAACAAACTCTGGAGAGCCTCATCGAACTTGCCTATGGCCTTTTCTTCGGTGATTCCTTCGTAGCACTGCAAACGCTCGACAACCGTATTTGCGGCGGCTGCGACCGCATAGGCCAGTTCGGTTTTGCCGCAGCCGGGCGGGCCTTCGACGAGCAGCGGCTTCCGCATTCGTGCCGCGAGGTACGCGACTTCAAGCGTGACGGGATCGGTCACATATCGCGCGTCGCGTAGGCCGTTTGCGAGTTCTTCAACTGAAGCGAACAAAGATCGTCTCCGAATTGCGGGAGGAACATACGCCGGAGTGATCGAACTTGCACGCAAGCAAATTGCGCACTGGTTTCAGAAATGAGTTGTACCGCATACGCGCCGGTCACAAGCGTACAAACGGAAACTCGTTGTGGCGACGCGCGATGAGCCCGCAAAGGAGTAATTCCCCGGTTGTCTTGATAGCTTGATTGCGTGTTCGGTGTTTTTTTAAGCCGGTCCTCGTTTGCGTGGCTAACCTTTTGCGTCCTGTTCAGTGGGCGTTTGAAGAAATTCGGTGATGCCTGACAATTTGGCTGATCCCGCAAGTCATGACGACCTCAGAACACAGAAAAGGAAGGCGACAAGTAATTCGCGAATCCGCAGTTTGGCTACCGTTGAGCGGAGAGGGCCTTCTCCGACCGGCCGCTATGAATTCGTGCCGGTCCCCGCACTCATTGCTACCTTTTCAACGAGAGTACAGGTTGAAGTGCTGTCCGATTCTCGCTAGTCTCGGCTCGATAGCTTCTCCGGAAGTGTTTCTCCGGAAGCGGTGAATATCGCCCTTGAACCGTCGAACGAAGTCGCAGGGACTCTCCGCCCACTCGAAACTACTAACCTTCGCCAGCCGTAATGCGAGCACGCAATTATTCCGGCTCCCATGGAGCAGATTTCGTGAGTCGTACGACAGGTACCCGCGGTGGCAGGCTCTGGCCCTTTGGGCGGAGGCGATCGTTCGAATCGCGGGCTATGCTCCCCGGCCGATGCTGACAACTCTCACGCAGCACTGTCCAGATTTTGCGGAAGCGAACGACAAGTGGGAAGAGTCTCCCGCATTCCATTTGTTGGAATGGGTACACGCGAACCGTTTTGGTGACGCAAAAAAGGAAGGTTGGCTGGATGCGCTCACCTTTTATGGGGTTAGGCACCCCGTCTCACGCGCAGTCTGGACGTACTTCGAGGAATGCGAAGAGCAATGGAGCCAAAGCCGCCCGGCATCTTTGGCTACCTTTGAGCAGTGGTGGCGTTTCGGCCAACGCACGCCCCTCCATAACGGCCCACGCTCCGGCGTGCTTTCTGAAACAGCCGAGAGCTTTATTGAATGGAAAGCCTTCGCGTTTTGGTTCGAGCCGTTATTTTTCGGTTCTCTCCGGCTGCCGCCACACGCGGTTTCAGAACTCGAGTCTCGCTTCCCTGAGCTTGCTGAACTCAGCAAGGTGATAAACGTAGGTCGCCGCGCGACAACGAGATTGGCTCTGTGGCAACGGCTCACCGGGATTTGTGAGGATCGCGCGCTGTCCCGAGCCAAGCGACAGGGGTGGGCTGGAATTCTCCTCGAGCAGGTGGGCTCGCACCCGCTGTACATCAGAATTCGAGCCTACGCGACACGGTGGAGACACCAGTGGCGTTCTCATCCAGGGTCATCGTATCCGGCTCTCGCAGAGTGGAAACGCGCGGCTGCGGAATACATCAATTTAGATCGCGCGCCAGGGTCCGCGGGCTCACGTTCACAGAAGATTGTGCCCCACATTTCTTGAGGTGCCGGAAGAATGCATTCCCTCGGATCGTGTGGCCGCATTTGGTGCATTGCCTGACGATGTGGGCGTGCTTGCGAAGGGATGCTAGGCTGCGCGGCACGGATTGACCCGAGTCCCGCACGAAACCCATTGAATTCTCAAGCCACGATCTTGTCTCGCGGTTCAAGAACTCATAATTGATGGTTGAACCGTAACGACGGCAAAAGTGCCTGAACGACTTGTCCGTAATCGTCGGGTCGTATAGCTTCAACACACGTTGCGCAATCAGCGTTTTGACCGTTCCGATTGGAATGCTCAAAGATTGAGCTGCTTCTGCCCAAACCCGTTCGGCGCGGGAGCGCCGCGATGCAGCCGGCGTCGTATTGATTGGTTGTGCGGAACTGCTAGTGCGAAAGCTACCGCGATCTAAATTACGGGCGTCAACGTCGCTAGATAGCAGATTGAGTCGCCCGCTCGCTCGCAAGTTGTCGAGCGAGTCGCGCATGATGCGGGGGTCGCGGACTTCGAGCAGCCCTTCCACAATGAACCGCTGAATCGTTTTCTTCCCCAAGTGCAGGTCCGCCGCGAGTTCTTTGCGAGAGAAGCCCTCCAAGTGGACCCGACTACTCTCGCCGAGAGTCATGAGATGATACCGGACGGCCGCCTCGGATCGATGGAGCAGTTTCGCTATTGCTCGCGGGGTCTTGTATCCCGCAAGGTTCAGGAGCAAATCATGGTCGTGCTCTGACCAGGGCAAACGCGAACGTTCTTGGCCACGCTGTGAGGGTTTTCCAGCGAGATGGAGCTTCGCAGCACGCTTCCAGATCACGTGTGGCTGCCAATCCGGATGGCGCTTTATCAATTCACGAACTGCCTGTCGCTTTCCCGACCACCCCCTTCTATAGCCGTCGCACAGAAGGCGGTCGTCTTCCGCAGTCCACGCGCTCCTGCTGTGGCGGGCCTTGTTTGGTGGGAACTTCAGTTGCCGAATGCGGCGCCACAGAGCGGCGCGCTCGATGCCAGACTCTAGTTTCCGTATTCTTTCGATCGCCTAATGGGAACCGGCGCGCCCTCTTCTCGCGCCATCGCGCAGGATCTGGTCCACCTGTTCCCTGGTGAAGAACCGGAAGCAGTAGCCATCCGATGCTTGTGGCCAACGGTCTGACATACGATCGACCGCCGTATTCGATCAAACGAAAGAGAAATAGAAGATTCCGGGAGGTCGCATGTAGCGGCGATCTAGTCGGCGCTTTGTGATTTGACGCGAGGGAGAACAGCGTAGTTCTCGAAGCCTCGTTCAGCATTCTCACTCGGGCTTGCCCTGCCTCCCGGACAACCCAGGCCCTTACCGGGGAAAATGGTGTCCTTCAGCAGCATAGGCCGGTTGGAATGGTTACTCGCGGTCGGAGAACCGTCCATTAAAAGCACTACGTTGGGAATGCCAAATGAACCGACAGAGTTGCAGGTCGCGACCGGTCGGCCACTCGGACACCGATCATGACTCGCTATGGTAGGAGTGCCGACCATTTAACTCATTGATAGATTTTCACTCGATTACGAGGTCGACGCTGCTCTTCCAAGCAGATTCTAAGTAAGCGGTCCCTGCACGTGTCCAAGGGCTCTCTCCGCTCGTTCGAGGTCCAGGAGCCGCTGCTCAAGCTCAAGGCGAAGTATCTCGGCTTGCTCGTAGAGTCGCGCATTCTGAATGGCGACTGCGGCCGGAATCGAAAGAGATTTAGCAAGGCGCAGATCCTCACGGGTGAATGCGTGCGGGTTGGTATCGCCGAGCGATAGAAGCCCTAGCAGTTGTTTCGAGGCTATGAGCGGCACACACAACCACGAGCGCAGGTGTGAGAATCCGTCAAAACAGTCCCAATCAGGTTCTTCTGCCGTATCCGAAATCAACAGACTGTCGCTGCTGGTGAGCACATGCATCAAAAAACGGCTGTGATGTGCATCGAATGTTTCCGGCGAACAATCGGTCCGATCGTTCGACTTGCAACTGACGACTTCCCGAGCAAGGAAAAGACGGCTATCCGCTTCCACCAGAATGACTCGTGCGGAGGTACATGGGATCAATTTCAGGAGAGCTTGGAGCAAGGTGTCCAATACGGCATCCATGCTGAGGTTTTGGGTTAACGCCAAACTCGTCACGCGAAAAGCCTCCGCCTCTGCTCGCGCCGACTCTGCTAAGTCGTAGTTGCGGGCGATTTGCTCTTCGGCGGACTTTCTCTCCGTAACATCCTGAACGGTTCCTACGAGCCGTCGTATTGTCCCGAATGAGTCTGCCACCGGGAACGCCCGGGCCCACAACCACCGAATTGCGTTATCGATTCTTATGATTCGGAATTCTTCTTCTAGCCGCCCGCCTTTCACACAATCGTTCAAACGCGACAGGATACGCACCCGGTCGTCGGGATGTATGGCTTCCATCTGAGATCTTGGATCCACGACGAACGATCGGCGTGCTCGGCCGGTGATGGTCTCGTATGCGGGGCTAAGATATAGGACTTGTGCGGTCTTCACATCGATCATCCAAAAAATCTCCTGGATGTTATCGGCCATCTGCTCAAAGCGCTCTTCGCTCTCGCGCAGAGCGGCCTGCGCCTCTTTCTTCCGAGTCACATCACGCACAATCGCTACGTGCCTACCGGGAAGAAAGTTCAATTTCATCGTGTATTCCACAAATCGGGCATGCCCATCAGCGCGCACGATCATAGTTTCCGCGTGTCCCGATCTGTGATTCAGGAATTTCCTCCAGGTCATCCCAGGGTTCTGGTAGTGGCAGAAAAAACCTTCCATCGGTCTTCCCGTCAAAGCATCGCTTTCGCAGCCCAACAGAATCAGAGCAGCCGGATTGGCGTTAAGGCACGTTCCCGCGTCATCGAAAACAAGAATGCTGTCCAAGGCGCTGTCGAAAACCGACTTGTACGTGCGTTCGGCGTTATCGAGTGCTTTAGCAGTGTCGCGCTGCTCGCGGCATGCAAGGAGCAGCGATCGGCCAACTAGGGCGAGGGCAGCGCCAAGAAACAAAAGGACGAGCGCGAATAAAACCGAAGAGAGAGAACTTCCGTACAAGCGAGGGCTCAGAACGGCGGCGAGCAGAACAAGGGAGATGCATAGGATGACTATGTATGTGAACGGCGTCTCTGCGGGCTGGGTCTGCGGAAGAGTGGCAGGGCGGTCTCTCATTGTGCCCTCCCTCAAAACTGCGACAGGTCGAATGGGATGCTATGCCGACATACGTGCGGAGTCAATACTTGCCGGCGGAACGGGCCAGAGTGGTTCCCACATCGGCAGCGAGAACTCCCTCACGCGTTCATTGAAGCGATTTCGTATATTTTCTTGCGCCGCACAACCCTTGATGCCTGCAGGTCCAACTAACCACGGCATTACAGAACCGGGTCCCGCGTCGCGGTGGTGAGGACATCTGCGGTGACGATAGGAGGCACCTCTGCTCGGACCAACTTTCCGGTTAGCTCATCTTAGGCAGGCTTTGGCGTAGCGAGTCAATTTTATGATCGCTCCCCCGTGCCTGCACTTTGACGACGCGTCACGGTTCGATCGCCGCGGAGACGTCGTTCTGCTTCAGCGTCGAGTTGAACGCTGGAGTCTCAGCAGCAACGAAGTGCTTGAACTCGGCCTGAATACGCGCTAGCTCCTGCTTGAATTCTCCGTTCACTGCGATTTGCTGCGCGGTGGGTGCCAAGTCGCCTCCCCCGCTGCCTGAGCCGGGCGTACCAACCATCGGGCCAGCCATCCAACTGATGCGCTCGTAAAGCTGGACGGGTTCGCGGAAAGCATCCTCACTGCGACCGGTGTTGTGGACGTCGATCAACTGCGCTTCAAGCGCGATGGCATTCTTCTCGAATTCCTTGGCGGCGCTGATAGCTCCTGAATACCTATTGGCGTTTGCCGCGTTCGTGCTCGCCGCGCCGCCATTCGCTTTTGGATTTCCGGTCGTGCTCAGCAGGGTGATCAGGTCTTCCACTTGCCGGCGTGTCCATTCGAGGTGATTGATCATGTCGGCCGCCTGATCTTCTTCTCCCATCACTTCGCGGGCAAACTGCACTTGAGCGCGAATGCTTTGCTCCGTACCCGGCGAGTGCGGATCGGGCAGAACCGTCAGCGGCACAGTCGCTTCATGCGAGCCGGCCTTCACGTGCACACTGTAATTTCCCGGCGGAACAACCGGCCCCGCTGGCGGAATACGCGTGCCGTACGCGACGTAGTTGCGGTGAACCTCCGCCCAGGGCGCGTCAGGCGGCGTGACCTGCATCTTTATCGCTGATCCGGATTCGTACCGCAAATCCCACCAAACACGGTTGAATCCGGCGTGGGCGTTAACCTTAAGCGTGCGGATTGTTTCGCTGCCGCTGGCAATTGTGATCTCCACATTCTTTTCCGCGGCCGCAAGGCGGAAATTGATATCGGCGCCATAAGGAGCGTTCTCGCCGGTGACGTGGCTGCCCACGTCAGCCTCGCGCGCGTTATCGACATTGCGGAAGCGATAGACGTTGCGGGGCTTGAACACATGAAAATCTTGGGTCTGCGCCGAGTCCCAATCGCGCAACGGAGTGATATCGTCGAGGATATAGACCCCGCGTCCGTGCGTCGCGAGAACAAGGTCATTAAAGGTCGGCTGAATCTGCACCGTGTACACCGGCGCGGGGGGCAGATTGCTGCGAAGACGCGTCCAGTGATCGCCGTCGTTCCAGGAGATGTAGAGTCCATTGTCCACGCCCAGGTAGAGCATTCCTTTGCGGACCGGGTCCTCCGTGATCCAGTGCGCGCTGCTGTTCATGCTTTTCGGAACGCTTGCCGTGATGAGTTTCCAGCTTGCGCCGTAATCGCTGGTTTTGTACGCGCGCGCATCGTAGATGCCGACGTGCTGCAAGTTGATCGTGACGTAGCAGGTCCCCGCATCGAAATGCGATGGCTCCACGTTCCACACTGTGCCCCACGCAGGCAAATCCGGGATGTTCTTCGTGACGTTCGTCCAGTGCGCACCACCGTCTTGCGTGACGTTAACCTGACCATCGTCGCTTCCCGTCCAAATTACGCCTGCTTTCACCGGTGATTCCGCAATCGAATAAAGCGTCGCGCCATCGTAGGTGACAAGGTCATCCGAACTGATTCCGCCGGAATCTTGTTCGTGCCCCGGATTGTTTGCGGTCAGATCCGGGCTGATCACTTTCCACGATTGGCCGCCGTTTTCGGTCATGAAGACCACTTGCGCGCCAACGTAAACGCGGTTGTGATCGTAAGGCGAAATCGCGATCGGAGTGACCCAATCCCAGCGGTATTTCATTTTTGCCGGCGGCCAACCATACGACGTGACTGGCCATGCCGTAACGTCGCGCGCCATACCGCTGCGGAAATCCATACGGTCGATGCGGCCGTTATCGCAACCCGACCAGACAATGTTGGGATCTTTGGGATCAGGCACCGCGTATCCGTCTTCGCAGCCGCCGGTGCTGGTGATATATCCAAGCGACATACCGCCGCCAAAAAATCCGCCGGAGAGGATGCGGCTGGGTCCACGGAACGAAGAGCGATCCTGCAAGTTGCCCATCACGTGATAAGGAATATCGTTATCCGCGTATACGTGATAGGCCTGCGAAATGGGCAGCACGAAACGCTGATAAGTTGCGCCGCGATTGTTGCTGATGCTGACGCCCGCGTCGTTGGCGACGAGAACGCGATTCGCGTTTGTGGGATCGATCCAGACATCGTGATTGTCGCCGCCGGCAGATTCGACGCCTGTAGCAGGCGGCGGGCCGCTCTGCGGTTCAGGCGGACCAAAACCGCCGCGAAATCCGGGTACAAACAGAGTGTTCCCGCCGTCGCGAGACATGCTGAAAGCGACAGAAACAAAATAGAGCAGGTTTTCATCGTCGGGCGAAACGGCAAAGCGCGTGTAATACGGCGAACGCTCCGTGGTGACGTGTGACTGGTTCACAAGAACCCAACTGCGGCCACGATCGTCGGAGCGGTAGAGTCCAGGCGTCGTGTCCTGCACCAGCGCGTAGACGCGGTCCGGATTGCTTTGGGCAATGGCTACAGCGACTTTGCCGAGTGGATGATCGGCAGCGGGGAGGCCATGGCCTGAAATTTTATTCCAGGTGCTGCCGCCATCGCGGCTGACATAAACGCCGCTGGAAGTGCCGCCGCTATCCAAATCCCAGCGATGAATGGCAACTTGCCACATGCCCGCGAACAGAGTTTTGGGGTCGCCGGGGTCCATGGCCAGCTCGGAGCAGCCTGTATTTTCGTCCACGAAGAGGACCTGCTGCCATGTTTTTCCGCCATCGTCGGTGCGGAAAATTCCACGTTCGTGTTGCGGGCGAAACGCCTGGCCCACAGCGCAAACAAAGGCGCGCTCAGCGTCATGCGGATCGACCACGATGCGCGCGATGTGACCGGTTTGCTCGAGGCCAATATGCTGCCAGCTTCGACCGGCGTCGGTACTCTTGTAAACGCCGTCTCCCATCGCGTAGTACGGCCGAATCAACCACGACTCGCCTGTTCCCGCGTAGATCACGTTGTGCGCGGACGGCGCCATTGCCAGTGCGCCGATGGCGGCAACGTCCTCATGATCGAAAACCGGCTCCCAGTTCGTACCCGCATCGGACGTCTTCCAGATTCCGCCATCGGCCGCGCCGATGTAGACGACATTCGGATTTCCCGGCTCGCCGATGATTGCCGCCACGCGATTCCCTTCCGGACCAACAAATCGGAAGTGCAGGGCCGCAAACGGACCACTGCCGTTTTCACTCCGGGCGCGCCGCCCCTGAGCGTAAATGCCCAAAGGCGAAAGAACACACAGACCCGCGATCACGAAAGAAAATAGAGGAGCATTCCAGAACTTATTCGCGCGATTGCGATTCGCCATTGGCAGCTTCTCCTTGAGCACGTGCGGCAAACCAAAGCCCGAGCCTCGAAGCAAAATCCCGCAGCAGGTTGCCAAAAATCGGCGCTAAGCTACAGCACACCCATCGCTGCGTTCAAGGGAAATCTCCAGCGGCAGGATCAGTGCGGTGCGCCGTGGGTCGTATGCAGGTTGTGGGGAATCGCCGATAAAGTGCCGCCCTAGGGCCGAATGACCGCAGCGACTTGTGAGACTTCGGCAGAGATTTAAATGCCGACACGTCTTTCGCATCAGAGTCAGGCAAGGCGATCAGACAACGCGGAGTGCGATGCCATATTTGCTACTGGCCTGCTGAGCCGCTTAGTTGATCGGCGGACGGGGTTACGCTAGAAAGCGAATCGCCTGGAGAGTTAACGAAGATTTGACCATCTACCGCTACAGGGCTCCGGCGCGACGCGCACGATCACGAAGGCGAAATCGCTTACCGGAGTTTGAACGAAGGCGCGAAAGTTGGGGCAATTGTTTGAAAGGAATGGCCGGTGCGAGTGGATTTGAGACACCGATCTCCTAGTCCCGACCGACTCGAACCTCTTAACGAATTCTCGTGGAATTTATTTGTTTTAGACGATTTGCGAGCACACTTTGAGCTTTGGTGAGATTGTTGGGTTTGGAGACTTTGACGCTACAAAATCGTCTATATCACTGTAAACTACCACCCGTTCTGAAACACACAGCCTGCCTGGAACAGCCTAGCTCAGCACATTCAACCGACGCTCACTGCTTTTCAAAAGTCGCTTCCATCATGGGCACCCAGAGATTCGGATCGAGTTCCACGTTTGTGGGCGCGACCGCCAGCGGAACGCTCAGTGTATTGTGGCGTTTATCCACAAGAATGGTCACGATTTGTGTTGTCGGTTCGGTCTGACCGCTCCCCCGCGGACCTGCGTTTGCCATGCGCCCTGCCGCGCTCGGTACGGGCGCCGGAGCACCTGGCGGCAAAGAAATGCCGATCCCGATCGGCATGCGATAGAGCTCCTGGTTTCCCGTTTGGTCGAGAGTTATCTGGAGTTGCTGCGCCTGCGGATCGTAGTGCCAGCCTCCGGCGACGTGCATGAACCCGCCGCGGTTGAGCCATTCATGAACGAACCACGAAAGATCCC
The DNA here is from genome assembly GCA_036279175.1 of Candidatus Acidiferrales bacterium. GTDB lineage: Bacteria > Acidobacteriota > Terriglobia > Acidiferrales > UBA7541 > Palsa-295. The sequence continues at coordinate 4,985 of DASUJR010000199.1, read as the reverse complement.
GGTCGTGGCAATTGCCCGCCGCATAGCAGGCATCCTCCATGGCGTGTCGAAAATCGTCGGAGGAGGCGCTGCCATTGCGAAAGCGGCTGTAGTAGAGGCGTATGCCCGCCCAGAAATTGGCATCGCCTAGAACACCACGCAACATCTGTAGCACCATCGCGCCGCCCTGGTAGATCTGTGTCGAATTAGAAAACACGTTGCTCGCCGTCGCGAGATTCTTGTGGACGACGGTATCGTCGGGATGAGCGAGTTCGTATTGCAAGGCGGCTTCCCGCGTCCGCTTGATGCCTGCGATGAAGGCGTCACGGCCGTACTGGTGCTCGATATAGAGCAAGTTGAAATAGGTGGCAAAACCCTCGCTGAGCCAAACGTCATCCCAATCACTCTCCGTGACGGCATCGCCAAACCAATGATGTGCCATCTCGTGTGCCTGAGCGCCGTAAGTACCGTAATAGAAAATTGTGGTGGCAGGCTCGGTGGCCCCACCTCCGCCTGCGGCTTCCACTTGAGCTAACTTTTCATAGGCGAAAGGTCCGATGTGGTCCGTATAGAATTCAAAAATTGATTGCGTGTTTGGCTCAAGCGCCCGAAAACTGGAATCTCGGTCTTGGGGGAAGACCCATACCGAAAATTGTGTGCCGTGGAATTGACCGAAGTGAGCGACGGCCATCGCCGCGACACCCAAACTGTATTGCCAACTTGGGATAGGCATGGATTCCTGCCACACCGTCTGCAGCAAGCTCCCAGGCAGATTGGTCTCCTCAATCATTTTTCCGTTTGAGATCACCTGGTAGGTATCCGGCGCAGTCACACTGATCGTTTTAGGTGCTTTCACTGAAATATGGTCGATCGTTGCAAGCCAGTTTCGCGCCTTGTTCGGCCAGTTGTCTGTGAACCAGACTCGATCGCCATATTTATTTTTGCCGATGTAAAGACCGGCAGCGGGGATGCCATGGTAACTCACTGTGAATGAAAACCTCTCACCCGCCTTCGACTCCTTTGGAAAATTCACGCGGACCATGTTGTTTTCGTGGGTAAACGCAAGCGCACTGCCATCGCCCGAAGCGACGCCGGTGACGGTCATGCCCCGGCCCAGACTACTGGGTGCCGGCGCGACCGGAGATGGAGAGGCACCGCGTCGCCGTCGCGGTGGTGGTATCTGGCACGGATTCAGCCTGTTTTCGGGTTGCGGCTGGCGAATCAGATTGCACAAGTTCAGGTTTATGCTGTGTACGCCAGAAGCGAGGAATTGCAGGTCGATCGTATCCTTCACCACCACCTCGTCCGAAGCGTTGCTCAGCGTTACGTCAAATCCATAATGCAGAATTTTGATCCCCGGCTGGCGAGGGAATTTGTCCGCGGAGGCTTGAATGCTCATCGCAAACATCATCGCTACCGCAGCAAACGTAGAGAGCAGCCGCCTTGTCAGTGTGTTTTGAAGGACTCCACATACGGCTCTTGCCAAGAAAACGCTTCTGTCCATCCCACTCACGTTCCACCTCTCCGCGGCACACGCCTCGTTTGCCGCAGAGCATGTGTCGGCGACTGCGACAAAGATTTCGAGTCCTTATTAGCAGGGACCTCACGACTCAACACGTCGCTGCGACAATCTAGACGCTAAGCTGGAAGTCGAACTCCGCATGTGTCTTGGCACAATTGCAGTTCCATAATCTGATTGATATCGCCCAGGTAGGTGCAACGTTGCGCGCTGCCCGTGCCAATTTACCTGTCGGCCCTTCGCGTGCGGATTCGCTGTGATCGGTTGATCTGCATTTACTGAATGCGCAATGACGGTCATCGCCGGTCGGCAACCAACCGCTTCTTTCAATTTGAATGAGCCAGAACGCTACTGTTTCGCTCTGCAGCCTGGCACTCGCACGGATGCGATGCGCGTCGAGGCATAGGCCTGATACTGCTTGTAATAGACGCCGACATACCAAAACGTGCAGTCGTCGCTAGGATCCATCGCGGTGGTTGCATAATCCACCCATCGGCTCGTGCCCATCTGGGCTGCCTCACCCTTCACCAATGTGGATTCGCGGAATGTGAGTTTGCCCCTCGGGTCATCGGGCTTACGAGCAGCGAAGCGGTGGCCGGGAAAGTTCGTCGAACTACCAAAAGAGTATCCGACGCCAATGTCTCCGAGGCGGTCCATGTCGATGCTCGGCGCCCAGCGATACAAACGGCCGGGGTCGGGTGCGTACGTGCCCTGCTGATAGAGAGACGGATCACCAGAATTGTTGAGGCGGAACTCGTACCACCGGACTCCACCTCCGCCCTGCGCGGTAGAAACGGACTGTGAAGCCACAATCGATTGTTGGTCGCCGATCCTGCGGTAAACCAGTCGCTGCATGAGCTTGTCACCCTGCGAATCGAGCCGTTCGCCCACGCCGAGCTGCGGCACACACGCGGTCAACTGGCCGTTGCACAAGTAGTGGTATGGCGCAACATGGATGTCGAACGGTCCAGCCGCCTTGGTGTTGGCAGGATTGTCCCAATCCACGTGTACTTTCCAGTAGGTGATTGCGTCGCTGTTGAAGACGCCCTTGAGTTGGCTGCCACCATCCGCCATGACGATATTGGGGGCGCCGGGCGGAGGAAGTTCCTGACCGTCGATGTCGGAGGGATTCAGGAAGTTGACTCCGTCCATGATGATGCACTGTTCCGTGGCCGGTTCGCCCTTGAGCATCTTCGCGCGATCGGCGATGCAAAGGTGCTTCTGGATAACGGTGTCGCCGCTGCTGGTTCCCAGGTAATAGCCGTCCGGCCAAACGCCGGGACGCGGATAGTCGGGAAAATTCTTGCGGGCGAACGCGTAGCGGTAATACGTTCCCAGCGGATCGGAGCCGGTGCTGACCGCGTAGCACATCCCATAGGTGCCCTCGACCGGCTCACCCGCAGGGGCGCTAAGCATCGCCGGCGGGTGGGTGCGGGGCCCTTCTGCCGCGCCGGGAGAAGAAGGTTGACCGGGAGCGGGAAGCTGCCCGCCGGATTCCTCATGTCGTGCGCCGCCCGTGGGAAAGAAGATGGGCTCGATAAAGAGCCATCGATTGGCGAGCTGATCGTATCGAACAACGGAATCGCCGTGAGCACGTTCCGCGCACGGGCCGCCGAAGCCTTGGAACACTTCGTTTGTTGGCGCCGGTCCGTAGATGGGTTTGCCGTCCTTCTTGTACACGGCGAACCAAGAGCCCGAGATCTGAACAATGTCATCGGGTCCAACGGCGACGCTGTTATCGGTGGAGGCGCGCAGCTCGATCCCGCCCTGCGGCCCATAGAAGCCCTGGCCCAACCCGTCGAAGCTGGTGCCCACAGGGAGTGCCGCTCGCTGGCCCTGGGTGGTTTGCTCGACGGAAGCTCCCGTCGCCGCCGATCGGGCAGCAGCCTTGGCTGCAGCCGCGTGATTCGTTGCGCCCTCGGCGAGCGAGTGGCTCCAGGTGAAACCAAGACCCACAAGCAAGACTGCAGAAACAGCTGCCATGCTCCAACCCGGAACGTGTTTCGCGACTTTACGAACGAGCATGTGTGCGTCTCCTCGATTGCAGCTTACGTTTTAGAAATTCAGCCTATCGCCGAAATCTCTCCATTGCGCCCGAACATCCAGAACACAACCTGTCCGTCGGGCCGAGTGGCAATCAGAACGCCAACTCGAGACGAAACTGAATCTGACGATTGCCAGTGGCCGTGCTTCCGGTGGCCGTAACTCTGCCGGGCGCGTACGGCGCAGTGTTCACCGGCAGATACTGCGCAGGATTGTCTGTGTGACCCGAATAGCTGTCGATAAAATTGAAATTCGGGTGGTTGAACGCGTTAACAAGCTCCGCGTAGAAATTCAGGCCGACGCGCTCTCGGATCATGAAGCGCTTAATGATGGAGATATCCGTATTCACCAAGCGAGGGCCCGCCAGAAACACCTGCTGTCCCATAACACCCGGTGTCGACTCCGGCTGAATGGCGCCGCCCGTGCCGAATAAAGTGGTGGGCAAGATGGAGACAGGCGAGAACGGATTTCCGGTGAAGTGCACACCGATTTGCTGCTGGATTTGTGAAGCAGTCATCCCATTCAGCTCAACGCCATTGTCGTTCTGATCCGGAACGTACGCCAGGATGCCTGCAGGGGTTCCGGGGGCGGTCGCGGGCGTGGGGCCGTCAAAATAGTTAAAGGTATTTTGTCCGCCCGCCAATTTGAAGTTGCGTCCGCTCTGCATTACGAAGATCGAACCGAGAGTCCACCCTCCGATCACCTGGTTAACCACCGAATTTCCGCTCTTGAACGGGCGTCCCACACCGAATGGAAGGTCGTAGGTGAAGTACGCTTTGAATTGATGGCGCATGTCATATGGCGAAGGGCCGGCGTTCAGATCGGGATCGCGGAGCGTGACGAAATCGACGAGAGCGCCGTCAGCGGAATAGTAGTCGCCTAGATACTCGTTGGTGAACGAATGGCTATATACGTAGTCGGCCATAAAGTTCAACCCGTGCCCGACAGGGTGCTTCACGGTGATATGCAAGCCGTTGTAATTTTCGCTGGCGGGGTCGGACAGATACATCAGCGCCTGGCCGCCGGCATACGGGTTCAACTGAAACATATTGATCGGGTACGCTGTCGGCGTCGGAACATGGCCGGCGCCAACGTAGCCCTGGCTGACGCATGGCGAGAACGTGTTTCCCACAAGGTTGCAGAAGAAAAGCGGATTCTGCGTGATCAGGCCCGCAAGAGCACCCGCCTGCCCGCTTTGGACGAGGAAGATATTGCTCGGATTTTCGAAAGTACTGCCGAGAGGCTGCCCCGCGAAAGCCTGGCTCAAGATCGGCGTTGGATTCGGACCGGCGAATGATGTGCCTCCGCTGGCCGTGAGATTGAGCTGAGCGTTCTGGAACTCCTGAAGAAATCCATTTTCGAAGATGTTGACTTCATTCAGGTCGTACAGCATGTAGTTGTGAACCGAGTGATTGCCGACGTAATTGATGTCGACGGCCCAATC
>DASUJR010000198.1:0-2478 GCA_036279175.1 Candidatus Acidiferrales bacterium | reverse complement strand
GTTGAATGTCGCCGCACGGGAATTGCCGCGGGTGAAGAATGCCCGCCGCACGAAATCCCGCGACACGAACGGCCACACAATGATGGCAATGACCATCACGATCTCTCCGTACTGCGGCGAAACCGCATAAGTCACGATCACTCCGGCGACCGCGAGTATTGCCGCCACTCCAGTCGCCACGACGATCTGAAGCACTATGAGGGCGGTCGTGAAACGCTTGTATTCCCGGCCTTTCATCGCCGCGCCCAGCACATTGTGCGGACCGACTACCACGGCGCCCTGCAGCGCCGTCAGCAATCTCAAGCCGCTATAGGCCAGCAGCAAGACACCGAACGACGCGGCGTCAAGCGAGCGCGCGTAAAGGTAGATCGTCAGGAAATTGAACGCACTGACCAGCGCCTGATCGACCAGCGCCCACGAAGCGCCTCTTTGCGACAGCGCACGCACCGGCTGCAGCCACCGCCGGCGCCATGGCGGATGGCCCGCCGTACCGCCCCCGGCCACTGCATCGGCCGGTCGCTCGAGCACACTACTCTTCAGCCGCGAACTCAACGCGCCTCCCGTCGCACACGTCCGGCCAGCAGAGGACCCCGTCGCCCAAGACGGCAACTTCCATCAATCATATGATCGCCAGCTCATTAAGGTTAGCCCGGTATCCACCTGTACCCGCAAACGCCTCCCCCGCTTACCCGCGGTTCGCAGTGTCGCGGCTTTGGCCCCTCTGAATAACACCGATCCGGAAAATGCGTAGGCCTCCCTCCCGACGGCCAGCCATACATTCGAGAGCACGGGTCTTGCCTGCTTCCATCGTCCGGGCATCGCGATACGGCGTGCGCCGAACCGGCGCCACTGCGGAGAAAGTTCTGATCGTTGATTACAAAGCAAAGCCGCACCGGCCGACATATTCGCTAATGCGAATGCCATGCCAGCACAGCCTTCCCAGAAGAATCATCGTATTAGGCCAATACGGAGCGAAGCAGTTCGCACAAAATGTCGTCGAATTGCAACGCAATTCAGGCTTACGTTACAAGTTTTTGATTTCACGGGTTTCCGAGTGTCGCCGCGCAGCGACATCATTTGAAGATGAAAGCTTCGATGCGCGATGGCTCACGGGTGTTACAGCAACGACCGGAGATTACGCCGGAAATGTAAAGACAGGCTTACAGAGATTTTTCGATGCAGCCAGTCGTCGTCGCGCATTGGAACCGAAAATCCTGGGCTTGTGTCTGAGTGTATGTTCGCTTTCTGTTCGCGAGCGAACGCACCCCGAATCATGCAGCGACCATTATCGGTTGCTATCACACCTGACGGTACTACAACATTGCGGAGTTTCGGCCCCATCGGAACTGCTCTTCGATCTACAATCAATTGTCATTCGTCCCCACAAAGCCTCCGCGGCTTCAATAACAGGAACGCGCCATGTCTGCTCAGCGGAAACAGGGAATTTTAAAGGGCCTTTCGGCATTTCCGAGTTTCGAATTTCAGAACCGGCAGAACGCCGGTGATCGCAAAGTGATAGTCGGCCATGACGGAGTGGTCGAAATCGATGAAGCGACACGCACAGTCGTCAAGATGTACCGGGACCCCAGACCTGAAGTCGCCTTCAAGAAGGCGGAGCGCGAAGTTGACTACGCCGTGCGTTTTGTCGAGGCCGTCTCCAACATGCCTGGACTCTCCGGCACCGAGGTTCTGGAATACGATTTCTCTCCCCCGCCGCGCGTGCTCATGCAATTGTGTCCCGGCACGCCGGTTCTCGATTTTTTACGCAATGTGCGGGCAGACGATCCAAGCGTAGCCGATATCGCGGACAAGATTCATCATTGCATCGAAGTCTACGTGGAGACATTTCCCGGTATCCAGCACAGCTTCAAGCTGGAAAACATGCTGTACGATGACGCCTCCGGCGTGCTGTCGCTGATCGATTTCGCCGGTGACGAGGAACTCGGCGACATGCACCGCGATCATCCGATCGACGCGCAACTAGGGCATCTGATCGGATGCACGTGCTATGAACTGGCTCGCCCGTCTAACCTGGGTTTGCGAAAAGCCGCTTACGTGAAATTGCTGCGAATGGTGCTGACGAGCTTTGAAGGACAGTTGTCGAACGCGAGGATCCGCGATTCGGCGAGCGTCTGCTTTCTGCGGGCAGGACGTCTCGGAAGAACCGTGCGCGGTGTCTATTACGCCACATTTGGAACGGTACTGGTCGAACGCATGTTGAAGGATCTCGGCCTTTCGTCCGCAACCTTCGCCTATGATCACGATCCCAAGCGATCGTGATTGACGCACTGAACGCGCCCGTCTCACTTCATTATGAGTACCCGCGTCCTACTGCATTTTTCCGAATCCGGACACAGTCCGAGCTGACGCAGGTACGTCCGGACGATGGCGGCGCCAACCCCTCCGTAATACAAGCCACGCACAGAGCGCTCGCCCGGCCGCCCCAGCCATACGAAAGTGCCGTACGCGGCGTGCCAG
>DASUJR010000197.1:0-14341 GCA_036279175.1 Candidatus Acidiferrales bacterium | reverse complement strand
CATGGGTTGGGCCGCCGCATCTTCGGGATCACGGAAGTTACACAAACCGACACCGACTAGCCGAAAGCGCTGCTTCGGATTCAACTCCACACGGTTGCGAAGCCCAAGGGCGATAGTCGTCAATTCCTCGTAAGACGATGGCGGAATATCGGGCGTGTGACTGCGCGTGAAGATTTTAAATTCGCTTGTTTTGAGCTTGAGCATGACTGTTCGCGCGATACGCGATTCATTGCGGGCAGCCGTCCAAGTCTTCTCGGCTAGCTTGCGGATCATGGGCTCAAGATCGCCGAGCAGCACATCTTGCTCGAAGGTGTCTTCTGCCGAAACCGATTTCGTTATGCGATCAGGAACCACTGGACTGTTGTCAACGCCACGCGCAAGTTCGTATAGACGCACGCCGTAACGACCGAAGCGGCTCTCCAGAAGTCGCAAATCCAGCTTTCGCAAATCGCCGACGGTCTCGATGGCCAGAGTTTTCAGTTTGTCTTCTGTAACCTTCCCAACTCCGGGCAAACGGCCTACCGGCAGCGGCAACAAGAAACATTCCACATCTGCCGGCTGGATAACGAACAGGCCATTCGGCTTCTTCCAGTCTGAGGCGATCTTGGCTAGGAATTTGTTCGAGGCGACGCCCGCCGAGGCGGTCAGGTTTAGCTCCGCGCGGATCTGCTGGCGAATGGCGCGTGCCACCGATGTTGCGCTAGGCAGCTCGGTCTTATTTTCCGACACATCCAAGTATGCTTCGTCCAGCGATAGAGGCTCGATGAGATCGGTGTGGCGTTTGAAGATGCCACGCACCTGCCGCGACACTGCGCGATAGCGGACAAAATCCGGAGGCAGAAAAACCGCATTGGGGCACAACTGTTCAGCGCGAATGGCAGGCATGGCCGAACGCACGCCAAACCGCCGCGCTTCATACGAGGCGGCGCACACAACGGAGCGTTTTCCGCGCCACGCGACAATGACGGGCTTCCCGCGTAACTGCGGCTCGTCTCGCTGTTCAACGGATGCGTAAAAAGCATCCATGTCGATGTGCACGATCTTTCGCATCGGCAGACAGAAACTATTCTATTCCTCGTTTCAGCCACTTCTGATCGGTTCAATGATGCTGCTCGAGGGTTTATGATCTTGGCGCACAGGTGCTTCGGCAGCAGTATCGCGTAGCGCTCTGCCACAATTCTAAATCCTTTGGTTCTTCTTTCGGGATTGCTATTCATGAGGGCAGAGGACCCCTTGTGCCAAAAAGCGTGCCAGAATGCATTGTCTCAAAACGGTCTGCCTGTTGAGCAGCAGTGCCACGACGGGAGGTCTGGCGGCGGAGTGGACGCGCAGCTGGAGGTTTGGGAAGGTGTGCGCGATTCCAAGATCGAACTGCTCCTAGCTGCGAATGACGCGTCTGCTCGCAAGGCAGACGGTCACAGTGCAGCGTCTTGGTCGCTTCAGTTGCTTTTTCACAGGCTTCACTGCAAACGCAGAGCCTCGGTTTCTCGCCGCATGCCGCATAGGCCGGCGGACGGCGCTGATCTTACCGCTCCGGTGAACAAACCTGACACAGTTACGGGATGGGCCTTCCGGAACGCGAATATGCGCAATAACTGTTCTTACCAGCAGCTTCATATTTTGCCCAGGGCGCAAACAGCGGCAGGTAGAACTTAGGGAACAACCGGAAGCGAACGGACCCTAACAAACGCAGCGAAAACATTAAAATTGATTCGATGACACCGTCCGATCTCGTTGGGGCTGCTGAATGACCTTAGATCAAGATTCAACTGTTCGGGTCGTGGCTATTGACGACGACGAACAGCATCTCAAATTCATCGCGACAGTACTTGCATCCGACGAAGTCTCTGTCCTCTCCGCAAGTACTCCCCAGCAGGGGCTCGATTTGGTCCACAAACTAAGGCCGCATCTCGTTTTGGTCGATCTCTTGATGCCGGGCATGTCCGGAATGGAAGTACTTGAAAAAATCACTCAGTTTGATGCGAGCGTGGACGTGGTTTTGCTCACTGGGCAGTACAGCACGGAATCGGCCGTGGAAGCCATTCAAAAGGGCGCCGCTGACTATTTGACGAAGCCCGTTGATATCGAGAAGCTCCAACAACGTCTCGATTCGCTGGTTTGCGAGGTCCGAAAGAGCCAGCGTCGCTTGGAACTCGAGAAACAATTACTTGAAAACTCCCAGTTTGCCACGATGATAGGCCAGAGTTCCGCCATGCTCGAAGTGTTTCGGCAGATTCGGCGTGTTGCGCCGCACTTTCGAACGATGCTTCTCACGGGCGAGACTGGCGTCGGGAAGGAACTGGCCGCACAGGCACTACATCGACTAAGCCCGGTTGCTGCGGGACCCTTCGTTACCTGCGATTGCTCGGCAGTGGTTGCGACACTGGCCGAAAGCGAGCTCTTTGGTCATGTAAAAGGTTCCTTTACAGGAGCAGTGCGGGATGCCGTAGGTGTATTTGAGGCGGCGACCGGAGGCACTCTCTTCCTTGATGAGATAGGGGAGCTTCCGCTGGCGTTGCAGCCCAAGCTCCTTAGAGTATTGCAGAACCAGGAAGTACAACGTGTAGGCTCTACTGCAGTCCGGCGGATTGACGTGCGAGTGATTGCGGCCACACACAGAGATCTCCACGAAATGGTCCGAGAGCAGCGATTCCGTGAGGACCTCTTTTACCGTCTGTCGATGGTGCATACCAAACTGCCCTCGCTTGCTCAGAGAGCAGGCGACCTACCACTGCTCCAGCGCTACTTCGTAGAACGATTCGCGAAACAATATAATAAGGGCATCCGCGGCATCACGCGGCGTGCGGAAGCCGTTCTGGCTAAGCACGCGTGGCCGGGAAATGTTCGCGAGCTTGAGAATGTAATCGGAAACGCATGCATGATGAGCGAAGGCGAAATGATCGATGTTCGTGACCTTCCGGAATATATTCGGAACAGGCAGACCGATCATGGCGATGAACATAAGGAAGAAAATCTCGAGCCCGCCACGCTGGATGAAATGGAAAAGAAGCATGTCATGCGTGTGCTCGAAAGCGTGGGAGGCAACAAGGTACGCGCCGCGGAAATGCTCGGAGTAAGCCGCTCAAAGCTCTACCGAATTCTCGGCGAGAAGGAAACCTCACCTTCAGATGATAACCCCGTGCGGAGATTGACCTGAGCTCGGGGAAACGCTGAGATGGGCTTCCGTTTCGGTTATGCTGGTGTTTCGTTGCCTCAGTCGTAATCCATTTTTCGGAACTCTCTGAAACCACCTAGATTCAGGTCGCGTCCGTCCAGCATTGTTCCGTTTCGGTTCATCCTGAGGAAACTGCTCTGTTTTCAGACACCTTGTCTGATTGGCCTACATTCTGACCATCTGTCGGGGAGACGGGTTTGTCACGCCGTATCTCTGTATGCGATTGAAAACAGGGAGGATAGATTCTGGCGAGCTTCTGGCAGTGATTGTGCTTTTCACCAGTGCGAGCCTATGAACACTTCCAAAGAATTACGCCACGATACTCCGGCGCGGCCAGACGCGAACGACATTTCTCGAATCAGAAAAACCGCACTTGGATTCGCGTCAGACCTCGCCTCAAAATTCAGGAACAGCGGGAACGCAGTTGAGAATGGCGAAGTGGCAAATCATGTTCCCCTGAAGATCTTGGTGGTCGATGACTCTCCCGTTTCCCGCAAGTTAGTTGAGTTAGCGTTGTGCCATCGAGGGTATGAACTCATTTTCGCGAGAACCGGTAAGGAAGCCATTGCTGCTTTTCGTGAGTCCCAACCGCCTCTTGTACTGATGAATTGGACGCTTCCGGACACTACCGGGGAAGAGCTCTGTCATCAGATCCGATCAGGGTCCGAACATTGTCATCCGTACATCATCGTGCTGACAGCACGAACCGATAAGAAATGCCTCGTGCGCGCGCTTGCCGCCGGAGCGGACGACTATCTTACAAAGCCATTCGACGCGGACGAGCTTCTGGCAAGAATCGGCGCGGGCTTCCGCTTGGCGGAACTGTGTCAACGGATCGCCAAGAAGAACGTGCTTCTTGAGGAGCTTGCGCTCACCGACGGTCTTACAGGACTGCCCAACCGGCGAGCAATCGAAAATTGGGCGCAGACTCAGTTGAGCAATGCCGTACGACATGGGTTCTCCTTTTGGGTGGTCATGGCTGATCTGGACAATTTCAAACATGTGAACGACGCGTTTGGCCACGAGACGGGCGATGCCGTGCTGAAGAAATTCGCGAAGATTCTCAGGTCCCAGTTACGGAACGGGGATATCTGCGGGCGGTTTGGCGGAGAGGAATTCCTCATTGTCATGACGTACCTGAATCGGGATAGCGTTTACAGGGTAATCGACAGAATTCGGCTCGAACTCCAGATGTCACCCCTCCAGTTGCGGGACTCAACGCTGGTCGCGACCGCCAGCTTCGGAATCGCCGGTTTCGAACAGAGCGAGGGCTCGCCAGCCCTCAAGACACTGCAGGGCTTAGCCGATAAAGCTCTCTACTCGGCAAAAAAGGGAGGCCGCAACCGTGTTGAAATTGCTGCAGCCGTCGCCTGATCCGCAGGCCAGCGTCGCGCCACAGTGCCAAGAGGAATGCTCGCAAATCAACGAAGACCCGTCTGGAGCGCGCCGACGGAGCGAGCGGTTCGAGAAAGAAGTCGCCATTCTGCTTATCGGCACTGATGCTCAGGGCAAATCTTTCATGGAAGAAACTCGCACCGTTCTTCTGAGCCGTCACGGAGCAAGCATCATTTCGGCTCACAAGCTTGCGGCCGAGCAGGAGCTCCTGCTCGTTTTGGTCGAGCAAAATCGAGAAATTCCCGTTCGCGTTGTGGGACAGGTCGAAGCCGAAGGGAGTCCGTACACGTACGGCATCGCATTCGTCGACTCGCAAACCGATTTCTGGGGAATCCATTTTGCGGAAGCACCGGGGTTGGCCACCTCAGGTGAGTTGGTTGAGTGCTCTTTGTGCGGGCAGCGCGAGGAAGCACAGTTCGGGGACTTGGAATCGGGCGTCTGTGCGTCTGGGTCTGGCCTGCTGAAATATTGCAAGCGATGCGCCAGTTCCACTCGATGGAAGCTGTGCCCGCCAGACGCTTCCGAGAGCCCTGTTGGTAGAAGTACAGATCGCGACAGAACTGGCCGGGCCGCAGTCAGGCAGCAATCGGCGCCGTCACGTTCGGGCCAAAGCGAATTTTGGCGTTTTGATCCGTGCGCACGGACAAGAGGATCTTGCCTCCTGCGAGAACATTTCGCGCGGAGGTCTCTGCTTCCTGACCAGCCATCGTTATCCTGAAAACACAAGGATAGAACTCGCTGCGCCCTATTCCTCTGGGTCAGCCTGCATTCTGGCTCCAGGACGAATCGTGTACGTGCAGGAGCTAGCTGAGGGAAACAGGTTTCGGTGTGGTGTTCAGTACCTTCCGACGACGAGCGGGAAGTTCGTTGGAGCCGCGGCCTGACTGCATCACGGTGATCTGCCGAGTTGCTGTGCGTGTTTCGAAACACACATGCAGCAATAAATTGACTCATTGGGAAACGGTCCTTTAGCCTTGGCCTATTGCTGGATTCACGCCTGCATTTACGCAGACGATTCATTGTTGAGAGAGCGATCAATGACGGAAGCCGAGGTAGCCCGCGGGCAAAAAAGCGGATTTCGAGCGAACTTTGAAAAGCTCGAAAGTCGACAGTGGTGGCTGTGGGCCGTCGCGTTCACCATCAGTCTCCTGCTGACATTGGGGCTCGCTTCCGTTTTATTTCCCTCCGCGCCGGCCATTCAAGGAGATTTTTACGGGCAAATGATCGGGCCGATGGCGATATGGGGGCTAATCGGCCTTGTTCTGCTTTTCTACCTCTACACTCTCTATCAGCATTTCTTGATCCACAAAATCCGAAAGCAGACACTGGAGCGCGAGGAACTGTTTGCACTGATCAACGAAAATGCGGTCGACATGATTGCGGTCGTCGACATCCATGGCAGACGCCTGTTCAACAGCGTTTCGTACGAGAGAGTGCTGGGATACACGACGGATGAACTACACGCCTCGTCGGCATTCGACCAAGTCCATCCCGATGATCGCGAACGCGTCGAGAAGGCGGCCGAGGAGGCCCGGGCCTCGGGAATCGGCAAAACGCTGGACTACCGTTTTCGCCACAAGGACGGCACCTGGATGGTGCTGGAGTCCACCTCCAGCGTGATACGCAACGTCCGCGGCGAACCGGACAAACTGGTAATTGTGAATCGGGATGTGACTGAGCACAGAAGAGCGGGAGAGGCTCTGCGCCGGTCCGAAGTGGCTTTTCGATCGGTTGTCGAACGAGCGCCGTACGGAATCTGCCGAGTCACCCTCGACGGGCAATTCGTCCAGGTTAATCCCGCCCTGCAGCAAATGCTTGACTATGAAACTGTATCTGACTTGCTAGCCCGGAATTTAGCGCGCGACATCTGGGGAGATGAGGAAGCGTTCCTGCGCTTTACCGAATTGCTGGCCGGCGGCAAGGGAATCCGAGACGTGGAGATGCAGTGGAAGCGAAAGAACGGCGCGCCGATCAGCGTGCGGTGTTCCGGCCATCGTGCGGTCTCGGAAAATGGTTCCGAAGCATCCCTTGAGATCTTTGTAGAGGATGTTACGGAAAAGCGGTCTCTCGAACGGCAATTGAGGACAGCGCAGAAAATGGAGGCGATCGGGCGCTTGTCGGGAGGAATCGCGCATGATTTTAATAACCTCCTTGGGGTAATCATCGGCTACAGCCGACTTTTGCGGAAGTCGCTGGGAAACGAAAACCAGCTTTGCGAGCACGTGCTGGAAATAGAAAAGGCTGGCGACCGAGCCGCGTCTTTGACCAAACAGTTGCTGGCGTTCAGCCGCCAGCAGATCCTTACCCCTTCCGTGCTCAATCTGAACGTGCTCATTTCAGATATGTACAAAATGTTGCCGCAATTGCTTGGCGAGGACATTCATCTGGTTCTCGATCTCGATGAGAGCCTTGGTAAAGTCAAGGTGGACCAAAGCCAACTCGAGCAAGTCATCATGAATTTGGCGGTGAACGCCCGAGACGCTATGCCAGAAGGGGGCAAGCTAACGATTCTCACTTCGAACGTCGAGCTTGACCGAAACTACATTGGCAGTCACCCCGGATCGAAGCAGGGAAAGTATGTGCTCTTGGCTGTGAGCGACACAGGCACGGGCATGGACAGTGCGACTCTCGCCCAAATATTTGAACCGTTCTTCACCACCAAACAGCGCGGGAAGGGAACGGGACTGGGGCTTGCCACCGTCTACGGGATCGTGAAACAGAGCAACGGCTACATCTGGGCCGAAAGCGCTCCGCAGCAAGGTTCGTCATTTCAAATCTATCTTCCGCGATTCGAGGAGATAACCGTCAAAGAGGGAAGCACCTCAGGCAGTACAACTCTCACGGGCTCTGAGCGGATTCTTCTCGTCGAGGATTCTGAACCGTTGCGAAAGCTGATCCGGCGGTTTCTTACGGCGGCAGGATTCGAGGTCGTTCCCGCGGCAACGGGCGAGGACGCTTTGAGAATTGCTGAGACTGCGAAGCGTAGTTGGGACTTGTTGCTAACGGATATCGTAATGCCGGGAATTAATGGAAGGGTGCTAGCAGAACAACTCCAGCGCGCTCAACCGGGACTGCCGGTGTTGTACATGACGGGCTATGCGGACAACGTAATGGAAGGCCGCGGAAGCCGCGAGCCAGGAATGCGCTTTCTGCAGAAACCGTTTTCGGAAGAAACTCTCGTCAGAACGATTCGTGACCTGCTCGATGCGCACCCTTACCTGGGCCAATCGCAGATGGTTCCACACGAATAGGTCAGCACCGTGCGGTCGAACCCGAGGAGGGATTCTGCCTGCTGCGGGGACATTGGCTTCCCAAAATAATATCCCTGGGCATACTGGCACCCCATGGATCTCAGTGCCTGCGCTTGCCTTGGCGTTTCGACGCCCTCGGCCACGACATCCATATCCAGACTGCGCCCGACGCTAACGATCGCCTGGGCGATCTTTAAATCTTCCGCGCTATTTTCAATTCGGAGACAAAGCCGCGATCCAGTTTCAACGTGTCAAAACGGAATCGCCGAAGGTAGGAGAAAGAGGAGTAACCCGTACCAAAATCATCGATGCACAAACCGACTCCCAAGCTCCTGAGTTTGGATAGAACCGCACCAGCCTGCTCGGTATCCTGCATTGCCACCGTCTCCGTCAGTTCCAGTTTCAAAATGTTCGGCGGCAGGCCGGATTTCCGGAGGATCTGAACGACCCGGTCGACGAAATCCGGTTGCGCCAGCTGCCTGGCGGATACGTTCACAGCCACCGTTAGCCCCTGTTTATCATGCGCAAATCCGTCCCGCCATTCGCGAATCTGGCGGCACGACTCGCGGAGCACCCAGTATCCAATTGGGACGATTAACCCGGTCTCTTCGGCGACGGAGATGAATTCGGCAGGCATGACCAATCCATACCCAGGGCGACGCCAGCGGATCAGAGCCTCGAAACCGCTGATGCGTGCGTTGCCCAGAGAAAGAATCGGCTGATATGAGAGTGCGAATTCTAGGCGGCCTAATGCGCTGCGCAGATCGTTCTCAAGACTAAGCCGGCTGACGGCTCGTGCATGCACGACCGGATCGCAGATTTCGTAACGAGAGTGTCCAACACCCTTCGCGCGGTGCATTGCCGTGTCGGCATCGCGCAGCACGTCTTGTGCGGCACTGTAACCCGTGCCGCTGACGGCGATGCCAATGCTTAGGCTTGCTGCAAGCGTTTGCCCTCCAATCGTAAAGGGAGACATTAAGCGTGTCTGAATGCGCTCAGCTACGCGGACAGCATCGCTCGTGTCTCGTATTCCTTCGAGTAAAATGGCGAATTCGTCTCCGGCTATGCGCGCGAGGAGATCGCCCGGTTTCTTGCCAGTCAGAGTTCTCATCTGGCTCGGACGCCCTTCGCGATCGGGAAGCCGAATCGAGCCGGCCAGCCTTAGCGACAACTGTAAGATCAATTCATCGCCTGCCGCTTGGCCGAGGCTCGCGTTGATGCTTTTGAACCTGTCGATATCGAGTAAGAGAACAGCGAAATTGTAGTTCTTCTGCTGCCTCGCCTTCGTAACGCATGCTTCGACTTTCTCGAGGAAAGCCGTGCGGTTCGGCAATCGCGTTAAAGAGTCATGCCGAGCTTCATGAAGGAGCTTATCTCGTAGTTCGAGCATCCTCCGGCCCACCTTTAGTCTTGCTATCAGCTCAGCAGAGTCGCACGGCTTGGTGATCCAGTCGTCCGCACCCGCTTCCAGTCCGCGAGCCAATGCGTCCTTCGATTGCGTCGACGCTACGAGAACCAGGTATACGTAGGGGCAATCGTGCTGATTGCGAACGGCTCGACAGGCGGCAGGGCCGTCAATGCGTGGGTTCGTCAGGTCAAGAATCGCAAGCCGCGGTCCGCCAGGACATAGAAGGAGTTTAGTCGCCGACTCTCGATCGGCAGCTTCGCAGACCTCGTAACCTTCACGCTCCAACGTTCCTCGGGTTTGGAGTCTGGAAACTACGTCCTCGTCAGTGACTAAAATCTTCATCCTGTTCCGCCATTTTTGGCCTCGGACGCAGATATCGGCAGGCACCGATTTGAGCCCTTGGTGCGAGGAAGGAGAGCACTGCCTCTGCCAAATTAGGATCGGAATCGGCAACAGTTTTCGTACGAGACACCCGCGGTAAGGGCCCAAGCTGTTCCATTTTGGGTCTGTCGTTAGCCTCTCCATTCGGCTCCACGCCAGTTACCGCTCGGGAGTGAATTCGAGTTGTTATAAGGGGTCACTTCGGCGCTGGCCTTCGTCGCACAACTGTACCGGTTTGGTGCATAACATGTGCGGCACGGCTAATGCTTTCTGTTGTGATTTCCACTGTGTTGGAGGCCCATTTGTTCTAGGTAGTTAAGACGAATAAAAATTGAGATGGCCAGCATCTTACTCATCGACGGGAATGCAGAAGAGGCCGCAGACGCTTTGGATTCTTTGAACGCAGATGGCTTGTTAACTCCCATCCATATCGTCGGCGACGGGCCAGAGGCCTTGAATTTTCTTTTCTCGCCAAGCATGCTCGATTTGCGACATGGGACGCAGCCTGCCCTCATTCTGCTGGACCTGAGGCTACCTGTGATCGATTCCGAAGATCTCTTGCAGATCATCAAAGCCGATCCCCGTACCCAGATGATCCCGACGATCATCCTGACCTCGGCGCCCTTCGCCGACGCAATCCACCGTAAGCTCAAATGCAGGGCAGATGGGTTCCTCGAAAAGCCGCTCACTTTTCGCAGGCTGCTTTTGGCGGCAAAGGCGGTGGGGATCCGGCTGGCTTATAAAAATAGCAATATTCCGTCGGAGACCGCTTATATTCACTAGAGGCGTGAGGCTTGTCCTTGATTCGTCGCTGCCACGCGGATGTGCGAAGCGTGTTGGAATCGCGTTCCACCTACATCGTGCTTGCGATTCCCGATGAATGGCGTGAGCCAAGGAGCGTTCCCCTCCGGCACATTTGTTTGCGCGATTGAATTTGCAATAATAGGAAGTGAATACGGGCTCTCCGGAGCCCGATTGATCCAAAACGAAGCAGATTTCGCTTTCGGTACACGTGGCCGCCGTCTTCGTGGCCTCTGTAGGTTAGCCAACCCCGCACGCACCAAGGCCGTCGGCAGCAGGATCACGCCATGTGTTGAAGCCCTGAATAATACTTACTTTTAAGAAAGCGGTACAGGCTCGTGCGGCCGATGCCGAGAAGTTCGGCTGCTCGGACGCGATTTCCCTGGCACATCTCCAGCACTCGACGAATGTGCATTCGGCGAACTTCGCGCATACTCAGAGGCCCCTGGTACGTTTCCGCAGTTGCCGACCGCCTGCCTGGTCTTCGCACCTGCTCTGGAAGGTCATTCAGGTCGATGAAATCCGCGGTGGCCGTTATGGCGGCACTGGCAATTACGTTTTCGAGTTCGCGCACGTTCCCAGGCCAGTTGTGCTGCAGCATAGCGATCTGCGCGCGCCGTGTGAGTCCGCGAAGATTTCTGCCATACGCCGAATTGTATTTTTTTACGAAGTGGCGCACCAGAACCGGCACATCCTCAGATCGTTCGGCCAGCCCAGGAACACGTATTTCGATGCTGCTCAAGCGGTAGTACAGGTCCTCCCGAAACCTGCGCTCCTTCACTTCCGTTAGAAGATCGCGGTTCGTAGCGGCAATCAGCCTGACATTGACCTTCGTAGCCTGCGGCGACCCGACGCGCTGAATTTCTCGGTTCTGGATAACCCGCAGGAGTTTGGCCTGCGTCGATAAAGACGTTTCTCCGATCTCATCGAGGAAGACAGTGCCATTGTTTGCATATTCGAAGAGGCCAGCGCGAGTTTCATTAGCGCCAGTAAACGAACCACGAATGTGTCCAAACAGCTGACTTTCGAGCAAAGAGTCGACCAGGGCAGAGCAGTTACACACTGCGAAGCGGGCGTTCGCGACAGGGCTGAGTTCGTGGAGCGCACGCGCGATGAGTTCCTTTCCGCAGCCGGTTGGTCCGGCAACCAACACATTTGAATAATGGCGGGCGACTTTCTTCGTTAGGTCAAGCACCTCAAGCATTGCCGGGCTCTTACCCACTATTCCGTGGAATTCCGAGTTCTCAAGCAGGACTTCTTCGAGATAACGGATGTGGCTTCGCTGAGAGAAAACATCAGCGAGTTCGTCCAGAGTCTTCCCAAGACGGGCAAGATCGATGGGACTCTTAAGAAAATCATACGCGCCCTGTTTTACCGCCTCGACCGCCGAATCGACGTTATAGTCTCTGCTGAACAGAATCACGTAAACGCCCGGATCAATGCGGAGCGCTTCCTTCAAAAAGGCGAGGCCTTCTGCCACGTCCATTAGCTCGACAATGAAAACACGGCAGGCTTCGGTTCGAATTTTCTCGAGCGTTTCTCCCAAATCGCTGGTCTCGATAACGAAGAACCCTGACTCACGCAGGTGAGTGGAAGCTCTTTGCGCTTGTCCTGGATCGGCCGCAGCGAGACAGATCGAGACGCCTCTGCGGGCCGCAGTCGCGACCGGTGTTTCAGCCAATGTTGACATTTCGCACACTCCTAAATGTATTCGGCACGATTGCGATGCCGGGCAGCCGCCGATCGCCTGAAACTACATATCGTTTCAGACCGGCGCACTCTCCTATCAGCATCGCGGGCGACTCAGGTTCCCATCGGACTCAAGTCATATGCCGCGCGCTGTTTAGGCCCGCTGCACTATCCAGAATCGGCGACCGTGGATTCCCCCCAAAACTCAGAGCAGTGGTTCATTTTGCACGCTGGTGGCCCATTGAGAGACAAAGTGCGCCTCGGCTGATTCGGCTCAAGTTAGTTCACAATCGGTACAGCGACGATGTTCAAATGCGTGCCAACGCGGGACTGCTTTCCCACATTGGGAACTTGCATGCCTGATCGATTTTGTGTGAGCAGAATGCAGCCAACGGAGCGCAAAGCTGCTGATTCGCGTGCCAGACTGGGAAAATGAGCGCGAGGGACGACAAATCCAAAGTAATCTTACGGGAGAAATGGGCGTTGGAACGATGCTATGAAGAAGTGAGTAGCTCTAGAGCGCGCTCCCATACTTCGTTTCAAGGCTCCGCGGGTGAGGAAGACTGCGGTTCGTCTAACTGCTTGAGGCGGCGATAAAGCGTGGACTTCCCGATCCCAAGCATCCGAGCCGCCGCCGTTTTGTCTCCCCGGGCTTCCCGCAACGCGAGAAGGATCGCCCGCCTTTCTAATTCATCAAGGGGCAGAAATTCTCTTTCAGCTAGTTGGGGTGCGGCTGCCCGGTCGTGCAACTTCAAGGGCAGGTGTTCAGCCTGTAGAATGGGACCCGCTTCGAGGGCTGAAGCGTATTCAATCGCGTTTTCGAGTTCGCGCACGTTACCTGGCCAGTCGTAAGCGAGCAGCAGTTCCAGCGCCTGATCTGATACTGTGCTAAAGCCACCGCCAAAGCGGGAGAATTTCTCGAGAAAGTGGTTCACTAAAAGCGGAATATCGGTCTTTCTGTCGCGTAGAGGGGGAAGAGTCAGTTGAACGACGTTCAACCGGAAATACAAATCCTGGCGGAACATTCCTTCACGGACCCGCTGCTCGAGATTTCGGTTTGTTGCGGCAATCACACGCACCGACACGGCGAGGCGCTGGTTTGAGCCCAGAGGCCGTACCTCATTCTCTTGGACGATTCGGAGGAGCTTCGACTGTAGATCCAGCGGCAGATCGCCGATTTCGTCCAGAAATAGGGTCCCTCCTCCCGCCGACTGGACTAGTCCTGGCTTCGAACGGTAAGCGCCCGTGAACGCACCTTTTACGTGACCGAAGAGTTCGGATTCGATCAATGTGGGTGCCAGTGAGGAACAATCGACAGGGACAAACGATCGCTCTCGTCGCGGTCCCGAGAAATGGATCGATTGTGCAACCAACTCTTTGCCGGTTCCACTCTCTCCAAGAATTAAGACGGGGCAAGGATGGCGGCTCACCCGCGTAATAAGGCGATATACACGTTGCATTTCTGCCGAGGTACCGATCAGCCCTGCCAATCCGCCCGTTGGAGCCGATAGTTGAGTCCCAACTCTCGCTTTGCAGATAAAATCTGGTGATTCGATAATACGTCGGATCTCCGAGCGAAATTGGGAGGGATGCAAGGCTGTTACGGTCTGTTTTGTCAAATCGGACGGCCATTCCGGAGCGGAATCGGTACCTCGGTCTCCACGTAGAGCAAATATTGCGATTTCCGGGTATTTCTCGCGGATCTCGGTTAATAAGCCAGGGGAGCTAGAATCCGACGTTCCGAAACTTGATACGACGATGTCGACGGGGAAGCGGTGGAGTACGCTCAGCGCCTCTTCAGAAGTCCAAGCGCTCAGCACTTTGCAACCACACTCGGTTGCAATTTCGCGATATAACTCCGGGGTTGATTTCTCGGGGTGGACAATCAGAATCGTAAGGGCGGGCGCACCCGATTCTTGGACGAGCGGTGCTGTCATTTGTCGCCGAACAAGTTCAGCGAAAAGCGGTTATCCGATTCGAACCGCGCTGCCGGTGGTTTGCGAAAGATTCTCCTGAAAGCGCGCCGCAATTATCGCTGTAAGTGATCCACGGCAAAACATATACCTCATAAGATATAACCTGTCCAGCGGGAATCACTCGTTGTCGCAGCAAAGTGAGAATGTCCGGTTTGTGCAAAGTAGAAATGTCCGGTTTCATGCCAGGCGGGAGGGGGCATGGAACCGGAGCGAATCGAGTTGAGCGCACAGGATCGAGAACGACTGAAAGTGCTGCACGAGGTCG
>DASUJR010000196.1:0-20906 GCA_036279175.1 Candidatus Acidiferrales bacterium | reverse complement strand
ATACCGCGCTTCACTAACGCGAAGGAACTCTCTGCCGTGTTAGTGTGGACATCGCCGCGAACGTATTCGCGGGTCGTATGAGCAACCCGCTCATGCCCGCCAGCGAAGTGCTTGCCAATTCCCATGTAGGATGAAAAATCGTCAGTGATAATCCGCGACTGCTCATCCACAAACTCACGCATTGCGGTCCTAAGCGTCTCGCCAGTCACGTTTGCAATCACACGCCGTCGAATCCGACCGTTTCTTTCGACCGCTGCGAAAACCGGAGTCTTGCGCGTCCCTCGTCCAGCGGAATATTGCCTACGAACCCTTGGTTTCCCGCCGATGTAAGTTTCGTCACATTCAACAGTGCCTTGTAACTTCTCGAAATTCTCATTGTCAGGAGCCATCGCAAACCGAATCCGATTCATAAGGAACAGAGCCGATTTGTACGTGATCTGGCAATGCCGCATGATTTCGAGAGCCGCGACACCCTTTTTGGATGTGGCTGCTCTCCAGAACGCATAGCACCAATGGCGAAGAGGAATCCGCGATTCCTCATAAATCGTTCCAATGCGAACGGTGTACTGCTTGCCGCAACCGCGACATCGCCACAAAAATCTCTTATTCCGTTCGCCTGTTTTAGCGTCCACCATCTTATAGACTTCAACGGAACCACAATGGGCGCAAGCAGGGGTATCTCCCCATCGCTGTGCTTCCATGAACTCAACCGCTGCCGTTTCGTCGGAACAGATCAACGGCATTTTCTCGATTACTTCCGACTGCGTGAGATGATGTCGTTTCTTATTCACGGCCTAATTTTATACCTAACGCAAGGCTTGTGTCAAGTATAAAATTAAGGCCGTAAAGCTTACGACTCAGCGATCTTCCGTTATAGCTTGTGGACCTAAAAAAGCGGTAACCTCATCTCGGCCCTGCCCCCGTTTATGCATCAGTTTGCGGCGAGCACTGCCCCGATTAGGTCTAATGCCCCTGTTTCGGTGACTGTCAATTTATCCGTGGAGCGACCCGGAATAAGGATGGTGAGACATGAAAAAACATGACTCACTTGACCGAATTAATCTCGTAATGCTGATCGTTCTAAGACTTGGACTAATCATCCAGATCATTGAACGTATTTTGCGGGGCTAAGTAGGTCTAGTGAGGGTGGCTAGCACCAGCTAGCTGCCCTCCTATTTCCTCTTTACACAATATGTCAAAACTTGACGCTCGCATCCACGTCCGTCTCGGTCACATAATTTCAGTTGGTTTACTACCGTGAAAAAACTTCTTATTCCCGTTATCGGCGTGATCGCGTTTGCCTTGGGCTGGTTCCTTACTAACCAAAATTCAAACGACAATCACAATGACATTTGGGTTCCCTACGATAACCCTCTTTTTTCCATCCAATTCCCGCCAAATGCTCACGTTGAGCAAGAAACTTCGCAAGACAAAGGCTTAATTACTCACTTCTACAACGGTCATGTGCTAGATGCAGGTTGGGCGAACGTCGGCGTTACCGACTATTCTACGCCAACCACAAAATCAAAGGCTGAATCTGCACTAACGGAAACATTCTCCGCTTGGTTCAAACCAGGATCGTGGAGCGGCCCGATTACAGATACGACACTCGGGAGCCTACCAGCGAAAGAGCAGATATTCCGTGGAATGCCAACTGACAGTAATACCCCACTCACTCTCCACGTTCGAGTGGCGCTTTCCGAGAACGGCTTACGCCTCTGGACACTCACCACAAGTTTTAAGGACAGCCACAAATTATCAGAAACGGACTGCAACAAATTCTTTGATTCTCTAGAAATCAAATAATGGCTCTCTATCTAATCAGCTACGACATCAACGAGAAAGACGCCTTTGAATACGGACCTCTTTGGGACAAATTGAAAGACATCGGCGCTAAACGAATCCTATATTCCGAATGGATCGTTGTAGGCAACAGCGCAACCAACGTTTACAACCATGTAGCTCCACTAACCCAATTAAAAGATAGACTCCTAGTTCAAGAAATCGGCAGAGATACGCATTGGGACAAATTAATGATCTCTGATGATGACTTCCGCAAGTTGCTTGCTGACGCCAAAATATGACGCACCCGAGTTCGGAAGCTTTGTCAAACGCACAGCCACTTCAACATCTGTTTTGATAACGCTGTCACTGATCGGGACTGTTTCGTGCTCATTTTCCTGTTGAGCACGCGGATTAAGTTCTTTATTTTCAACCGTCATCTTATGCCTCTAAAGTCAACGTATTGTTGGGTTTGCGTTAGATACTTACTTCCGAAGTCAAGAAATTGATGGACACACTTTCCGATCCGATCAGGATCGGAATCCTGAGCGGAACGCGAGCGAAGGATCTCTCGGTGCCCTGTTCGGGGGACCATTCAACGAGTCACGAATCACCACTCACGGCTCACGAATTATCTCGATACACCTGTCGAGATAAAATCGGGCCTAACTGCCGCCGAATCAGCTACATCGTCAAAAACTTCTCGATACACTTTTGATATGTCTGGGAAGGAGATTTTAGAGCCTAATCCAATCAAAATTCGGATCGGAGCGAACAGGCGAGGCGCGATGTATTGCAATGGCGATGCTGCCTGGGCTGAAGGCCTCGCTGAACAAAGGCCGTTGAAGGTGCTGGCGTAAATCAGGTCAGTGTGAGGCGGAGGGCGGAGGCGTGGGGGACGGCGACGGAGCACTTGCCCTGCGCGAGCGGGGCGAGTTTCGGCGAGGCTGTGATGTGGGCTT
Organism: Candidatus Acidiferrales bacterium; assembly: GCA_036279175.1. Classification (GTDB taxonomy): domain Bacteria; phylum Acidobacteriota; class Terriglobia; order Acidiferrales; family UBA7541; genus Palsa-295. Next base: position 18,162 of record DASUJR010000196.1, on the reverse strand, counting down.
CGCGGCTGTCGAGCGCGGGCGCGTGCAACGTTTCGGTGTGCACGTTTCCGCTCGCGCCGCGACCGAAGTCGAGTTCCACTTCGAGATCGGCTGACGCGTCTTTGTTCAGAATGATGACGGATGTGCCGGCAAGCATCCGATTACGGCCGTTGCGGTTTACGTCCGTAGGCAGTTTCGCGGCATAGGCTGTTGCATTGACTCCCGCGGCCTGGAGGCTGTGCGAGAAATCCGTCTCGATCAGAGTCCCACCGCTGAGCGAGCCCGCGAATTTGAGTCCATAGGCAACCGGTTCCAGGAGATATTCCGAACCAAAGGTCGCAATCGGCGTATAGAAAGGATGCGGATGCGAGGCAATCTGCGCGGGAGTTGCGCCGTTGGCCTGCAGGAGCGCGTCGCCGGGGAGTGATCCGCCGACGGAATTCGCAACGGATTTGCCGGTGCCACCGTGCAGATTAACGCCGGAATAGTTGTTGCTTGCGAGCAGGAGCGAATAGTCGGCCGACCAAAGCGCGGCGGCAAACACGTCGGAGACGCCCGGCTTGCCTCCGCGATAGCACGTGTTGCCTTCGGTCATGCGGACGCGCGCCCCGATTTTGCGGGCCGCGGCGGTGGCGACGTCGGCGGTGTTCTGCACTTTTTGCATGGTCGCGGGCTTGAGCAAATTTGGAATGTTGACGTCGGGATTCGTTGCGGGGCCGCCGAAGTAATAGTGGTGAGTGAGGGTGGTCACGTCCGGCGGCGACTGGATGGAAGGCCACCGATCCGCAATCTCGGTGAGCCATGACGACTTGCTCGCAACGTCGGGAATGCCGAATTTTGCCGAGGGCACTCGAGCAGCAATAGCGCGCGCGAGCATGAGCCATTCTTCGAGGTACGTTCGGGCCGACCATGTCTTCGCATTGCGCAAGCGGCCGTCGAACAGATCCGGCTCGTTCCCGATCTGGAAGTACTGCACGCGTTGACCGAGCGCGCCGGCTACAAAGGCGCCCTCCTCGGCGGCACGTGCCGGCGTGTTCGTGCCCATCCCGATGCCATAGATGCAGGTCCAGCCGGTGGTCTGGAGGAACTCCGCAAGGTTCCTGACTGCCTCGGGCGTCACAGGGTAATACTGAGATTTCGGCTCGCCCGTGACTTCGCGGGTTTGGCGATGCTCAGGCTCGGGAGAATCAGGCGAAGGTTTCCAGTAAGCAAATTCGCTGGTGTTGCCTCCGAGGCGGAGAACGCCTGTGGAGGAGAGCGCCTTGAACTCGCGAATCAATCCGCTGTTGCGCACAGAAAAGAAAGTGGGGTCCGCGAGTTGCTGGACTTCGTACGACAGGCCGATGAAGTCGATCGGCATGTGAGGACCGGTCGCTTCGTTGGGGATGCTGAGTGCGACGCGGACTTTGTTGCGGCTCTGCGCGCGAAGGCGTGTGGCAATCAGGATAGAAGCTGTGGCTGCAAGGAATTGTCGTCGTGTGAGCATGGCGTCGTTCGATTCATAGCTGCGGATTGCGAAGTACGATTTCAGCGACAAGCATACACTAAAGCCAAAGGCTGCCGCGCTTCCCGATACAAAGCATCGGGACGCAAAAGGCGCGAAAGACCCTGCCACGGCGGGCAGGCGCGGCGCTACGTTGAACGTAAGGCGAAGAAAAATCCTACACCGGCTTCGGCTGCGGGGCTGTGCCGCGCAGACGGCGTAGGCTAGCGCGAGACGGGCTGGAGTTGGAGAAGCTGAGTTAAGAGCGAGGCGAGGGCGGAAACCTGGAATGGCTTCTGGAGAATATGGGCGCCGCGCTGTCTGATCTCCGCGGTTATTGCGGGCTCGACCAAATCGCCGGTCATGAAGATAAACGCATGCGAGGGCTGGCTTGAAGTGCCGCGAATCTGCTCGAACAGTTCAGTGCCGCGCTTGCCGGGCAGATTAAAATCGCACAGCACGAAATCGTAAGCACGGCGAGCAAGAAGATCGAGCGCCGCAGCGACGCTTTCAGCGCAATCGACTTCGAGCCCGCGGGCACGAAGACCTTCCTGAACGATTTCGCGAATGCTCTCTTCATCGTCGACAACCAAAACAGCACGCCCCTGGAAGAGATCCGCGGGACGGGCGCCTTTGAGCGGCGCGGATTCCACCGATCGATCCGGAACGGCCGCCGGCAGCAGGATGCGGAAAGCAGCGCCCTTTCCGGGCTGCGACTGAACGTCGATCGTGCCGCCGTGTTCGCGAACGACAACCATGGCGATGGTGAGGCCGAGGCCGGAGCCTCCCCCCGGCCGTTTGGTGGTGAAGAACGGATCGAAGATTTTGTGGACGTCGTCGGCAGAGATGCCGGGGCCGTCGTCGGCAAAAGTGACGGCGATTTTATCGCCGGTGCGTGCGAGGCTCACATCGATCGCCCCACGGTGGCGCGCTGCGGCAATGGCCTGTTCGGCATTGGTGAGAATGTTGAAAAACGCCTGGGAGAGAAGCTTGAGATCACCCTCGACAGGCGGCAGTGTATCCGGAGCGCGGAAACGCAGCTCGATGTTACGCGCGCTGAGATCGTCGCGGCGGGCGTCGAGAATCTGGCGGACAACGTCGGAAAGCTGGAGCATCGCGCGACCCTGTGCCGTCGGACGCGAGAAAGCGAGCAGGTCCTGCACGATTTCGGCGGCGCGTTTCGCCTGACGCAAAACGATGTCGGCGTGGCGGCGCCCAGCATCGTCGGCGGCGCGGTCGCGGAGAAGTTCGCCAACGCCGAGAATCGCAGTGAGCGGATTATTGAGTTCGTGCGCCGCGCCGGTAAGCATCTGGCCCATGGCGGCGAACTTTTCCGTCTGCGCGAGCTGCTCTTCGGAGTGTTTCGAATCGGTGACATCGCGGGCAGATGCGACGACGCCGCTGATGACGTTGCCATCGTAAAGCGGCCCGGCGCTGGCGCGCATGGTGCGCCAAATTCCGTCGCGCCGCTGAACGCGGAAATCCATTTGCACGTGCTGAACCTCGCCACGAATCAAGTTCCGGATTGAGGCGGCAAGCGCGGGGCGATCTTCGGCGTCGGCGCGCCAGCCGACTTCTTCTCCGAGGTATTCGCGCGCGGGATAGCCAAGCACGTCTTCGATGCGCGGGCTGATATAAGTATAGCGGGCATCACAATCGAAGACGGCGATCACGTCGGGAAAACTTGCGATGAGGCGGCGCACGAATTCCTGCTCCTGCTGCAGGCGGCGCTCGATCTCGAGCCGCTCGGTGACGTCGATCATGGTGCCCTGGGTGTGCGTGATGCGGCCCGCGGCGTCGCGAATTGCGAAACCGGAAGCGCGACAATGAATCTCTTTGCCGCTCTTATGCCGCATCGAGACTTCGTGGTCTTCGACGGGACGATTCGACTGGAGTTCGCGGACGATCGCGTCGCGAACCGCAGGATCCACATAAAGGTCGCGGAAGTTCTGCGCCATCAGCTCCTGCTTGGAGGCGTAACCGAGCATGCGAACGAAGGCCGGATTTGCGTCGAGGATGCGGCCCTCGATCGTCGTGAAAAACATGCCTTCGCGAAGCGAGTCAAAAAGATCGGCGAAGCGAATCTCAGCTTCGTGTTCGGCGCTGGTATCGCGCGCCCAGCCGATCACACCGGTGAGTTCGCCTTTGGAGACGACCGGCTGGAACCAGCAGGCGAAATGGCGCGGGTACTTTTCGCGTTTCAGTTTGATTGAGACCGTTCCACTCCAGGAGGCACCGTCCTTGAGCTGGAGGAGAGCTTTCCTGGCCTGATCGAGGGAAGGCGAGTCGATGAAATCGACGAAGGAACGGCCAATGAACTCTGAGAAAGGCACACCCAGAATTTCGGAGAGATGGCGATTGGCTACAAGAATTTCGCCGCCGGGCGAGAGGGTGAAAACGGCCTGATCGAGGTGGTCGATCAGATCGCGGTAGCTCTGCTGGGAGCGCGAGACGACGTCAATCAGCTTCTGCAGAGCGGCTTCGCTACCCGGTTCGCCGGACTGGATGTTTGGCGGGTTTTTGGAGGAGTAGTCCTGCATAGTCTGGCGACACGGTTGCGATGCTCAACGCTCGTTTGGCGAAGGGGAATCGCTCATAGAAATTGTAGCGGACAAAGGCTGTGGAAAAGCTGAGGAAAGCGGCGCTACGTGGCGAGTATCTAACGTGCGAATAGCCGAGAAGCGTTCAAGGCGGTAAAAACAACAGCGGCAGGCCTGCTGGTGGTGCCAGTAGAGGACGAAGTGCGGGGGGCTGCCCACGGCTAGCGGGCGGGTCTTAGACCCGCCCAAGTTCAACGAGTCTAGCTTCACCCGCGAGCACGCGACCAACTGCGCCAATCAGGAGATTGGCGTTCCCACGACGGCACGGCATGGCGGTCCTGCGAGGGCACTGCAAGCCCCTACGTTCATAACACGGTGATCGACGGATTGGTCGTGGCAAAAAAATGGCAGGACCGGTTTCGATCCAGTCCTGCCATTTTCGTTTGAATCGTTCAGCGCGAGGCTAAAGCTGAGATCCCTTGCTCGCGTTGCTCGGTCGGGATAACTATCCTGGCCGGATGGTTAGCTTTCGGCGACGGCGTCGGTGTCCTTGCGCAGGAAATCGAGCGCCGCAGCTTCCTCGGGCGTCAGATCGGGTTCAACGGGCTGCGGCTCTTCCTGCGGCAGTTCGGTCAAGAGCTGGATGTTGCGGTAGCGCTCAAGACCGGTGCCGGCGGGAATCAGCCGACCCATGATCACGTTTTCCTTCAGGCCGCGGAGATAATCGACCTTTCCGGAGATCGCCGCCTCTGTGAGGACGCGGGTGGTCTCCTGGAAGCTCGCTGCGGAGATGAAGGAATCGGTGGAGAGCGATGCCTTCGTGATGCCGAGAAGCAACGGACGACCTGTGGCCGGACGGCCGCCGTCGTGGATCACGCGATCGTTTTCCTCGCGGAAGCGGAACTTATCAATCTGCTCCTCGAGGAGGAACGTGGTGTCGCCCACATCTTCAACCTTCACCCAGCGCATCATCTGACGGACGATCGTTTCGATGTGTTTATCGTTAATGTTGACGCCCTGCAGGCGGTAGACCTCTTGAACGGAGTTCACGAGGTAGGCCTGCGTGTACTTTTCGCCGAGGACAGCGAGCAAGTCGTGCGGGTTGAGCGGACCGTCGATGAGCGGCTCGCCGGCGCGTACGCGCTCGCCTTCCTGAACGTTGATGTGGACGCCGCGCGGGATGGAGTATTCCTTGACGGTCTTGCCATCCTCGCTTTCGACGTGGACCTTGCGCTGGCCCTTGGCGATTTCGCCGTACTTGACGACACCGTCGATTTCGCTGATGACCGCGGGATCCTTGGGCTTGCGTGTTTCAAAGAGTTCGACGACGCGCGGCAGACCGCCGGTGATGTCCTTAGTCTTCGTGGTTTCGCGCGGGATTTTCGCGAGCACGTCGCCGGCCTGCACTTCGTCACCATCCACGACCATCAAGTGGGCGCGGGACGGCATGAGATAGCGCTTGCGCACGCGGCCGGCCGAATCCTTGACCATGATCGTCGGCTGATGCTTCTCATCGCCCGCGGGCAGCGTGACGACGAGCTGCGACAAGCCGGTGACCTCGTCGACCTGTTCTTCGATCGTGATGCCGGGCTGCAAATCCTTGAACTGGACGGTGCCGCCGGTTTCGGTGAGGATCGAGAACGTGTACGGATCCCACTCGACCATGATTTGACCGAGCGTGACCGGCTGGCCGTCTTCGACGCGCAGGCGCGCGCCGTAAACAACGTGATGGCGCTCCTTCTCGCGGCCCTTTTCGTCGACGACGGCGATAAGGCCGGAACGGTTCATGGCGATGAAGGTCTTGTTGCGGCCTTCGACCACGTTCATGTCGATGAAGCGGACGAAGCCGTTGTTACGGGCTTCGACCTTCGACTGTTCGGTGACGCGAGTCGCCGTGCCGCCGATGTGGAACGTGCGCATGGTGAGCTGCGTGCCAGGCTCGCCGATGGACTGGGCCGCGATCACACCGACCGCTTCGCCCAACTCGACGAAGCGCCCGGTGGCCAAGTTGCGGCCGTAGCAGCGGGCACAAACGCCGCGCTTCGATTCGCAAGTGAGCACGGAGCGAATCTTGACGCGCTCGATACCGGCCGCCTGGATCGCATTGGCCAGCTCTTCGGTGATTTCCTGGTTGATCTCGACGATCACGTTGCCTTCGTAGTCCTTGATCTTTTCGAGCGAGACGCGGCCGACAACGCGGTCGCGCAACGGCTCGACTTCGACGCCGGCTTCAAGAATGGGTTCGACGAAGATGCCGTCGCCCGTGCCGCAGTCGAATTCGTTGATGATCACGTCCTGAGCAACGTCGACGAGACGGCGAGTGAGATAGCCGGAGTCCGCCGTCTTGAGCGCCGTGTCGGCGAGACCCTTGCGGGCGCCGTGCGTCGAGATGAAATATTCGAGTACGGCCAGGCCTTCGCGGAAATTCGACGTGATGGGCTGCTCGATGACTTCGCCGGAGGGCTTGGCCATCAAGCCGCGCATACCGGAAAGCTGGCGAATCTGCTGCTTCGATCCGCGAGCGCCGGAATCGGCCATAACGTAAATCGGGTTAATCACGCCTTCCTTGTCCTGCTCCTCAAGGGCCTTAAACATTTCGTCGGCGACTTTTTCGGTGACGTCGGACCAGATAGCGATGACTTTGTTGTAACGCTCGCCGTTGGTGATGGCGCCATCGAGGTATTGCTGCTGGACTTTGAACACTTCGTGTTCGGCGGCATCGACGAGCTTGTACTTCACGCTCGGGATAACCATGTCGCTGATGCCGATGGAAACGCCGGCTTTCGTCGCGTAGAGGAAGCCGAGTTCCTTCAGCTTGTCGAGAGCAACGACCGTCTTTTCGAGGCCAAAGCGCAGGTAGCAGTACTGCACCAGAGCCTGAACACCCTTCTTCTTGAGCAAGCCGTTGATGAACGGCATGTCCGAAGGCAGGTGATCGTTGAAGATCACGCGGCCAACGGTGGTATGCAGGAACTGGCGATTGAGCTGCACGGGCTCAGTGTGCGGCACGTCCTGATCGTCGTAGGCGTTCGTCAGGTCGATCACTTCGCCGGTGTAGCGGAGGCGGATCGGCGTGAGCAATTCCACTTCGCCGGCTTCGAGCGCCATGATGACTTCTTCGACAGAACCGAACGCGCGGCCTTCGCCCTTCGCCTTCGGCTTGGCCTTGGTCATGTAATAAATACCGAGAACCATGTCCTGCGTGGGCACGGCGAGCGGTAGGCCGTTAGCGGGTGAAAGGATGTTGTGCGAGCTGAGCATCAGAACGGACGCTTCGACCTGCGCCTCGGGAGAAAGCGGGATGTGCACGGCCATCTGGTCGCCATCAAAGTCCGCGTTGAACGCGGTGCAGACGAGCGGATGGATGCGGATCGCTTTGCCTTCGACGAGCGTCGGCTCGAATGCCTGAATGCCGAGGCGGTGAAGCGTGGGAGCGCGATTCAGCAGGACCGGGTGCTCGCGGATCACGTCCTCGAGAATGTCCCAGACGATCGCGTCCTGCGCTTCGACCAGTTCCTTGGCCTGCTTGATCGTGGTGCAATGACCAGCGGCTTCGAGCCGGTGATAGATGAATGGTTTGAAAAGCTCAAGCGCCATCTTCTTCGGCAGACCGCACTGATGGAGTTTGAGTTCCGGGCCGACGACGATAACGGAACGGCCGGAGTAGTCAACGCGCTTGCCGAGAAGGTTCTGGCGGAAGCGGCCCTGCTTGCCCTTGAGCGTATCGGACAACGACTTGAGCGGACGATTATTTGTGCCGCGAAGCACGCGACCGCGGCGACCGTTGTCGAAGAGAGCGTCGACGGCTTCCTGCAACATGCGCTTTTCATTGCGGACGATCACGTCGGGCGCGTGAAGCTCCATGAGCTTCTTCAACCGATTGTTGCGGTTGATCACGCGGCGATAGAGGTCGTTCAAGTCAGACGTGGCAAAACGGCCGCCGTCGAGAGGCACGAGCGGGCGCAGTTCGGGCGGAAGAACCGGAACGACGTCGAGAATCATCCACTCCGGCTTATTACCGCTCTTGCGAAATGCCTCGACGACCTTCAAGCGCTTGGCGTACTTGATCCGCTTCTGCAAACTGGGATCGACCTTCATTTTTTCGCGAAGATCGTCCGAGAGCTTGTCGATATCGATACGGCGCAGAAGTTCCTTAATGGCTTCGGCACCCATGCCGAAAGCGAACTTGCCCGCGTATTCGCGCTGGAGTTCGCGAAGCTTCTCCTCAGGAATCGCTTCTTTTTCGCGAATCCCGGGGACTTCGCCCGGATCGATGCAAACGAACGTTTCGAAATAGAGGATGTGCTCGAGATCGCGCATGGTGATGTCGAGCAGATATCCGATGCGGCTGGGCAGGCCCTTGAAGAACCAGACGTGCGAGCAGGGCGATGCAAGTTCGATGTGACCGAGGCGCTCGCGGCGAACCTTGCTAAGCGTCACTTCAACACCGCACTTGTCGCAGATCACTCCGCGGTGCTTCATTCGCTTGTACTTTCCGCACAAGCATTCCCAGTCGGTGACAGGGCCAAAGATTTTGGCGCAGAACAGGCCGTCACGTTCCGGCTTGAAGGTGCGGTAATTGATGGTCTCCGGCTTGGTCACCTCGCCGTGCGACCACGACCGGATTTTTTCCGGACTCGCCAAGCTGATGCGAATCGAATCGAAATCCGCAATCTGGCTGGCGCGATCATAAGGACTAGAACGATACAAGGGCTGCCTCCCTCCCCGACCAGGTCGGGGCAAAAAACTTTCAATCTTTGTGGCGCGCGCGGGCGGAGCGCATCCGCCCGGCGCACGTTTGATTAATCGGCCGCTTCCTTTTCGAGCTGAGGTTTCTGACGCTTCATCAGCTCGACATCAAGGCACAGCGACTGCAATTCGCGAACAAGGACGTTGAACGACTCGGGCACGCCGGGCTCGATTCCCGGTTCACCCTTGACGATGGCCTCGTAGATTTTGGCGCGGCCGTACACGTCGTCGGACTTGGCCGTGAGCAGTTCCTGCAGGATGTGCGCGGCACCGTAGGCTTTGAGCGCCCAGACTTCCATTTCACCGAAGCGTTGTCCGCCGAACTGCGCCTTGCCGCCGAGGGGCTGCTGCGTAATCAGCGAGTACGGACCGATGGAACGCGCGTGGATCTTGTCGTCGACCAGGTGCGACAGCTTGAGCATGTAGATGTAGCCGACCGTAACTTCCTGAGCGAACGGGTCGCCGGTCATACCGTCGTAGAGCGTGATCTTGCCGCTCTCGGGCAATTCCGTGAATTGGAGAAGGTGCCGGATGTCGGCTTCGCGGGCACCGTCGAAAACCGGCGTGGCCATCGGAATGCCTTCGCGGAAGCTGTTTGCGACGTCAAGAATGGTGTCGTCGTCGAGTTCTGCGATCGACTTCCATACCGACGTCGGGCCGAAAGCTTCCTTGAGCCACTTGCGGACAGCATCCGCGCGGGATTCCTTGTCGTCGAGAATCTTTGCGACTCTCTCGCCGAGTTCCTTCGAGGCCCATCCGAGATGCGTCTCGAGAATCTGGCCGACGTTCATACGCGAAGGAACGCCGAGCGGGTTGAGAACGATTTCGACCGGCGTGCCATCGGGCATGTACGGCATGTCTTCTTTGGGGACGATGCGCGCGATTACGCCCTTATTGCCGTGGCGTCCGGCCATTTTGTCGCCGACGGAGAGCTTGCGCTTCATGGCGATATAGACCTTGACCAGCTTGATGACGCCCGGCGGGAGCTCGTCACCCTTCTTGAGCTTGGAAATGCGCTCGTCGGTGATCTTGCGCAGCACATCGATCTGACGCGAGGTCATTTCCTCGATCTCGTCGATCTTCTCGATGAGCAGCGGATCCCTTTCATTCAGGCGCAGGCGCTTCAGGTTGCGCGTGGAGATTTTTTCGAGCAGGTCGCGAGTGAGCTCCGTACCCTTAGTGAGCAAGCGCTTGTTCGTACGTTCGTCGTGCAAGTCGTTGACGAGCTTCTGACCGGACAAGAGGCTGGTGAGGCGCTTCAGCCGCTCGTCGGTGAGAATGCGAATCTCGTCGGCGAGGTTCTTTTCGAGCTTGGCGACTTGCGACGCTTCGATGGCCTTGTGCCGCTCGTCTTTTTCCGCGCCCTTGCGGCAGAAGATCTTGACGTCGACGATGGTGCCCTCAATGCCCGGCGGGCAATAGAGAGACGCGTCGCGAACGTCGCCGGCCTTCTCGCCGAAGATCGCGCGGAGGAGCTTTTCTTCCGGCGTCAGCGTGGTTTCGCCTTTCGGCGTCACCTTGCCGACGAGGATGTCGCCCGGGCGAACGGTTGCGCCGATGCGGATCACGCCGCTCTCATCGAGGTTGCGGAGGAAACCCTCGTTGATATTGGGAATGTCGCGCGTGATTTCCTCGGGGCCGAGCTTCGTGTCGCGCGCCTCGATTTCGTACTCTTCGATGTGAATCGAGGTGTAGTAGTCCTCTTCAACGAGCTTCTCGCTGACGAGGATCGCGTCTTCGAAGTTGTAGCCGCGCCAAGGAACGAACGCGACGAGGACGTTTCGTCCGAGAGCAAGTTCACCACGATCCGTGCAAGGACCATCGGCAAGAACCTGGCCCTGCCTTACGCGGTCGCCCGCGCGGACCAGCGGCTTCTGGTTGATGCAGGTGTTCTGGTTCGAGCGCTTGAACTTCGTGAGCAAGTAAATGTCGGAACCGACTTCGCGGCTCAGCACGCCGGATTGATCGGACTCGACGCGGACGATTACGCGTTCCGAGTCGACCTGATCGACGATGCCGTCGCGCCGGGCAACGATAACCGCGCCAGAATCGCGCGCAGTGACACGTTCCATGCCCGTGCCCACGAGAGGCGATTCGCCCTTGATGAGCGGCACGGCCTGACGCTGCATGTTCGATCCCATGAGCGCGCGGTTCGCGTCGTCGTTCTCGAGGAACGGAATCAAGCTGGCCGCGACGGATACGAGCTGTTTGGGCGAAACGTCGATGTAGTCGACTTCATCGCGCCCCTTCAGCACGAAGTTGCCGGCCTGGCGGCAGTTGACGAGTTCGGTGGTGATGCGCTGCTTTTCGTCGAGCGGAACGTTGGCCTGCGCGACGACGTAACGGTCTTCTTCCCACGCGGAAAGATAGAAGCAGTAGGGATCGACCGTGACGCGGCGGCGCTTGAGGTCTTCATTCGTATCTTCGATTTTTTCCCGTTCGACGATCTCGCCGACTTTGAAGTCGCTATCGCCGGCGTTGATCACCTGGACGTAGTCGGTGACGCGGCCGCCCCGCACCTTGCGGTAGGGCGACTCGATGAAGCCGAATTCGTTGATTCGCGCGTAGCACGAAAGAGAGCTGATCAAGCCGATGTTCGGACCTTCCGGCGTTTCGATCGGGCAAATGCGGCCGTAGTGCGTCGGATGAACGTCGCGGACTTCGAATCCCGCGCGTTCGCGCGAAAGACCTCCGGGACCAAGAGCCGAAAGGCGCCGCTTGTGCGTGATTTCGCTGAGCGGATTGGTCTGATCCATGAACTGCGAGAGCTGCGAACTGCCGAAGAATTCGCGGATGGCCGCCATGACGGGTTTCGCGTTCACCAGGTCGTGCGGCATGGCCGTCGACATTTCCTGGTAGACCGACATTTTTTCCTTGATGGCGCGTTCCATGCGCACGAGGCCAATGCGGAACTGGTTTTCGAGCAGTTCGCCAACGGCCCGGACGCGGCGATTTCCGAGATGGTCGATGTCGTCCACGGTGCCGACGTTGCGGCGCAGCCTGAGCAGGTACTTGATTCCGGCAACGAAATCGGCCGGATCGAGCGTGCGCTTATCGAGCGGCGTCTCGAGACCGAGCTTGATGTTGAACTTCAGCCGGCCAACCTTGCTGAAATCGTACTTCCGGGCGTCGAAGAACATCCCGTTGAAGAGGGCGGTCGCCGTTTCGAGCGTAGGCGGATCGCCGGGACGCAGCTTGCGATAGATTTCGATCAACGCTTCCTTGGGCGTGCGGATCGAGTCTTTCTCGATCGTGCGCGAAACGATGACGCCGACTTCGTCGCGGTCGGGGAAGCAAACGTCGGCCTCAGTGATTCCAGCTTCGGCAATGGTGTTCCACATCTCGCCGGTGATTGGCTTGTTCGCTTCGAGGAGGACTTCTCCGGTCTGCCGGTTGACCAGCTCACCGACGGTAATCGCGCCTTCCAAGTCGCCAGCACCGACTTCCACTTGCGTAACGCGCGCCTTCACGAGTTCCTTATGCAACTGATCGGAAATACGCTTGTGCGCGGCGACCAGAACTTCGCCGGATTTCGGATGCTTGATTTCGCGCGTCAGCTTGCGGTCGACGAGGCCTTCGGACACGTTCCAGAAGAGGCCGTTGTCGTGCAGGGAAACCCGCTCGACCTGATAAAACGTGCGCAGAATGTCTTCGTTGGTCTTCATGCCCAAGGCGCGCAGGAAGATTGTGCCGAGGAATTTGCGCTTGCGATCGATGCGGACGTAGAGAATATTCTTCGTGTCGTATTCGAATTCGACCCACGAGCCGCGGTACGGAATGATTTTGCCGAGGAAGTAGCTACGGTTATTCGCAGTCTCGAAAAACACACCCGGAGAACGGTGCAACTGGCTGACGATGACACGCTCGGTGCCGTTGATGATGAAGGTACCGTTCTCGGTCATCAGCGGAATATCGCCGTAGAAAACTTCCTGTTCCTTGATGTCGCGAATGGACTTCGCGCCGGTGTCCGGATCCTTGTCGTAGATGGTGAGGCGGATGGTGACCTTCAGAGGCGCGGCATAGGTCATTCCGCGCTCCTCGCATTCGGTCACATCGTATTTCAACTGGAGCGTGACCGGGTCGCCGCACTTATTGCAGAAGGTGGGCGTGTTCTTGTTGAACGTGCCGCACTTCGGGCAGATCACGTCGCCAGTTTTGTACGGGTTGGTGACGACCGACGCGCCGCAATTCCGGCAAGTGGCGCGCAAGTGGTGCAGGCCGCGCAGATGGCCGCACTTGCACTCCCAATTGCCGATCGAATAATCGACGAAATCGAGCTGCGACAGGCCGCGAAAATCCTGAATGGGAAAAACGGAGGTGAAGACGGACTGCAGGCCCGTGTCTTCGCGCTCGCTCGGCAGCAGGTCCATTTGCAGGAACCGCTGGTACGACTTCTTCTGGACGTCGATCAGGTTGGGAATCTGGACCGTGGTCTTGATTTTGGCGAAGTCCAGACGCTCGCGTTCCCGAACGACGCGATTGCCGTTACGATTGCTCATTGATGACCTCTTATAAAGACCATGCCGGAACGGAAATCAGGAGCGGACACCCGCCCCTTCCGCCCGGGAAGGACGTGTTTTGACATTCTGAGTTCCAAAGGAGCGCGTGTGCGTACGCGAATCTCCAGCCGCAGCTCAGCAGGCCGCGACGCCGCTACTTGATATCGACCTTAGCCCCGGCGTCTTCGAACTTCTTCTTGATCGTGGCGGCCTCTTCCTTGTTGACGCCGTCTTTCACCGTCTTGGGGGCGCCGTCAACTAGGTCCTTGGCTTCTTTCAGGCCCAAGCTGGTGACTTCACGGACGGCCTTAATCACGTTGATCTTGTTGGCGCCCACTTCGGTGAGAACGACGGTGAACTCTGTCTTCTCTTCCGCGGGGGCGGCCGCTCCGCCCGCCGCTCCGCCAGCCATTACGACCGGAGCTGCAGCCGCCGCGGACACGCCGAAGGTGTCCTCCATCTTCTTGACCAGGTCGGAAGCCTCGAGCAACGTCAGGCCCTTGATTTCCTCCAGGATCGTTTCCACTTTGCTAGCCATGCGTTTCCTATCCTCCTCGAAGTTGAGAAACTCGAATTACTGAGCCGTTTCGGGCTTTGGCGCTTCCTGGCCGCCGTCTGGCGCGGCGCTGCCTGCCCCGAACTTTTGCGCTTTCACCGCTTCACTGGTGACCACCGCCAGATTGCGCGGGAGCGCTGAAATTGCCGTAGCAATACGCTGCGCAGGCGCATTCAGCAGGAACATGATCTTGCTGATCAACTCTTCCTTGGCCGGCAGCAAAGCGAGCTGATTGATATCCTCGATCGAGACGACGCGGCCTTCGACCCAGCCAGCCCGGAACTTGAACGCGGGCACGTCTTTGGCAACTTTCGTCAGGATTTTCGCAAGGGCAACCGGGTCGAGCTTCGTATAGGCGATTGAATTGGTGCCCTTCAGGTCCTTCAGCAACGGAGCGGTAGGTGTTCCCTCCGCAGCGCGCTCAGCAACGGAGTTCTTCACGACTTCGTACTTGCCGCCAGCGGCTTCCACCTGACGGCGCAGCTTGGTATCGTCCTCGACGGTAATGCCCTGAAAGGTCGAGAGAATGACCGTGGAAACGTTGGCGAGTTGGGCTCGCAACTGTTCGGCTTGCGCTTTCTTTTCCGCTTTGTTCATTCGATGCTTCCTCTCCGCTCTACGATGCTATGCAGCGACGGCTACGGCCGCGTCCGCTTCGGCGTGATCGATCTGTACGCCCGGACCCATGGTCGAAGTGAGCGTGATCCTCTTGATGTACTTGCCTTTAGCGGTCGCGGGCTTGGCCTTGATTATGGCTGATAGAAGGCTCTGGGCGTTTTCGGCAAGATTCTTGGCCGGGAAGCTGATTCTGCCGACCGGCGAATGAATGATTCCGGTCTTGTCGAGCCGGAACTCAACCTTGCCAGCCTTAACTTCCTGCACCGCGCGAGCGACGTCGAAGGTGACGGTGCCAGTCTTGGGGTTGGGCATGAGGCCCCGAGGTCCGAGGACCTTGCCAAGACGGCCTGCGGAACGCATCATGTCCGGCGTGGCGATCACGGCTTCGTAGTCCGTCCAACCTTCCTGGATTTTCTGGACCATATCTTCGCCGCCGACGAAATCGGCGCCCGCTTCCTGGGCTTCGCGAACTTTTTCGCCGCTGGCGATGACCAGCACGCGCTTCGATTTGCCGAGACCGTGCGGGAGCACAACCGTGCCGCGCACCATCTGGTCGGATTGCTTCGGATCGACGCCGAGGTTCAGGACCAGTTCGACCGTCTCGTCGAATTTAACGTAATGCGCTTTGCGCAGCAGTTCGGCTGCTTCCTCGAGCTTGTACGGGCGCGCCTCGACCAGCTTGCGCGCGCGATCGATGTTCTTTCCGCCTTCTTTTCCGTTCCGGCTCATGTGCCTCGTTCTCCCGGCCTAATCGGTAACTTCAATGCCCATGTTGCGGGCCGTACCCATCACCGAGCGCATCGCAGCCTCGATATTCGTCGTGTTCAGATCGGGCAGCTTGGTGCGCGCAATCTCTTGCACTTGCTTCTTGGTAACTTTCGCCACTTTGTTGCGGTTCGGTTCCGGCGAACCCTTGACGATCCCGGCTGCACGCTTAAGCAATTCCGAAGCGGGCGGCGTCTTCAGGATAAAGGTGAAGGTGCGGTCACTGTAAACGGTGACCAGAACCGGGAAGATCATGCCGTCCGGCTCTTTGGACGTCTTGGCGTTGAACTGCTTACAAAAATCCATGATATTGAGGCCGTGCGGGCCTAGGGCGGTGCCCACCGGCGGCGCCGGCGTAGCTTTGCCTGCCGGCAATTGCAGTTTTACGACTGCGTTGATTTTCTTAGCCATGTTCCGATGTCCCCTGCGCGGTTCATCCACCGCGGCTATTCTGCGAATCCTTACGCCGCCTTATGGACCTGCGTAAAGCGCAATTCTATCGTTTGCTCGCGGCCGAAAATCGCCAGCATAACCTTCACGATTCGCCGCTCCGCGTCCACAGCGGTTACGACGGCTGTGAAATTCGCGAAGACCCCACCCAGTATTCGAACCTTCTCACCACCGGCGAAGCTCGACGCCATTACGCGACTTTTTCCACCTGCGCGAAGTCCAATTCGACCGGCGTGGAGCGTCCGAAAATCGTTACGGAAACCTTCAGAGTGCTGCGATCCGGATTCACTTCCTCGACGATGCCGGTAAAATTCGCGAACGGGCCGTCGACGATGCGCACTTTTTCGCTGCGGTCGAACGACAGCTTCGGCTTGGGCTTTTCGGCTGTGGTTGTCGCGCGATTCAGAATGTTTTGGACTTCTTCTTCCGTCAGCGGCGAGGGCGTCTGTCCCGAGCCAACGAAGCCGGTAACGCGCGGCGTCGAGCGCACGACATGCCACGTGTAGTCGTCCATGTCCATTTCAACCAGGACGTAGCCGGGATAGCACATGCGCGGCGAGACGACCTTCTTGCCGCCGCGAACCTCCATCACCGATTCAGTCGGAATAATGACCTGACCGATCTTCTCGGTAAGGCCGAACGCCGCCACCCGGCTTTCGAGGCTTTCCTTTACCTTCTTCTCAAACCCCGAGTAGGTATGGATGATGTACCACTGCTTTGCCATCTGCGTTTCCATCATTTTCGGAAGTAATGCAGCACCCAAACTGACATCCTGCTGAAGACCGAGTCGGTCAGAGCGAAAAAGAGGCCGAAAAACGCTACCGTGATCAAAACCACGACCGTTGTCGACCAGACATCGCGTCGCGAGGGCCAGTTCACCTGCTTCATTTCCACTTTGACTTCGTGGAGGAACTGGCGCCAGCGGCGCGGATATTCGCCGAATTTCCCAAACGACGCGGCAACGGTGCTGCCATTGCCGCCCCCGCCTCGAACTCCTTCGTGCTTTACCTTTAACGCTTCTGCCATGGAGCCCTGCTTGTCCTCTTCTGTCCCGTATTGCCTGACCGCTAGACCGCGTCCTGCCAAACTGGCAGGGGAGGAGGGATTCGAACCCCCACTCTCGGTTTTGGAGACCGATGGTCTACCGTTGAACCTACTCCCCTAAACTTTCTAGCCGGCCTACTTGACCTCTTTGTGACCCGTGTGCTTCCGGCAGGTGTTGCAGAACTTGCTGATTTCAAGCCGGTCCGGGTGCTTCTTCCGGTTCTTGGTGGTCGTGTAGTTTCGGTTTTTGCAATCGTTGCACTGCAATGTGATGATTTCGCGCATAGTCGCTTACTCGATGATCTCCGCTACGGCGCCGGCGCCGACGGTGTGGCCGCCTTCGCGGATGGCGAAGCGCAACCCCTTCTCCAGCGCCACCGGCGTGATCAGCGTGATTTCCGCCGACACGTTGTCGCCCGGCATCACCATCTCGACGCCCTGCGGCAGCTTCACGTCTCCCGTCACGTCCGTCGTGCGAAAATAAAACTGCGGCCGGTATCCGGTAAAGAACGGCGTGTGCCGCCCGCCCTCTTCCTTCGTCAGTACGTACGCCTCCGCCTTGAACTTCGTGTGCGGCGTGATCGATGCCGGCTTGGCGATTACTTGCCCGCGCTCGACTTCGTCCTTTTCCGTGCCGCGCAACAACAGGCCCACGTTGTCGCCCGCAATCCCTTCGTCCAAGAGCTTGCGGAACATTTCGACGCCCGTCACCGTCTTCTTCATCGTCGGACGGAAACCTACGATTTCAACTTCCTCACCCACCTTCACCTTGCCGCGCTCGATTCTTCCCGTCACCACCGTGCCGCGACCGGAAATCGAGAAAATATCTTCGATCGGCATGGCGAACGGCTTGTCGATGTCGCGCTGCGGCAAAGGCACGTTCTTGTCCACCGCTTCCATCAATTCCAGAATCGACTTCTCCCACTTCGCGTCGCCTTCCAGCGCCTTCAGCGCCGACCCGCGAATCACCGGCACCGTGTCGCCTGGAAACTGATAGCTCTTCAGCAGCTCGCGAACTTCCAGTTCAACCAGCTCCAGCAGTTCGGGATCTTCCACCACGTCGCACTTGTTCAGAAACACGACGATATACGGCACGCCCACTTGCCGCGCGAGAAGAATGTGCTCCCGCGTCTGCGGCATCGGGCCGTCCGTCGCCGCCACCACCAGGATCGCTCCGTCCATCTGCGCCGCGCCCGTGATCATGTTCTTCACGTAGTCCGCGTGGCCCGGACAGTCGATGTGCGCGTAATGCCGGTTGGCCGTCTCGTACTCGACGTGCGCCACCGCGATCGTGATCCCGCGCTCCCGCTCTTCCGGCGCGTTGTCGATCGAATCGAAGGCGCGAAACGCCACCTTCGGATTGTTCTTCGACAGCACTTTCGTGATCGCCGCCGTCAGCGTCGTCTTCCCGTGGTCAATGTGACCGATCGTCCCCACGTTTACGTGCGGCTTGCTTCGTTCGAATTTCTCCTTCGCCAT
>DASUJR010000195.1:0-10406 GCA_036279175.1 Candidatus Acidiferrales bacterium | reverse complement strand
ATTCCCGACGCGAAAGGACGCGTGGGCCATCATCCCAATCGCGTGGAAGCGGAATCGATGAAGCTCGACGGCTACGTGGTAACCGACGTGACGCCATGGGAAACCGCCTCCGGCAGCAAAGCGATCATCTGCCCGGATCCGTCGAAAACGTGCTCCGCGACGTTTAACTTCCGGCGTCGCAAAGGGAAATACGACTTGGAAGTCGAGTATTTCGACCAGAACAACGGCCAGTCGCACTTCCGACTGCTCGTGAACGGCAAGCAAATCGACGCATGGGTCGCGAACGGCGATTACCCGTCCATGAAGCCTGACGGGAACACGTCGACGCGCCGCATCATCCGTAACGTTGCCCTTCGGTCCGGCGACGAAATCCGCATCGAAGGCGTCCCAGACGCCGGCGAACGCGCTCCACTCGACTACATTCGCATCGTCCCCGCACAATAGATCTCAGGGCGAATCCCTCGCGCTCGCTCCCGATTCAGAACGACAACGGCACTTTCTGTTCACGGCGAATATGCCCCCTGTAGCAGTCGAAAGGAGTCCGGGCAAGCTCGAAGTCCTTTTGACTGGCCGCCCAATGGATTCGACCAGTTTCGGCATTGGTAACAAAAATACACAATCTGGAAGCCATGCCCCGGCATGCACGCGACAATGCGCTAAGTTGCTCCGAATCAGTGCCTGTTCTCCGACGCTGCCCCTAAACTCGGCTATGGCTTCGCGCCCTTTTGGTCGACACACTTGCTGAGCAAATGTTCGCGTAAGTGCCTGTAGAATCAACAAAACCCGCAAAATTGGTCGACACACTTTCGGCTGTTTCCGACTTTTCCGCAAGCTGCACCACAATTGTGCAATTCCGCCGCAACGGCACCAATGTCAGGCGGCTACCGTGGCGCTCCAGAGGACCGCTCCACAGCCCAACGTGCAAGGACGGCTGCACTGCAGCTTCGCTCGCAGGTGTACTTGACACTCGGCGGTCCGCGGCCTAAGAATCATGCCCGTAACATTCTCCGTTACCTGAAGGACTGAAAACGTTCACCCGATAACCTGCATTAACCCGGCGCCACGCTCGTCCAGCTCTCCCCGATGGGTTCGGCAGCCTTGCAGGCGCAATTCTCACCGTTGAGGGAACATCCGGCGCTTGCCGTTGCGTCCCGCCAAACCCGAAAAAGAACGTCCAGCCAGGCGAATCGAAAAGATTTCAGTAGCACCTAGTCACAAACAGGAGGGCACACCATGCCTAGGACAGCCGCAGCAACGGCGAAGACGCCGGAGAAATTTTCACCCGAAATCCCGACCGACCTCAGTCCAAACGGAGTTGCCGAGATTGCGGAGCAATTGCGTCAAGTGTTGGCCGACACCTTTGCGTTGTACATGAAAACGAAGAATTTCCATTGGCACATGACCGGGCGGCACTTCCGCGACTACCACCTGCTTCTCGATGAGCAGGGAGAGCAGATCTTCGCCATGACGGATGATATTGCTGAACGCGCGCGAAAGATCGGCGCCAGCACCCTGCACTCGATCGGCGAAATCTCGAAGAACCAGAGGCTGAAGGACAACGACAAGGAATTCGTCAGCCCGCCCGAGATGCTCGCCGAACTTTGTGCCGATAACAGCGAACTCACGCGCTATCTCCGTGCGGCCCACGAGATATGCGAAAAGTACAACGATGTAGCCACAACAAGCCTGATCGAAGTCTGGATCGACCAGACCGAGCGGCGCACATGGTTCCTGGCGGAAGCGTCACGCGAAACGTAAGGACGCCGCCGAGCCGGATTGAAGCGAAAAAAGGAGAAAGTATGCCGACGATTACGACCAAAGATGGAACACGGATTTATTACAAAGACTGGGGCAAAGGATCAGCCGTAACGTTCTCTCACGGTTGGCCGCTCAATTCCAATGCCTGGGACGGTCAGATGCTCTTTCTGGCTCAGCGCGGCTTTCGCTGCGTCGCAGTTGACAGGCGCGGGCACGGCCGGTCCGATCAGCCCTCCAACGGGAATAACATGGACCAATACGCGGACGATCTTGCGGAAGTGATCGAGACACTCGATCAAGCGAGACGCGACCCTGGTGGGACACTCGACCGGTGGAGGGGAAGTCGCCCGCTACATCGGCCGTCACGGCACGAAGCGAGTCGCCAAAGCGGTACTTATCGCCGCCGTGCCGCCGGTCCTGATTAAGTCAGCTACGAATCCCGAGGGGCTGCCGATTGAGCTGTTCGACAAGCTACGAAAGGACCTGTTCGAAAATCCTTCGGAGTTTTACAGAGGCTTCGCGGTGCCGTTCTATGGTGCCAATAAACCAGGTGCCAACGTTCCGCAGGGAACTCTGGATCAGTTCTGGCTTTGGAGCATGCAGGCGGGACTCTTGAATTCCTATGAGTGCATCAAGGCATTCTCCGAAACCGATTTCACAGAGGACCTGAAGAAATTCGACGTTCCGACCCTGGTCATGCACGGAGAGGATGACCAGATCGTGCCTATCAAGGATTCAGCAAAGAAATCCGCGCGCCTGATTGAAGGCGCGAAGGAGATTTATTACCCCGGGGCGCCACACGGCCTAACGGCTACGCTTCAGGACCAAGTGAACGCGGATTTGTTAGCGTTCCTGCAACGTAGCCGGGAGGCCACGGCGTAGTGGCATACCTTCGCTTAGCTCTCGCTCGCGGGACCAGCCGCTAGACGCAGCGGCGTTTCGCATCGATGGGGCAGGTCCCATCTTCGTGTTACAGACGTGGATGGGACCGCCTCAGATCGAGAAGACCCCTTCGAGGAACTCGCAGAACTATGCATAGTTGTGGTTTGACACTAAGCCTTAAGGGTCATATAGTTACCCTTAAGGGTGGTGGGGCAGGTTCATGGCCGTTGAATTCGAGTTCCGAGGCGAGTGGTACAGGGCGGACACACCGCAAGAGGTCGTAGAGCTAAAGAAATACCTCAAAGCTCACGCGCAGACGGAAGAAGGTTCGCCCTCAAGTTCCTATGCCGGTCTCCCCGCGCATGGAAAGTGGACGAGCGACCGCTTCGCTTTGCTTATGGAGAGAATTGGATACTTCGAGAAAAAGTTTCTGGCTGCTCTCGTAAGCGTCGCGCACCCGATAGACGCCAGTATGGTGGTCCGCCTTCTTTCGCTTCCGGGAGGCGAAAAGAAGCTGTGGAGGAAGAGCAGGAAAGCCGACGGGTTGCTGTATCTCGCCGGAATTCAGAGCGGGGTCGTACGCCACGTCAGGGCCCTCGGACTGGAACCGTTCGATCTATATCAGGTTCACATTAGTTGGAAGGATGGCCGGCGCACCAGATACTTCACGGTGGATCCGGGCTTCCGCGTTGCGGCTGAAGAGCAAGGCTGGCCGCCGAAATTCATCCGCGAGGTTCTAAAGACGTAAGGAAACATTTAGCCGGACGAGGCATAGCTCATGAATGCCCCACGACGAATGAAGTTCCCGTAGCTCTGCCGGACGACTCTGTGGCGGATCAAAAGTTAGCGGCGGCACAAAAACGCCACCGCCGGCTCCAGAAAACCAAAGCTGCCGGGCTTCCCGATATAGACCATCTCGGAACACAAAGGATGCGGAAGCCTGCCTGCGGCAGGCACACCCGTCGACTGCGCTCCCTTCGCTATAGCACTCAGGGCAAGCAGGACAGGCCGGCGCTACATTGAACCTAAACCACCGGCGCTGGTTTCATTGTTCCGAAACTTTCCCGGGATTATTCCGTGTCTTTTTCGGGCGAGTCGGGAACACCCATTTGCGACAGCCGATAGCGGAGCGCATTTCGGGTGAGACCGAGAAGGCGGGCAGCCTGGCTTTTGTTGCCGTTCGCGCGGTGCAGGGCTTCGCGAATGGCTTGCTCCTCCCATTGGTCGAGGGTCATGCCGGGAGGGAGGAAATGATTGCCTGCTGCGTTCGCTTTAGGCGCGGCGACATCGAGGTGGATGTCCGCCGGTTCGATCGTGGTGCTTTCCGATAACGTGACGGCGCGCTGAATGATATTTTCGAGTTCGCGGATGTTGCCGGGCCAGTGGAAGTCGACGAGCAGTTCGAGAGCCTGGGAAGAGATTTTCGGAGCCGGCTTACCCATTTCCTTCGCATATTTTTGCAGGAAGAAATCGACCAGGCCGGGAATGTCTTCCTTGTGTTCGCGGAGCGGCGGGATATCGATCGCAACAACGTTCAGTCGATAGTAAAGATCCTCGCGGAATGTGCCTTCCTCCAGCGCGGCGCGAAGGTCGCGATTCGTGGCGGCGATCAAGCGGACGTCGACTTTCAGAGTTTTCGTGCCGCCGAGGCGCTCGAATTCGCGTTCCTGAAGGACGCGCAGCAACTTCACCTGAATCGCGGCGGGAATGTCGCCAATTTCGTCGAGGAACAGGGTTCCCTTGTCGGCCAGCTCGAATTTCCCAGGCTTGCTTGTTGTCGCTCCCGAAAAAGCGCCTTTCTCATAGCCGAATAGCTCGCTTTCAAGAAGCGTTTCCGGGATCGCGGTGCTGTTGATCTTAATGAACGGGCCGGATGCGCGCTGCGAGTGTTGATGGATCGCGCGAGCGATCAGATCTTTGCCAACGCCGCTCTCTCCTCCAATGAGCACAGTTGCGTTGGTTGGCGCGACGCGCTCGGCGAGCCGCAGCACAGCTTGCATTTTTTCGCTCTGCGCGATGATGTTGTCGTACTTGTATTTCAGGCCGAGCGCCTCGCGAAGCGACCGGTTCTCGTCGCGCAGTTTTTGGGAGTCGAGTTCCTTGCGGATGACAAGAACGAGTTCGGCGAGCGAAAACGGTTTCAAGACGTAGTCGCTTGCCCCGGCTTTCATCGCTTCGACGGCGGATTCCACCGTGCCGTAAGCCGTCATTATAACGACCGGACAATGCGCGTCGATCCGCTTGGCAGATTGCAGGAATTCGAGGCCGTTCATGCCGGGAAGCTTGAAGTCGGTGACGACGAGATCGTAGGGCTGCTTGCTGAGCATTTGCAGCCCCGTCTCTCCGTCAGGAGCCGTTTGGGCGACGAACCCTTCGTCGGCGAGCTGCAGCTCGAGCAAGCGTCGCATCTTGGCTTCGTCTTCGACGACGAGTATGGCTGGTTTGTCGGGCATCGACGGGGACATTTTGCCACAGAGTCACAGAGAACTCAGAGGAACGAATGCTTAATTCAAGGGCTGACTTAGGTCACGGCGTTTCATGAGCGGCGGTCGCGGGAATGACTTCTTGTGGTTTGAGGAAGTCGGGATTTGTGGGAAGAAAGACACGGAAGCGGGCACCCGAGCCGCGACCGGGTTCGAGTCGGATTGATCCGCGGTGATCGTCGACGAACTTGGCCACGATTGCGAGACCCAGCCCGACGCCTTCTTTCTTTGACGTGAAAAATGGATTGAAGACTTGCTCGCGGGCTTCAGGAGGCACGCCTGGACCTGTGTCTTCGACGAGAACACTGACTCCTGAAACTCCTCCGGGGGATTCGCGTGTGACGTTAAGGTGCAGAACACGTTCGCGCTCTTCGGGCATTTCGGTCATGGCCTGGAATGCGTTGAGGATCAAATTCACGAAAATCTGTTCGCAGAGCTGCCGATCGGCGAGGACGTCGGGGATTTGCGCGGCATAGTCACGCTCGACTGTTACGGCGGCCGACGGGAACTGGGGCTCGACAATTTCGAGCGCGCGGTCGAGGACGCGGGTGATTTGAACGGGAGCGAGTTCTAGGCGCTGAGGACGAGCAAAGTCGAGGAAGCGCGCGACGAGTGCGTTCAGGCGATTGACTTCGGATGAAATGTAGCTCGCGAGTTCGGCAGTGAGCGGCTGGGCGGATTGGAGCTTCTGCGTGAGCATTTCGGCCGCTCCTTTGATCACGCCAAGCGGATTGCGAATCTCGTGCGCGAGGCCTGCGGAAAGCTGGCCGAGAGCAGCGAGGCGTTCGGCGCGACGCGCTTCGGCTTCCGCACGCTGAAGCTGGCGATTCGCTTTTTCGAGCATGGCGGAGAGAGTCTGATACTTCTGCACCTGGCGCCGGTTTTCAACGGCGAAACGATTGACGAGCACGCCTGCGAGAAAGAGAAAAATGATACGCACTCCCAGCACCGTCTTTGCGTCGGACGTTAGCTCGTATTCACCGAGGACGGGTATCAGGAGAGACAGGTAAGCCGCGGAACTAATCGCGGTCCAAAAGAGAGTTGCAATCGGGCCAAATACAAGCGCGGCGGTAATGACGGGCAGGTAGTAAATCGGATAGTAAGAGCTGTTGATCGCGGTCTCGCCGCCTGTGTGATAGAGCAGCAGCGTCGAAAGCGCAATCTTCAGCACGACGCTATAAATAGGACCGCGCCTGGGCTCCCACGAAATCATCGAGCTTTCGAGGAGCTGGACGATGATGATGGCGAAAAGAATGAGCTGCTTGTGGATCTCGTTGATGGGAGGGAGAAAGGCAAGTGCGACAAGAAAAATCACGAGGAGGAAATCGATCGAGCGCGCGGCGAATCGTTGGCGGTCAAGCATGAAAGTGTATTGGTCAGGACGAATCTAGCACGAGCGGAGATACAGGAGGCAGGGGAAGTAAAGGAGGTAAAGGAAAACGGCACAACCGCGGACGAGAGTTATCCGGTGAGGGTAGGGGCTTTCTACAAGAACAGAGTGTTTTAGCGAGCGGGTGACAACAACTCAAGTTCAGGGAAAAACCGCCAGCGGGACGCCGGCGCTACAGACATCTTTCGCACGGTCTGGGCAAGTGAACGGCCGAGGAGAAGGATCGAGGGCGGATCGAGGGGCGGCGCCTGGCCGAGAGCATCGATAGTTGTGACCCATTCGCGCTGATCCGGAGTGCTGGCGCGCGAGACGATGACGGCAGGGAAGTCGGGCGCGAGGCCGGCGTCGAGAAGTTCGCGACGGAGTGCAATGAGATCGCGGCCGGGCATATAAACGACAATCGTCGTGTCGTCGCGCGCAATCGCGGACCAATCTTCGATCTTGCCGGTTGCGTTTTCAGGCGCGTGATGCCGGGTGAGGAAAACGACGCGCGAACTGGTGTGGCGGTCAGTGAGCGAAGCGCCAATGGAGGCGGCAGCGGCCATTCCGGCGGTCACTCCGGGCACGACTTCATAGGGAACGTTGGCGGCTTCGAGGGCGCGGATTTCTTCGGTGAGGCGACCAAAGACGCCTGGATCGCCACTCTTCAAGCGAACGACGGTGAGGCCGCGCGCGGCAGCGTCGATCATGAGGCCATTGATTTGCGTTTGCGTGACCATCTTCCTGCCGCAACGCTTGCCAACGTTGACGATCTGGGCGGTCTTCTGCGCGATAGCGACGATTTCGGGGGCCACGAGATCGTCGTGAAGGACAACGTCGGCGCCGCGAAGGAGCGCGTGCGCTTTCAGGGTGAGAAGTTCGGGATCGCCGGGGCCGGCGCCGACGAAATAGACGGGGGCGATCATTGGGTGGCGGTCCAGGGGTTAAAGCCCCAATCCATTTTTAAAATGGGGCCGGTTTCGCAGGCGCTAAATCGTGTGCTCACCCGACTGAAGTCGGGGGCTGACACGAAAACCTTCTGAAAATCCTCCAGGCGGGCGGCGCGGCGATGGTTCGGAGCGCCGGGGCGGACAATGGCCGACAGGGAAAATCCCTGGCGTGAATCAAGCTCTGAAAGATCGCAAAGAATGCTCAAACGGAATGCGACGCTCGGAATCATGGCTCGGATTCCTGCGCTACGCGTGGTTCGGAGTGCGCGAGACGGTGCAGGATGCGCTTGCGGTCGTCCGATGAAGGCAAGGCAGCGATAATTTCGCGGCGGCGCTCGCCGATTTCGTCGACCCAATCGCCGAAGGACGCGTCGAGACTGTCTTCGATTTCGCGGCGGATGCGCTGCGCGAGCGCGGGGCTTTCGCCGGACGTTGAAATCGCGATTTGCAAAGGCCCTCGGCGCACGACAGCGGGGAAATAGAAGTCGCAGTTGGGCGGGTCGTCGACGCTGTTGCACAGCACGCCGCGTTCAGACGCTTCGCGAAATACAGCGCGATTCACCTTAGGATCAGACGTTGCCGCAATTGCGAGGAAAGCCCGCCCCACGTCGGCCGCCACGAACTTGCGGGGAATCCAGCGGATGCGACGCGAAGCAGACAGGCGTTTGATTTCGTCTAGGGCGTTGGGAGCGATAACTGTGACTTGCGCGCCAGACTCCAGAAGCGAGGCGATCTTTGATTCGGCGACAGAGCCGGCGCCGACGACGATGCAAGCGCGGCCGGCAAGTTTGATGAAGACGGGGAAGAGTGTCGGCTTCATCGGTCAGTCTCCGGCAACGCGATCGGGCGCCGCTTCGCGGGGCAAATCGCGCTCAAAGGATTCGGCCTCCCGGCCCGCGAGCTGGGTGCGCAATTCCTCATCGGAAAAACGCGCGAAATAGGAGCGCAGGTTTTCATCGCCAGCACGGCCCGCCAGATACGAGCGCAGAAGGCGCTCGATTGCACCGGGGACTTCATCGGCAGGGCAGCGATAGCCGACCGGGCGCGCAACACGCTGATGTTCGCCGACGGCGCCTCCGAGACAGAAATAGTACGCATCGACGAGACGACCCTCATGCTTGATCTTCTTCCCTTCAAGACCAATATCTGAGATCCAGTGCTGGCCGCAGGAGTTGGGGCAGCCGGTGACGTGCAGCTTGAGCTGCTGGTCGAACGCGGGTAAGCGCTCTGCGAGTTCTTCAACCAGCCAACGCGTATAGGATTTCGTTTCGGTAATGGCTAGCTTGCAAAATTCCGTGCCGGTGCAGGCGATGGCTCCGCGCCAGAACGGCGAGGCCGCGACGGGTAAGCCAACGCCTTCGAGGCCGCGAACGATGGCGTCGATGTTTGCGCGCGGAACGTTTATGATCAGCAGATTCTGCGTGTTGGTGGTGCGCAGATCGCCGGAGCCGAAGCGGTCGGCCAGATCGGCAGCGGCACGCATTTGTTCGGGACTGATGCGTCCTCGCAGCACGGAAGCGCCGATGTAATAGAGGGTGTTCTCGCACGCGATGCCTGCAGAGTGCTGCTTCTGACGATGGATGCCGACGTGATCGCGATAGATGTCGGCGGGCACGGATTCGGGTTCGCCCGGGTCGAGCCGGTACCCGAGGTGTGACTGGAGCTCTTCGAGGAAGCGATCGGGAGTCCAGCCAAACTGCGTGAACAGATGTTTCATGCGGGCGCGCTTGCGGTTTTCGCGAAGGATGTCCTGTTTGCGGAACAATTCGGTGATCCCGCGAACGACGGGGAGGACCTGTTCCCAGCGGACGAACGCGTCGAGCCGCACCGCGAGATGTGGGTCGGCTGAGAGACCTCCGCCGACGCGCACGGAGAAGCCGACCTCGCTCCGCCCGCGACGGAAGCGTTCAACGGCGGTAAGGCCGATGTCATTGATCTCGGGATATGAGCACCATACCGGGCATCCGGTGATCGAAACTTTGAATTTGCGCGGAAGATTATAAAAGTCCGGATTGCCGGCGAGCATTTGAGCTGCTTGCAGAACGAGCGGCGATGCGTCGCAAAGTTCGTCGGCGGCAACGCCGGCCACCGGGCATCCGGTGAGGTTGCGGGCGACGTCGCCGCAAGCCCCTTTGCTGACGAGACCGACGGCGGCAAGGGCATCGATGGCTTCGGGAAGCGCTTCGATCGTGAGCCAGTGGAGCTGGATATTCTGGCGAACGGTGATGTCGGCGACGCCGCGGGCGTGACGTTCGGCGAGATCGGCGATAGTGCGAAACTGATCGGAGCGCAGAATGCCGTTGGGAACGCGAATGCGGAACATGAAGTAGTCGGTGGATTTGCCTTCGCCTCCAACTCCACCCACCGCGCCTGCTCCGTCGCCCTGAGTGTAAATGCCCCACCACCGGAAATAGAGGTTGATCCATTCCGCGGGTATCGAGCTGTGGCCATTGCGGGCGAATGCCCGGATCTCGTCGAAGGCTTCCCATGGATTCATCGCGCGCTTCAGGCGCTCAACCCGTTGAGCCTTCGTTTCCTTTGGAGCTGTGAGGATACCGTCCACCTGATCTCTCCGGATTACGTGAGCTTCGGTTATCGGCTGCCGCGAAGCTAACTGCCAAAATAAAAAACCCGCTGGCCAAAGTGCGTTTGGCGAGCGGGTCGTAAATCCGATGTATATGATTGCTAGATTACCGGATCACACTCCCGCAGCGCCCGTTGAAATGACAACAACAGGTACAGACGACGGTCAGAATGTGTCCGAGGCACAGCACCCAACAATCGTAGCGTTAGAACGCCTGAGCGTCAAGCCGGCTCAACCGATTGTCGCAGCAAAGTGAGAATGTCCGGTTTGTGCAAAGTAGAAATGTCCGGTTTCATGCCAGGCGGGAGGGGGCATGGAACCGGAGCGAATCGAGTTGAGCGCACAGGATCGAGAACGACTGAAAGTGCTGCACGAGGTCG
>DASUJR010000194.1:0-6596 GCA_036279175.1 Candidatus Acidiferrales bacterium | reverse complement strand
ACTAACATGGTCAGCGCAAGCAAAATTTGCAGTGGAAGGGCGAAGCGGCCCCGCAGGTTTGAATCGAGCCCTTTTGCGAATGGAACCAGTTCGAAACGCAGCGAGTTGCTTTTTTTACTGTCGATCCGCTTGATGATTCGTGAGAGATCGGCTTGTGCCGCTTGCGCCGCCGTTCCACGTTTGAGTCGCGCGATGATTTCTATCCAGCGCACATTGGGATTGTCTAGAAAGGACTGACCGCCCACGCTGATCAATTGCGGTTGCATCGTTTCGGGTATGGTCAGATCCGGCGAGCGTCCAATCTGGACACCGTAAAAGTCCGCCGGAGTGACCCCAATAATCGTAAACAGGGATTCATTTATAGAGATACTCGCGCCAATGATTTTCGGATCCTGGTTGAAGCGTCGAGTCCAGTAGCCATAACTGATAACGGCCAAGTGATCTCTGCTGGCTGTCCTATCAGACGGTGTAAACACTCGCCCCTGAAGAGCGGTGATGCCCAAGACCGAGAAGTAATCGTGCGAAGCGAGCATTGCGGACGCAAGTTGCGCTCGGCCTTCAAAAATAACGGGCACTGGTCTCGGCAAATACAGAAACGCTGCGACACCGTCGAGTGACCGATTGTTCCTCGCGACTTCTTCGAACGTGGGATGCGCAAACGCCAGATATTTGTTTCCATGCGCGTCAGATTCCGAAAACTGAACAAGTTGGCGCGGCTCTCTGACGGGCAATGGGCGCAGCAGGAGAGCGTTCATGACGCTAAAAATCGCCGTATTCGCGCCGATGCCTAGGGCGAGGGTGATGATGGCGACGGCAGTGAACCCAGGGGACTTGCGCAGCATGCGGAGGCCGTAGCGAATGTCCTGGAGAAGCGTCTCGATGAAGTGGCCGCGATGTGCCGCATGGACTCGCTCTTTCACCTGGTCGAGGCCGCCGAATTCGAGGCGTGCGCGGCGCCGAGCTTCATCTGGTGGCATGCCGGAGGCGAGATATTCGGCGATTTGCTGTTCGAGATGGAAGCGAAGCTCGGAATCGAGTTGTTTATCCGCACGCGACCTGCGAACTAGCCGAGTAAGCCAACCCATAACCGAAGCTCCTATTCATGCCGCAAAACGCATCTACTCGTGTCGCAGAGCGACAATTGGATCGACGCGCATTGCCCGCCGCGCGGGGATGTAGCAAGCCAGCAGCGCAACCACAGCGAGAAGCAGAGCGACGCCGGCGAAAGTCGCCGGATCTGTCGGTCGCACGCCAAAAAGCTGGCTGGCGATCATCTTGGTTGACGCTAAAGCGACCGGCACGCCAAGGCAAAGGCCGATGCCGACTACTATTAAGCACTCCTTGACGACGAGACGCAGGACGTTTGACCGGGTTGCACCGAGGGCGAGGCGAATTCCGATTTCATGCGTGCGGCGCGACACGCGATACGCCATCGTACCGTAGACCCCGATGCAAGCCAGGACGAGAGCAAGGAGCCCAAAGCCGCTTGAAAATTCGGCGGCGCTGCGATTCTGCCACATCGACTCGCTAACTTCGTCCTTCAGAACCTCTACGTGCGTGAGACGCAAACTGCGGGAAACCTCCGCGAGAGCGGCACGGACTTGAGACGCGACGGCGACGGGATTGCCGCGAACGCGCAGTTCCACCGTCCGGGCGAACCCTGGGTGCGCATCTTT
This sequence comes from Candidatus Acidiferrales bacterium, assembly GCA_036279175.1. Lineage (GTDB taxonomy): Bacteria > Acidobacteriota > Terriglobia > Acidiferrales > UBA7541 > Palsa-295. Next base: position 4,920 of record DASUJR010000194.1, on the reverse strand, counting down.
GGTGGAAATCTGCAAGGCAGCGGAAAACTCCATTGGCGGCACAGCGTCGCGCAAGGAGTAGTAGCGAGCGTCAGCGGCAACGCCTACAACCGTGATCGCCCGATCCGGATGGAACGGAGCGTCAAGCGAGAATCTCTTCCCGATCGGATTTACCCCGTGAAAGAATTTTCGGGCCATCGTTTCATTAATGACCGCCACTGGTGGTGAGCCGGACCGGTCTTGTGGGCCGATGTCTCGACCCAGCAGAATCGGAATGCCTTCCGTTTGGAAATAGTCTGGGCCCACCAACTCTCTGCGAACCATCGCACCCGCAGAGGACGCAGGCGGCTCTCCCTCAATGGAGAAATTACTGCTCCATGTGCTGCCGCTAAAGGGTTCATCCAGCGCAACCGTTGCGCCGACAACGCCGGGGATGGCTTCAGCGCGATCGATCAGCGATTGATACAGTGCTGGAACTTGCGCGGCGGAATAGCCTGCCGCTTCGACATTGATTCGAGCCACGAGGATGTGATCCTCGTCGAAGCCGAGTTGCTCGTTCGCGAGGTTCCGTAACGTACGGACAAATAGCCCTGCTCCGACGAGCAACACAACGGACGCAGCGATTTGAAAAGTGACGAGCCCATTGGCGAAGCCGAAGCGCAACTTCCCGTGTGGTGACCCGCCGGCTCGTCTGGCTGGATCGACTTCGGTTGCGCGCAGTGACGGGATAATTCCAAAGAGGAGTCCGGCCAAAATGGAGACTGCGATTGTGAAGAGAAGGACGCACTCGTTCACTGATGCGCTGATCCTTCCGTGAACTCCGGTAATCAAAGCGGCAAAAATCTTGATTCCCCAGTGCGCGGCGAGAATTCCAAGCGCGCCCCCCACAGCGGCGAGGAGGACGCTCTCGGTCAACAGTTGCCGAATCAATCTTGCCCGGCTCGCACCAATAGCGAGTCGGATCGCAAATTCCTGTTCGCGCGCGGCCGATCGGGAGAGAAGGAGATTAGCGACGTTGGCGCACACAATGAGAAGCACGAAGCCGATGATTGCACCGAGTAGGCGAAGAATCTGCTCGTACGCGGATCGCACGAATGAAATGCCCCATGCTCCGGGGGCAAGTTGAACGTAGGTGCCGGCGATTTCCTTCGGCGTTTCCCTTTGCTCGGCAAGTATCTGCCGCAATTGCGCGTTCACGACGATTTGGGCCTGACGGAGCGTGACTCCAGGCTTGAGGCGGCCAAGGATGTCCAGCCAATACTCGTGAGGATCTTCCGCGTAGGAAGGTTCGGTCATCATCCGCGGCTGAAACGCGATGGGAAGCCAAATATCCGGATGGTCGTATTTGATCCCCGGGAACTTGCGGGGAGCTACACCAATAATCGTGAAAACGGTTCCATTGATCTCAGCTCTCTTACCAATGGCCGAAGGGTCGTCGTCGAACTCGCGGGACCAGTAAGCGTAATTCAAGACGGCGGTAGGGGGAGCCGCTACGCGATCGTCGTCAGGCGAAAACAAACGCCCCGCCGCCGGTTGCAGCCCAAGCAGTGAGAAGAAATTTCCCGAGACCATGCGGCCGAGCGCCAACGCTGGACGCTTCTGCGCTCGCGAAAAGACGACCTTCAGATTCGGCGAATGGCTCTGAAATGCTGCCAAGCCGCTGAATGATTCGCTGTGGTCGATGAAGTATTTGTATTCGAGATTTGAAAACACCATTTGGTGGCCGCGTTCGATTCCCGAATCCGAACGCCCCGCGGGAGAATCGGAAAAAAGAATTAATTCATGCGGCCGAGCAACGGAGAGAGTCCGCAGAAGCACTGCGTCGATAAGGCTGAAGATTGCCGTATTCGCGCCGATGCCGAGGGCGAGGGTGATGACGGCGACGGCAGTGAACCCAGGGGACTTGCGCAGCATGCGGAGGCCGTAGCGAACGTCCTGGAGAAGCGTTTCGATGAAGTAGCCGCGGTGCGCGGCTTGGACTCGCTCCTTCACCTGGTCGAGGCCGCCGAATTCGAGGCGGGCGCGACGGCGAGCTTCGTCAGGCGACAGACCGGAGGAGATGTAGTCGGCAATCTGCTGCTCGAGGTGGAAGCGCAGCTCCGAATCGAGTTGTTCGTTTGCGCGCGTTTTGTGAACCAGACGCGTCCACCATTTCATAAGGGTCTTCTATTCCGCGGTTCTCAAAATCAACGCAACCGCGTCGGATAGTTTTTCCCAGGTGCGCATCTCGGCTTCGAGTTGCTTTCGGCCTTTTGCGGTGAGCGAATAAAACTTCGCTTCGCGGCCCGTGTCGGTATCTTTCCAGTCAGCGCGGAGCCAGCCTCGATCTTCCAGGCGGTGCAAGGCGGGATAGAGCGAGCCCTGTTGCACCTGGAAAAATTCCCTGGAGATTTGGCGGATGCGCTGAGAAATCGCGTAGCCGTGAATTGGCCCGAGCGCGACGACTTTAAGAATCAGCATGTCGAGCGTGCCTTTTAGAAATTCGGATTTGTCTTCGTTCATCGATCACCTGTAGAAGAACGATGCGTAGAATATCTACATATACGGAGCGTGCATGTCAACTGGAAAGCGAACGGATCGGAATCGTTGCGCGGCCGAAAAAGCGATCTGCGGAGCAGGTCGAAGGCTAGCGCGCCGAGGCGCTTCAGAAGACGTACAGCAAACTCCCGGGTAGCTGCGCAACAGAAACGTCCGGGCAGAGCAGATCCCGCAAACCCTAGTGGAGGCTGGGAAACGGCCGATTAAAGGCAAGTGATTGAAGACAGAGGCTTTGCGATGCGCGTTCGAATATGTAAGCTTTTGGTGGCTGTAATGTTTTTTCCTGTATTTTTGAGGGCGACATCCCTGTATACTCCCGCGCTCGCGATTATGACTGATCCGCCGGTCGTGTCGCGAGAGGACCGGTCCCAGGGGGTGTACCGTTGGCGATTTCAGTTGGGCGGCGCTACTTGTGGTTTTTGATAGCTCTCTTCCCGTTGGGTTTTCTGGTGTCCTGCGCACTCCCAGTCCATCAATACAAAATCGGCTTCGACACTCGATTGTGGGGCAACAACGCCTGGCAGGTCGATCGATCAGGTTCGAGCGTGACGTTTACGGCCCAAGCGACATTTACAACGCCGTCCAGATTCCTGTGTCGCTCGGTCAGGCAATGAGAATCCAGCACGTACACGGCACCGTTTCATTGTCGGTTCCGAAAACGGGAGTGAAGGGCTCGATCATTGCAATCCTTCGCGATCAAGAAGGGAACGCCATTGCGGCGGTGAAGATGCAGGAGTTTGGCGATGCTACCGCCACGATTCCCATCGACGCCACGCTTGCTTGCGATCTGCCGGTTACGTCGCTGCAACTGCAGTACTACGTGGATATGCCTGGGACTCAGGTCGTGTCCATGTCGCTCGTGCTGAATTGAAGCGGAGATCAGGGATTCCAGGACGGACGAATGACAATGTTCAAAACCATTAAGATCGCAAGCGTAGCCGTGATGTTCGTTGCCGCGCTGGTTTTCTGCTTTCGCGCCGCGGGACAGGTTTTGTCGACTGAGAGCGGCACGGTGAACACGTCGTGGGGCTACTATATCTGGCAGGCGGACTATGGCGGGGAGACGACCGCACTGCTGAGTGAAACCGGAATTTCAAAACCCGCAGGAGTCGTTCGGACACCGGTAACCATTCCTGCCGCTGTGACAATTGACGAACTGCATGGCGACGTATCGTTCACGATTTGGAAAGCCGCAGGGTGCCGCAACGGCTCAGCGGTGGCACAAGTCCTAGATCAGGATGGGAACGTGCTAGCCACTGTCAGTCTGACAGAGCGCTCGCCCAGCAGCACTACGTTGCCGATTTCGACGAAGTTCGGTAGCCCGCGCCACATCACGGCGTTGCAACTGCAGACGTCTACAGCGCAATGCAGCGCAGTGACCGTGTCCTGGTCCTTAGTAATGAGCTGATCGACGCAACTCCCTGCAACCAAACACATGCGGGAACGCGTGAAGCCCCACGGCAGCTGAAAGCTACTCGGCACGTCCTACCAAACGACACGTACCCTCCTTCAACTGCGCTCCGAAATGCGTTCGGGGACGCGATCGTGCAGCCGCTCGTGCGCGTGCTGGGCGTATTGACGATGCTCGGCGAGGAGGGCGCTGGTTGCGATCGTAAGAACGATCCAGGCGGCAAGTTCGTGCCAGAATTCCTGTCGTCTTTTTTCGGCGACACTGAAGGCCTTCACGGCACGTGGGTCGGGCCCGTCGGCACGGGTTTGTTGCGAGAATATTTCGGACTGGGTGGACTGTTCGATCCACTGCTGGCCCGTCCATAGGCTGATGGGCGTCAGAACAAGCCAACAGGCGAGGCCGAGATAGGCGAAAAATCTGCGAGTACTCACTCGAAAAAACCTCCAGAGCTGGGTTTAGAGCAGAAGACAATAACGCAAGCCGCGAACCGATCGCAAAATGTTCGCAATCGGGTTGAAACGAAAAGTTAACGAAGGAAGCCGGCGGCTTGCAATGCTAAAACGGCGTGAATATACTGATCTGTTTGACGAGCGGCAAAATTGTCGCAGTAGCGCGAGGTTCCCTTCGGAGAACGAATGGCCTACGTAGCGGTGGAGACCAGCGCGGCCGGTTCAAAAACGAGCTATATCCTCGATAAACTGCAGTCCCTCAGCGGTATCGTTCCCATTGGCGCATTCATTCTGGAACATTTCTGGTCGAACAGCTACGCGCTCGTCAGCGTGTCGAAGTACAACGAGGTGTCGTTCGATCTGCAGAGCATTCCGTGGCGCTGGGTCGTCGAATTCCTGCTGATTTGGGCGCCCATCGCTTTCCACGGCGGATACGGAATCTGGATCTGGTGGAAAGGGAAGCAGAATACTTTCTCGCATCCGTGGATGGCCAATTGGCTGTATCTGCTGCAGCGTTGGACCGGGATTATCGCGTTTGCCTTC
>DASUJR010000193.1:0-18256 GCA_036279175.1 Candidatus Acidiferrales bacterium | reverse complement strand
AAGAAACAGATCATGCAGGCGACCTTGTGTCACCATTCTTCTTGGTTCTGGCGCGTTTCCGGCGAATCCGATAAAATACATCCTCAATATTTGGACTGCATGAGGGAATGCCTGAAGCACAACAGCGAAGTGTCCTGAATTACGATCCAGCCGACGAATACCGCCCCGAACCGCCGCCACCACCGGAAATTCCAGCCTGGAGAGACGGCAGCGTCCGTATTGGAATCCACACTTCGATTGCGGGCGATGTGGTGCGCGCGCTGGAATTGGCTCACGGACTTGGCTGCAACGCGCTACAGATTTTCTCGGCGAGTCCGCGTATGTGGGAGCGCGGGAGTTCGCGAATCACCGAAACGGACGCCACACGATTCCGTCAAAAACGGAAAGAACTAGGCTTGGGACCGCTGGTCGTCCACGACAATTATCTGATCAATCTGGCTTCGCCGAATCCGGTGCTGCGTGCGCGGTCGGTGCAAGCATTTCACCAGGAGATTATCCGCGCATTGGCTCTGGGAGCGGACTATCTGGTCGCGCATCCAGGGAGCGGCCGCGACGGCACACGGGACGCTGCGATCGCGGCGATTGCGCAAGGGCTGCGACAGGCAGCGCGTGGCTTGAAACTTGGCGAGTTGCGAATCCTGCTCGAAAATATGGCTGGGCACGGTACTTGCGTTGGGTCGCGATTCGAGGAGCTGAAAGCGATTCTCGACGCATGCCCCGATCTGCCACTCGGTGTTTGCATCGACACAGCGCACCTGTTCGCGTGCGGCTGGGATATTCGCAAGCCGGCCCGATTGGAAGCAACTCTGGCGGCGTTGGATGCAGCGGTGGGGCTGGACCGCGTTGCCGTGATTCACGTGAATGATTCGAAGACGGCGCTCGGGTCGCGCGTCGACCGGCATCAACATATTGGCAAGGGCAAGATTGGGCTCGATGCGTTTCGCGCGATTCTGAACCATCCGCTGCTGGCAGGGAAGGCGTTCATTGCCGAGACGCCCATTGACAAGCCGGGCGACGACCGCCGGAACGTGGCGACGCTGTGGAAGCTGGTGGGGAAGACCGTCGTAGCGACTGGGGAAGACGGAATGAAGCCGCGTAAACCTCGACGAAGAGGAAATAAAGGACGCAAAGGAAATAGAGGAAAAGGCAGACGCTAAGGTCGTCTTCGGCGATCAATAGGTTCCTGCGGAAACAGGCGCACAGGCGGAGAATCCGACCATGAAACGCCGGCGATAAGACACAGGTACTGGAACGGCAGAACGGAAATTGTAGCGAGCGGAAAGGTGACGGGCAGAGTGGCGGAATACGAACCGCGGCAGATCGAAGCCAAGTGGCAGAAGGTTTGGGAGGAGCAAGACGCCTTCGACGCGAAGGACTGCGACAGTTCGCGCCCAAAATATTATTTGCTCGAGATGCTGCCCTATCCCTCCGGCACTCTGCATATGGGGCACATGCGGAATTACACGATCGGCGACGCAGTGGCCCGTTACAAGCGCATGCGCGGCTTCAACGTGCTGCACCCGATGGGTTGGGACGCGTTCGGCTTGCCCGCCGAAAACGCTGCAATCAAGAATCAAACGCATCCGCGCGAGTGGACAAACGCAAACATCGCTGAATTTCGCCGTGTGCTGCGCCGGTTCGGTTTTAGCTACGACTGGCGGCGCGAAATCTCGACGTGCGATCCGGGATACTACCGTTGGAACCAGTGGTTTTTCCTCCGCATGCTGGAGAAGGGGATTGCCTACCGCAAGAAGAGCAAGGTGAACTGGTGTCCGCAGTGCGAGACCGTGCTGGCGAACGAACAGGTGATCGACGGATTCTGCTGGAGACACGAAGACACGCAGGTTGAAAGCAAGGAACTGGAGCAGTGGTTCTGGCGGATCACGCAGTACGCGGATAAATTGTTGGACGACATGAAAACGCTCGCGGGCGGATGGCCCGAGCGCGTTCTGGCAATGCAGCGCAACTGGATCGGAAAATCGCGCGGAACTCGCATTCGTTTCGAAGTGGCGCAGATGGATGGCATGTCGTTCGAGGTGTTTACCACGCGCGTCGACACGATCTATGGCGCAAGCGCGCTGGTGCTCTCGCCGGGGCATCCGCAAGTCAACCAGTTGCTCGATGGCGTGCCGGGGCGTGCGTGGATGGAAGGCCAGCTCAAGACGTTGCGGCAGAAGTCCACGAAGGTGGCCGACGTCGCTACAGCAGAAAAAGAAGGGTTCTTCACGGGACGATTCGCGGTGAATCCGTTTTCGGGAGAAAACCTGCCGATCTGGGTGGCTAACTTTGTTCTCGCGGAGTATGGCACCGGCGCGCTGATGGCTGTTCCCGCGCACGACGAGCGGGACTACGAGTTCGCGGAGAAATATCAGTTGCCGGTGAAGATGGTGATACAGCCGGCGCACGCGGCTCCGCTGAGAGCGGACCAGTTCAGCGAGGCGTACACGGAGTACGGGCGCGTGGTCAACTCGGGGCCGTACAACGGGTTAACATCCGAGGAAGCGATTGCCCGGATGACGGCCGACGCTCAGTCCAAAGGATTCGGCTTTGGCGAGACAACGTTTCGTCTGAAGGATTGGGGTATTTCCCGGCAGCGGTATTGGGGCACGCCGATTCCGGTGATCTACTGCGATAAGGACGGAATCGTTGCCGTGCCCGACGACCAGCTGCCCGTACGGTTGCCGGAAGAAGTGAAGCTAACGGGGCAGGGGAAATCGCCGCTGGCCAGCGATCCGCAGTTCGTGAACACGACGTGCCCGAAATGCGGCGGCCCGGCGCGGCGCGAAACTGACACGATGGATACGTTCGTCGATTCGTCGTGGTATTTCTACCGGTACACCGACCCGCACAACGAAAAAGCTCCGTTCGACAAAGAGATTGTGAAGTATTGGTTCACGATCGACCAGTACGTGGGGGGAATCACGCATGCGATTCTGCACCTGTTGTACTCGCGGTTCTTCTGCAAGGTGATGCGCGATCTGGGGCTGGTGCAACACGACGAGCCGATTGCGCGGCTGTTCACGCAGGGCATGGTGCAGAAGGGCGGCGTGGCGATGTCGAAATCGCGCGGAAATGTGGTGGGCGCGGTGGAGATGGCGGAGAAGTACGGGGCTGATACGGGACGCGTGTACACGCTCTTCGCGGCCCCTCCGGAAAAGGATCTGGAATGGAGTGAGGAAGCTATCGAAGGCTCATCACGCTTTCTCAATAAAGTCTATCGCCTTGTGGCGAAACACGCGGAACGTCTCCGCGAGATGCCGTTTGATTCGTCAAAGCAGACGGACATGGCGACAGCAAGCGCCAAGGAAAAGATCCTGGTGCGCCGGACGCATCAGACACTCAAGCGCGTGACCAACGATTTCGAAACGCGCTGGCACTTTAATACTTCGGTTTCTTCGCTGATGGAATTGTTGAACGAAATCCAGGCTCAGGAGCCGCTGGATGTCGATGTATCGCCGCTGATCGTGAAGCGCGCTCTGTGCGCGTTCGTGCTGATGCTGTCGCCCATGGCGCCTCACATCGCCGAAGAATTGTGGGAGATGCTCGGACAGTCGGGCGGGCTGTCAAAAGAAAAGTGGCCGGAATATCGCGAGGACCTGACGAAGGAAGAGCAGATCGAGATCCCAGTTCAGATCAATGGCCGGCTGCGCGGCAAGGTGCTTGTCTCGGACGGCATAAGCGACGATGAAACCACAGAGCTCGCGCTGAAGGATGCGCGCATCGCCGCGCTGCTTGACGGAAAGCAAGTCGTGAAGACCGTCGTGGTGCCGAAGAAGCTGGTGAACATCGTTATGAGATAAGAAGTCTGAAGGTTGAGCGGAGATGCAATGACGCCACAGAGTGGAACGGTGGAAACGAAAAACGCGGATACAAAAAAAGTAGGCGAAGCGCTGATGCCGAAGGGCGGCATCGTGGTGCTCGACTTCGGCGGGCAATACACGCAACTGATTGCGCGCCGCATCCGCGAGCAGGAAGTCTTTTCAGCCATCCTGCCGTGCTCGGCGAAGCTCGACGACATCCGGGCGCTTGACCCTGCGGGCATTGTTCTGTCTGGCGGCCCAAGCTCCGTGTATGACGCGAACGCTCCTTTCTGTAGTTCCGAAGTGCTGCAATTGGGCGTTCCCGTCCTTGGCATTTGCTACGGCATGCAGTGGATGACTTACACCCTGGGCGGGCGGGTCGAACGGGCCGAGCGCCGCGAATATGGGCCGGCAGAATTGGGCGTTAGAGAAGAATCGCCACTCTTCAAAGACTTGCCGCGGCAAATCAAGGTGTGGGAGAGTCACGGCGATCACGTAGTGGGACTGCCCGAAGGGTTCGAGATTACCGGCCGAACCGAGAATGCCGTTGCAGCGATTGAAAATCGCGCAAAGAAATTCTACGGCGTCGAATTTCATCCCGAAGTCAGGCACACCGACCGTGGAACGGAAATTCTACGGAACTTTGTTTTCGAGATTTGCGGAGCCAGGAAGAATTGGAACCGGGCGGGGTTCATTGCGACTACCGTAGATGCGATTCGAGAACAATCCGCGGGTGCCCGTGCTATCTGTGCATTGAGCGGAGGCGTCGATTCCACCGTCGCGGCAGCGCTGGTTAATCGCGCGATCGGCGACCGCCTCACGAACATTTTCGTCGATAACGGCGTCCTTCGACGGAATGAATTTCAGGAGACGCTGGAACTGTTGCGCAAACGCGTCGGCTTGAGCGTCATCGGCGTCGACTCTTCCGATCGATTTTTGAGCCGGCTCGCGGGCATCGTCGATCCGGAAGAGAAGCGAAAACGAATTGGCAACGAATTTATTTCCGTTTTCGCTGATGAAGCGATGAAGCTCGCGCGCGAAGCAGGCGCGCCACCGGTTCAGTTCCTCGTTCAAGGGACCCTCTATCCCGATGTGATCGAATCCGTCAGCGTGAAGGGGCCTTCAGCAGTCATCAAGTCTCATCACAATGTCGGCGGGTTGCCGGAAAAAATGCCTTTCGCCTTAATCGAGCCTCTGCGTGAACTGTTCAAGGACGAAGTTCGCTTGATTGGACGCGAGCTGGGTTTGCCGGACGAAGTCTTGGTGAAGCACCCGTTTCCCGGGCCAGGCTTGGCCGTACGCATTCTTGGCGAAGTAACACGGGAACGCCTCGAGACCGTGCGGGGGGCGGACGCCATTGTGATTGAAGAGATCCGCCGGGCTGGGCTGTACGAGAAAGTGTGGCAGGCCTTCGCGGTTCTATTGCCGGTTCACAGCGTAGGGGTGATGGGCGATGGGCGGACGTACGGATACACGATTGCCGTTCGCGTAGTTGATTCACTCGATGCAATGACTGCTGACTGGACCAGGCTCCCGCTTGAGGTTCTTGGGCGCATCTCGGGTCGAATCGTAAACGAGATCACCGGCGTAAACAGGGTGGTCTACGACATCAGTTCGAAACCGCCGAGCACAATTGAGTGGGAGTAGAAAGCTGCACGCCTCTCCGCAATTTGAGGATTGCGGAGCGACACCGCGCGGCCATTCTCCTGCGCGCGGCCTGTAACATGAACTGGGACGAAGGCGAGCACGTACCAGGCCGAGCGAGGAATTTATGCGCGATGTGCCATCTTCTGAGCCATGTACATCAGCAGCTTGCGGTTCGGCTCGTCGATTCGGCCGAGCAAACGGCGGAAGCGGCCCAGCATGCGCGCTTCTTTTCCTGTACTACCCCAGGCGATATCATCAGCGTTCTTCCGCTTCGGAAGATTCGGAAGCTCGGGTGGCTCCTCGCCGTCGTAGAAGAGCTGGTAGAGCGGCACCTCCATGGCTCTGGCCAGCTTTTCGAGAGTCTCGATCGCCGGAACCGTGTGGCCGTTCTCGACGCGCGAGATGTAACAGCGTAGAAGTCCAGTGCGCTTCTCGATGTCACCCTGGGACATTTTTTTGGATTCACGCAGCAGGCGAATCCGTTCTCCGATTATCATGGTGGCTATTGTTGCAAAAAGAAAGGTCTGCTGCAAGACTAATCTGAACGACAACCTTTGCTGCGGTAGGATGTAACCGAAACGCGATGAGTGACGTCCCAAAAGGCGTGAGTGCCCAGGCAGCGGCGATTGCGGCTCCACTGGTCCGGCGCAGCCGGGCGGAGGAAGACCGCGACCTGGTCCGTGCGGCCCAGGCAGGCGGCGAGCCGGCATTCGAGGAGCTGATTCGGCGCCACCAGCAGCGGGTTTTCGCGCTGGTGGGTGGAATTCTGCACCGGCGCGAAGACGTCGAGGATGTAGCCCAGCAGATCTTTTTAAAGGCGTTTCTTTCGCTGAAGCGCTTCGATCAGCGCTCGGCTTTTTCGACGTGGCTCTACAAGATTTCGATAAACGAATGCTGGGACTATCTGCGAAAGAAGAAGGTCAGGCCGCTGGTTTACGAATCGGATCTCTCGGAAGAGCAGGTCTCCCGGCTTGACGGGATTGTTTCAAACGATCGCCCACCCGCGGGCCCGGACGAGAGGGCGGAAGCGCGAGAGTTGCTCGAGCGCTTGCTCGAAAAATTGTCGGAGCAGGACCGGCAATTGTTGCTGTTGAAGGAAGTCGAAGGATTTTCGGTAGAGGAATTGGCAGACATTCTGGAACTCAATGTCAACACGGTCAAGGTCCGGCTCTTCCGGGCGAGGGGACGGATCATGGAGCATTATCGCAAACGAGTGGAACGGGCCTAATGACGCTGAATTCCCCGGCGGCGGGGGAAAGGAAGCATACGAATGAACGCGGAAGCGAATAGCGGCGCGTGTTCTGAGTACGAAGCCAGACTCGAGGACTATTTGGCGGGGCATCTCAGTGGCGCGGAGTCGAATGCCGTTGCCGATCATCTCAGGCGATGCGGCGGATGCCGCGCAGCCGTTGACAAAGCCGCCACGAGTGTCCGGTTGCTTCGGCTCATGGAACCGACTCCCGATCCCGGGCCCGGATTTGCCCGAATTGCCATGGTGCGCATCAACCAGCAGCTCGCCGCCGAAGAAGGGAAGGGATTCTGGCAGCCGTTCGTCGCGCTTGCATGGCGTTTCGCAGCGACAGTAGCGGTTGTCCTTGCGCTCGGGTTGAGCTATGAAGCGGTGCGTAAGCACCGGACGCCCGTCCAAACGACTGTGGCACAAGCACGGCTGAACGATATGCGGTATATGTTTAGCGCCGAACAGGATCGCGTACCCTCGACTCGTGACGACGTTTTGATCATGGTGGCGGAAACCAAAAATGGAAACCACTAATACTCGGACCAGGCGGGAAGCCCTCGTACTCCTCCTTGTCGTTTTTGTGCTCGGCCTGCTGGTCGGCGGAGTCGGCAACCACTTCTGGGGGCAGACCGTTTGGGGAAGCCGCCAAGACCATCCGGTGCGTACGGGCCCTCCGTCCCGCTCCAAGATCGTCGACGACTTTACGCGCGAGCTTCAGCTCACAACGGACCAGCAGAAGCAACTTGGGACGATTATCGACCAAACGCGAGCCGAGTGGGCCGCGCAGCACGAGGCAAATCAACAACGCCACGAAGCCATTCGCCAGGAAGCGCACACTCGCATCCGCGCTATCCTGACGCCAGCGCAGGTCCCCGAATACGATGCCTTCATGCAGCGCATCGAGGAGCAGCGCAAGAAAGATCAGCAGCAATCTCAGCACTGATCGCGAGACCAGTTTGCGGCAGCGATCGGGTTCACAGCCATGTCTACCGCAATTTCCAGAACCTTCTATCTCATCGCTCGCCGAACGTCCTCTTGAATAGCCAGATCTGACAGACAGCATCCGCTGGGACGGCATCTTGCGCACCTGGCGTGCGCGGGAACAGCATCCCGGAACACTCAGACAATCAATCATTTACGCGGGAACATACAGACCACACGCGGGGGCATTGACCGTCTGTGTCAAACGGGCGAGAGTGCCAAAAGTTTAGGTGTTGGGAGTGGTGTTGCGTCCGCGGGGTGCGGATAAATTTAGCCTGTGCTTTGGGGGGTGTGATCGATGAGAATTCCGAGCGTGTGCCGGAAGCCGCATTTTGCGATCCTCTGGTTTGCTGCTCTTCTCTGCGTCTCTCTCTTACTGCCGTCCCGTTCGGGCGCGCAAGCCCTGAGCGGCATCAATGGAACCGTAACGGACGCATCCGGCGCTGCTGTTGCTGACGCTAATGTGACGGTCACCAACGTCGATACCAACGTATCGAAGAGCATGGTGACGACTTCCGCCGGAACATATTACCTAACTGACTTGATTCCCGGAACATACACCGTGAAGGTCGAAAAGACGGGATTCAGGGCGTCCGTTCAGCAGGGCGTGGTCGTAGTTGGCGGTGCTACGTCAACGGCAAATGCGACGCTTCAACCGGGCGAGGTCGCCCAATCGGTCGAAGTAATTGCGCCTTCTGTTGCGCTACAAACGGAGCAGCCACAGGTCGGCACCACTGTGAATGAGACGCTCACGCAAAGCTTGCCGCAGCTGATCAGCGGAGAAAACCGCCAAATTGATCAATTCATCTTTCTCACGCCTGGTGTTACGGGTAGCGGATTTAGCCACCGCATTAACGGGGGAGTCGACCAGCAAACCGAGACGACTTTCAACGGCGTTCCAGAGGCGTGGTCCGAGACCCAAGGCAACCTCTCGTGGAACCAGCCACCTTACGACTCCATCAAGGACGTCGATGTGCTAAGCGGCACATTTTCTGCTCAATATGGTTTGAGTCAAGGAGTAGAGCAATACCACACCAAGTCCGGCACGAACGCGATTCATGGTGACGCTTTTTATTTCTACCGAGACGATGCACTTCTGGGCGCCCCTGGGGCGTTTAACGATCAGAACCCAAACAATCGTGGAGTCGTCGACGCCCCGAACACAAACATCCAGAGTGATATGGGAGGCTCGGTCGGCGGTCCTGTATACCTTCCCAAAATCTATGACGGGCGAGATAAGACGTTTTGGTTCGTCAGCTACGATCGTTATCGACAATCATTTACGAACAACACCCTTACCTTGCCCACTCAAGCGGAACTCGGCGGTGATTTCAGCCAAGCATTAAACCCCGCCACGAATCAAGTCATACCGATTTACGTTCCGATTTCGTGGGGCTCGAATCCGGCTCTTATTCCGTCCGGGTGCACCCCCGGCGCTGCTCCAGGTCAACAGTGGCCCGGGAATAAGATTCCGACGACCTGCTTTAGTCAAGTAACGGCGAGCCTGTTGAAGCAGTATGCAATCCCTGCGCCGACCAATTCGAACTTGACCAACAATTATGTGCCGTCGGTTAGTGACCTGAACCTTCAGACCGACATTGCGGTCAACATCGACCATAACTTGACGAAGAGCCAGGCTATCCATGGCCTGTATTGGCGGCAGTATTTCCCGTCACCGAATCCGTACGATTGGGTAGACAATCCCGAAAGCGGAGAAAGCATCACCTACACCTACGGGAGAGGCGTGGATATCACGTACTCGAACGCACTGAGTCCCAATATGGTGCTAACCGGCGGCTTCTTGTATGTTTTCCAGTACAACGACTTTCTGCCGCCGCGCTTGCTCCCGAGCCCGCTCACGCCCGTTCCTCCTTCAGGACTAGCGCAGCCGCTCACTTTTCCCAGCATTGACTTCAGTGGGGGGCCATGGGAGCCGTGGAATGGAAACGGATACAGCGGTGGTTTGGGGCCCGGAAATGGCCTGTCATCCACGAAGAATCACAAGCCCGGATATTCTTGGACGGCGAACCTGCTCTGGGAAAAGGGCAGACATAATCTTAATATCGGCGTCGATATCCGGCACACGCATCAGGACGACTTTGAATGCGGCGGCTCGACTGGCCAGCCAGGTTGTTCGGGAGTGCTGAATTTCACCTCGGGCATCACTGCTGATCCGAATGAAGTAACAGATTATGGCACGTCGATCGGCACGAACACGGGCATTGGTTTTGCAAGCTTTCTTCTTGGCGACGCTACCAGCGGCGGTCGGGGTGGTGCGGGCAATACCAACCTGAGCAATTTTTATATCGCTCCGTACCTACAGGACGATATTCAAGTGAATCCGAAGCTGAAGGTCAGCGCCGGTATTCGGTGGGACATCGCATTTCCGTTCAACAACGATTTCGGCACAAATCAACTCACATTCTTTAATCCAAGCGTGCCGAACCCGACCGAGATCAACCCTCTCACTGGCCAGCCGATCTTGGGTGCGATGTCGGAATTAGGCACGTGCTCGGCATGCGTAGGCTGGAGCCAGATGAACATGGATTGGCATCATTTTAGCCCACGCCTCGGCTTCACCTACCAGTTGACTCCGAACACGGTGATATTGGGCGGAGTTTCGATGTACTGGCTCGATACAGGCGCGTTCGAATACGGCGTCAACAAAGTTGCCGTAAACTATGGCAACAACTTGAACGGTGTCGTGTCAGTTGGTTCGCCGTCCGTGCAGACTCCCGGCTTTGGTCAGTGGGATTCGGCCACGCTGTCGCCGCTACCGGCAGTTGGCTTCAGTCCTACATTCTTCAATGGTACTTCGATGTTAGGCTCGGCGCAGGTTCACGAGCTACCGAGGACTGTCCACCAGGCTTACAACGAGCAATTCACAGTCGGCATCCAGCGCCAATTGCCTTGGGATATGTTCCTTTCGGCAAGCTACATCCATACTCATGACATCCACTTGCCGGCGACGTTGGAATCGGCAGTTCAGTCGCTGAATTACGATTTTGTGAAGGCGACTTGCCCTCAAGGCCCGACGGTTACAGCCACCACTGACTGCGTGTTGGGTCAGCCGTGGAATTCGAACGCTGCGCAGACATTTATGGCCGGTCAAGGGACGTTTGGACAGACAACATACCCATCAGGTCCATGCGCCGGCACGTTCTACGTTCCATACGCGAATTTCTGCACAGAGCAGGAGGCGACTGCTGGCGGCGTCGGCAATATTGCTCTTTGGCAGGCTGAACTTCCTTATCCGCAGATGCCCTTCGTCACTAACAACTTCGACACTTCCGGAGCTGACCTGTATAACGCCCTCCAGGTTAGCTTCCAAAAGCGCACCGGCAGCGGGCTGACCTTCTTGCTGTCATACACCCTATCGAAGTACATGACTGATGCGGATAGCGGGTTCTCTACTTTCAACGTCAGGGGCCTTAACCCAGGAAATCCGGCTGGGGAATGGTCCGTAGGTGGCCAGGACCAGACCCACGTGCTCACGATCGCCACTGTTTATGAACTCCCGTTCGGTCCGGGGAAGAAATTCCTGAGCAATGCTGGACCTGTTACGAGGAATCTGGTGGGCGGTTGGAAAATTTCCGGGATCCAATGGTATGAAAGCGGTCCCCCGGTCAATCTCTACGCCTGCGGAGACCAGTTCAACTGTGACCCACTCATCGGCAACATCTTCGTGGGCAACCGGCCGAACATCGTTTCGCATGATTTCAACGTGAATTGGAACAACTACAATAAGAGCCTTGCCACGGGCACAAACATCCCTGTTTTCAATACGGCCGCCTTCCAATTTCCAGGCGACTGGACCATCGGCGACTCACCCGTGTATATCAGCGCCATTCGATATCCTTGGTATTTGGATGAGGATGTCGCCTTTACGAAACGGGTTTTCTTTACCGAGCGATTCAACCTCGACCTGACAGCTCAGTTCTTCAACATCTTCAATCGAAACCTGTTGAGTACTGGGCCCGGGGGCGGCGTGAACTGTTTCCACAATGACCTAACGAGCGCCGGTTTTGGCACGGCAGACAGCTCGCCATCGCCATCAAACTCCTGCCAAGGGAACACGCCCAGGAGGGGCCAGCTCCAATTGCAGTTCAATTTTTGACCACCACCCAAAAGGGGCGACAGCCCCGAGAACAAAGGCGACGCCGGAGCCACCGCTCCGGCGTTGTCTTTTTTGGGAGTAAAATACGCGCGGAGGTGGGCCATGATCAAGTCCAGTTCGGGAAGGGGCGCGTATCTTCTGCTTGCCGTGGCGCTCTGTGCGACGTTACTTTTTGCTGAGAACAAGCCGTGGAAGAGCAAACCCTTCGAGCAGTGGGATGCAAAGGACGTTCAGCAGATCATGACGCGTTCGCCTTGGGTGCGTGTGACTACAGTTCCACGCAGTTGGCTGTCTGCAGCCGAAAAGAACGTTCCCCCGGAGGAGCAAATTTCGGGCGGTATCCGTTCGATGCCGGGACCGGCCGGCGCAGCAAGCCGTGGGAGCGAGGAATCGCAGCGGCAGTTGAACGCCTATGTGTACTGGGATTCCGCACACGTAATGCGCGAGGCATCGGCGCGCAACGCGATGCTGCATGGCATGATGAAAGATGCAGAGGCGGAGCAGTACGCCAGCGCTCCGGAAGAGGAATATCAACTCGTGCTTTACATGGCAGACATGACGCCCTTCCTTAAGAATGACGAGAAGTTCTTCCTCGACAAGGCGTATATCGAGACCAAGCGCGGCAAGTTGAAGTTGCCTCCCAGCCAGATTAAGTACGATCGGGATAGCAGTGGCCGGCTGAAGGACGTGATCTTCTTTTTCCCCAAAAAGACCTCATCGGGTAATCCGACAGTCATTTCAACCGAAAAGGAAATTACTTTTGAATGTAAATTCGGGCGTGGTTCTGGGGTTCACGTCATTTTTGACGTACAGCAGATGTCCGGTCCGGCGGGGTTGGATTTGTGAGTTGAGCCGCGGATCGCGACGAAGAGTATACGAAGCACGGCACGCGACAGTTTTGCCAAGCACAGGTGTTGCGATTGTAGGCCCCGGAATGGTCGACCAGTTTGGTGCTGACCTCTAGATCTCGAGCTGCATTCATCGCGGCAATTCTGCTCGCTCTGTCCAGTGGGAGTGCGCGCGGGCAGGCGCCACAGCCCACTGCGCCTGCAGGCACGCCTCGAGTCGTTCAATCGTCGCCCCATCCTGCGGCCTCGCCCGACCATGAGCCTTCTGCTGATCCAGCACTGTCCGCGGTGGAATCGCTTGTCCAGCGCGGACTCTTCAGCCAAGCCGAGAAACGAACGCGCCAGATCCTCGATACCCGCCCCGAGTCCGCCGAAGCCCACTATTTGCTCGGCTTTATTTTGTTCAGCGAAATACGGCAGGAATATCTCGGAGAAGAGAAGAGCCAGGGCGCCAGCTTCCGGTACAACGACGACGTCGGCAAAAACCTGGGCGCGCTGCGTGATGAGAAGGCGCGAGAATCTCTGGCCGAATTGTCTGCGGGCGCGCGCTATCATTCGCCCAGCGCGTTCAATCTGAAGATCGTCGCGCTCGATTATCTGCTGCTGAAAGATAATCCGGCCGCCGAAAAATGGCTCTCTGCTTCGGTGAAGCTCAACTCCAACGACGCGCAGGCCTGGTTCTACCTCGGTCGCACGGAATACAGCGAGACGAAGTATCTGCCGGCCATCGAAGCGTTCGAGCATTGCCTGAAGCTCGAACCGAAGAATGTAGTCGCTGAATATAATGTCGGCCTGTCGTACGAAGGGTTGGGACAAAAGGACGAGGCGCTTCAGGCGTATCAGAATTCCATCGAATGGCAGACTGCCACCGCGACGAAATCCGCCGATCCGTATGTCGCTCTCGGTCGGCTGTACCTCAGTCAAAATCAACCGGGAAAGGCCGTGCCATATTTGGTCCGAGCGGCCGCGGCATTTCCTCAGATTTCGCTCGTGCATGAGGAACTGGGAAAGGCCTATTCGAGCATGCGTCGCTTTCCTGAAGCGCAATTGGAGTTGGAGAAAGCTGCTCAACTTTCGCCGGATCGCGCATCGTTGCGTTGCGTCCTCGGCGAGGTGTATCAGCGCGAGAAAATGAGCGCCAAGGCCCAAGCCGAGTTTGCGCGCTGTTCAGCGCTTCAAACCGCCCGTCAGGCCACGCCCTCGCCTGACGCGCGGCCACAGTGATCCTGGCGCGCAGATGGAGCTTCGTCCGCGGCCGAAAGCGAACCCCTGCACAACATGCCGGGCGTATACTCTAAAACTTCTGTTCAGTCGCATTGCCTTCGATATTTTTTAGGAGGGAGTCGGGATGCCGAAATGGACGCGTCGCGAGGTCCTGAAGGCGGGCTTGATCGCATCGGCGACAGCAGGTATCGCCAACGGCGCAGTCCCGTCGCTGTCGCCGGATGAATCGTCGCGGGGAGATTCAACGGCAGACTCCACGGACGCGTCTCTGCCTGATCTTCTTCACCATGCCGCGCAGCACCCCGCAGACGCATCCTCTCTTCGCGAGCGGCTCCTCCTCGACTTCGGTTGGCGCTTTCATTTGGGCAATGCCGATGATCCCGCGAAGGATTTCGGGTTCGGCGCGATGCAAGATGTAGCGACGTTTGCTAAATCAGGCGAACTCGCCAAAGTGGCGGGACTCAAGTTCGACGATAGCAGTTGGCGCTCCATCGACTTGCCTCACGACTGGGCCGTCGAGCTGCCTTTCGTCGACGCACCGCACCTGCCTCCGCACGGTGCGAAGCCGCTTGGCCGGGATTATCCGGAGACGAGCATCGGTTGGTATCGCCGCACTTTCGATTTGCCCTCTGAGGATTCCGGCAAGCGCATTTCCGTGGAGTTCGACGGCATCTTCCGGAATGCGATGATCGTCTTCAACGGCTTCTACGTAGGCACGAATTTCAGCGGCTACGCGCCTTGCCGCTTCGACCTGACTGACTTCGCGAACTATGGCGGCAAGAACGTTCTGACCGTGCGGGTCGACGCCACTTTTGGGGCAGGCTGGTTCTACGAAGGCGCTGGGATTTATCGTCACGCATGGCTGACGAAAACCTCGCCCCTGCACGTCGCGCACTGGGGCGTTTTTGTGCAGAGCGAAGTTCGCGGCGCGCAAGCCGCGATTTCGGCTGAAGTTGAAGTCGAAAACGAGAGCGATGCAGCTGCCACCTGCCGCGTAAAAGCGTCCATTCTCGATCCGAACGGCAAAATAGTCGCGGAGATGGCATCAGAGAAAGCCGATGTTGCGGCATGGAAGCGCCACACGTTTGCTGCCAAGGCAAGCATCGATCGCCCTCTGCTTTGGTCCCTTGAAGAGCGCAACCTGTACCGGCTGGTCGCAACGGTCGAGGTGAATGGCCAGGGCAGCGACCGCGTGGAAACTCCTTTTGGCATTCGTACCGTCCGCTTCGACGCGGACAAGGGTTTTTTCCTGAATGGCGCGCCGGTGAAGCTTCAGGGCACGTGCAACCATCAGGACCATGCCGGAGTCGGCTCGGCTCTACCCGATCGCCTGCAGTATTACCGCGTCGAGCGGCTGAAAGAAATGGGGTGCAACGCCTACCGCACCTCGCACAATCCGCCCACGCCTGAATTGCTCGATGCGTGCGACCGCCTCGGCATGCTCGTGATGGATGAAACGCGCATGATGTCGTCCGATCCCGAAGGCCTAAGCGAACTCGATCGCCTGATCCGCCGCGACCGCAATCATCCGAGCGTCGTGATCTGGTCGATCGGCAACGAAGAGCCGTCGCAAGGCACTCCGCGTGGCGCGCGTATCGCCGCCACCATGAAACGCCTCGCGCGCAAACTGGATCCTACTCG
This sequence comes from Candidatus Acidiferrales bacterium, assembly GCA_036279175.1. Classification (GTDB taxonomy): domain Bacteria; phylum Acidobacteriota; class Terriglobia; order Acidiferrales; family UBA7541; genus Palsa-295. Next base: position 2,758 of record DASUJR010000193.1, on the reverse strand, counting down.
GCCCATAACAATGGCCATGAACTGGGGCTGGGGCGAAGGCGTTTCGAGCGTCGTTGATGTCCAGGGATTCAACTACGCCGGCCAGGGCGGCAATGGCGGCGTGAACATGGGGAAAAACATCGATGATTTCCATGCCAAATTTCCGCAACAGCCGACGGTTGGTACCGAATCAGGCAGCGACTATTCGACGCGTGGAATTTATGCGAACGACAAAGCGAAGGGCTACGTGAGCGCGTACGACGTGAATCATCCGGGTTACACGACAACTCTCGAGGGCTGCTGGAAAGTATTCGCTGAACGCGCGTTCCTGGCCGGCAGCTTTGGGTGGACCGGCTTTGATTATCGCGGCGAGCCTTCGCCCTACGGCTGGCCGTGCGTCAGTTCACATTTTGGCGCGATGGATACCTGCGGGTTCCCAAAGGACAACTATTTTTATTATCAATCTGTCTGGCTGGCGAAACCGATGCTTCATCTGTTTCCGCATTGGAATTGGGAAGGCAAAGAAGGGCAGCCGATCCAGGTTTGGTGCTATACGAATCTCCAGAGCGTCGAGCTATTTTTGAATGGCAAGAGTCTCGGCTCGCAGAGCGTCGAAAAATACTCGCACGTGCAGTGGAGCGTGAACTACGCGCCGGGGGTGCTCGAAGCGCGTGCGTCGACGAACGGCAAAGTCGTTGTTATTGCGAAGCGGGAAACAAGTGGCGCGCCAAAGCGGATTACGTTTCATCCCGATCGTCCGGCCATCTCGGCCGATGGCGAGGACGTCTCGGTTGTCGCGGTCGAAATCGTTGGCCAGAATGGTCGCGTCGTTCCGATCGCGATGAACGAAGTCACATTTCAGCTGAGTGGACCGGGACGGCTCATCGGCGTCGGCAACGGCGATCCAAGCTGCCACGAGGCGGATAAGCCCGCTTCATTCACGCAAGCAAAACGCAGCGCGTTCAACGGCCTCTGCATGGTATTCGTTCAGTCGCTGAAGCAGCCCGGTGCGATCCAAGTTTCTGCGTCATCGCCTGGTCTCGAAACAGCGACAACCACCATTCACGCCAATCCGGCAAAACTGCGCCCCGCCATCCTCTGACGCATAGCGGCAATCGTTCGCTGTGTCCACGGCGCTTCGCGCGAATCCCTAAGGCATCGACCGTTGCGGCGGCTCCAAAGTGTGTTATCGAAATCGAGAAGAACAAGCGCGTCCACATCGCCTCACGGCGCCGGACCGCACGCTCGTTTCGCGTTCGATTGACAACCGTCGAGAGCTATGTGCCCGCGAGTGTTGAGCACCTTCGCAGGAATCAGCCACTCGCGGTGTTTCAGTCGCTCCTCTTTCCATTCGTATTCAGCGAGTTGTTCTTCGCCCAGCTCGATGTCGATGCGCAACACGGCCTCGCCTTTCACGCCTTGATCCGGCCTGAGCGCAACATTCGAAACCCAAACGCCTTCTAATGTCGTTCTCAATCCGTAGTGAATTAGCCCATCGCGAAAACCCTCAGTCAATATGGCTGACGCACGAGGGCCTGTGGTCCGATGAAACAGCAATATCCTGCCCGTGTCGCTCTTCCTCAGTGTCGCGTCCATCCCTAAACAGTTATGCAAGAAATGATCAGGGCTGATGCGTGTTTATGTAGTGGCAAACGTCTTTCACTGCGTTGTGCAGGAAACTCGTTTGCGTGCCGTACACGGCGTCGCCGCCATGCTTGAACACGGTGAAGTCGTATCGGCCCCACGGCATCCAGCGAGCCTCAACCATGTAGTCCGACTTCTTCGAGTCCAGCGTGATCGTAACGTTCGGACATTTGTCGCTGAGGTTTTTCATGACGTCGGCTTTTGGAATGTTCGACGCCGGAGAGAGGAAAATCTTCAGGGACCTGTCAGGCTGGGCAGGCTTCGGAGCGGCCTGTATCGCCGCCGCGCCCGCCAGTGCGGCCAAGACCGCGCCAAGCAAAAGGTTCTTCACCGTGCGTCTCCTTTGGCCCTTTCACGACCTGGCGCTCAAGCTGCCGGCTATATAACTCCGCCGTTGAGGCGCAATTACATCCGAAGGGCCGCGCGCAAATACCTGTGCTTCCGCTGTATCCCCGAATATAACGACGCATTTTCGCATCGAATGGTTGCCGCTTCTTGTGCCGACCCGTCTGAACGCGCCCATTCAGTTACGCTCGCGCCGTGCGCCTTCAGGTATTCGACATTCCTACGGCGAGGATATCGTTTCCTCGGATCCGTAGCAGAACGCGCGGCAGTGGACGCGGCGGCGGTCCCTGCAGCACCGCTCCGTTCGTTATGGAGAACAGCCCTCCATGGCACGGACATGCCAGCGCGTTGTCCTCCGGATGCCAGAACACCGGGCAGGAATTATGGGTGCACAAACGGCTGTACGCGACGTAGTCCGTCTCTGTCGTCCGCACCAGAATGCACGGCTCAACGTCGGTGGGGTACTGAAAGATCTTCGATCCGCGAACCCGAATCTCGTTCGTCTCCGCGATTACGCGAATCGGAGCGAGTCGCCTGTGATACCACTCGCGCAGCCCCCACAATCCCGCGACGATTAGGCCTGCGATTCCGCCGGCGATCGCTTTTCCGAAGCTGCGTCGCGTGACGGGCCGTTCGTTGTTGGGATAGCCGCTTGCGGAACCGTCTCCGGCGGGCTGTTTCGGCTCAACGTTTTCCATTCGCCTTTATGCTATCGCATTGCCGCAGAACCAGCATCCGATTTGCCCGCCTCTTGTGTGTCCCGTCCTGGGTTAGCTTGAATTCTCCTGGT